>DBFZQW010000157.1:0-21212 GCA_048521445.1 Collinsella sp. | reverse complement strand
CTGCTCGCGGCGAGCGCGCATCAAGTCCAAATAGTTATCCATTGCCAATCGCCTCCGCTGACAGCCAAACAAGTAGTCCCATGCTAACGCAAGAGCGCGGCCCCGCATGTGCAAGGCCGCGCTCACTTAGGTATTTACAATCTTTCGACGAACGGGATTACCTACTCCTCGTCGTCCTCGCCATCGTCCTCGTCCTCAAGATGATCGAGCAGGTAGCGAAGTCCCTCGCTGACCTCGTTAACGGGCACCTTGGCAACGTAGCGCGCATCGACGGCGGGCCTCATGATGACGCCCTCGCCCGAAGGCACGCGCATGCTCTCGAGCTCGTCCTCGTCCGTGCGGGCGATATCGCCGGCAGTCATGCGCTGGCCGGTCAAAAGGAACGTCAGACGGCAGGCGGCATCGATGGAAATCGAAGCGATGCGATCGAGGTAGCGCGAAACCATGATGGCGCGACGCAGGTCGTCATAGTTGCTGTCGTCGTCCATAAAATCGCCCGTGTCCATGCGGTTAAAGGTGCGGAAGAACTTCTCGTACGCCGCATGCACCGGCTCGTCCTCGACGGCCAGGTTGCAGATGATGGACATGTCGTTGGTGACGAGCGCAGAAAGCGACGAGCCCAGCACCTGGTAAACAGCTTCGGCCTCGGCCTCAACCGTACCGACGAGCTCCTGGGGCAGCGAGATGTCGGCCTTGATCATATGACGCGTGGCGCGGCAGATCTGACGGACCTTATCGGTCATGCGCTGCAGGTTAAAGTCGACGTAGATGATCGTTTGAAGCAGGCGGAAGTCGGAGGCGACCGGTGACTGCGTGGCGATCAGGTTGTAGCAGACGGCCTCCAGGTTGGCGCAGCGCGCGTCAATCGAAAGCGTGCGCTTCTTGGTCTTGGTGGCGAGCTTGCGGTCGTCGGTCATATAGGCCTTCACAGCATCGTGGAGGGCCAGATCGACGGCCTCGTAGATGCTCAGCATCTCGTGACGGGCCTCGATGAGCTGACGGGAAAACAGTTTGCGCATGGTTCACTCCAATCAGTTGGGTGCGGTCATGCCGCCCGCACAGTGAATACGCACCGGACCAGGTCCGATCGGATTGGGACTAGTCGCACCGATCAGCCAAAGCGGCCGGTGATATAGTCTTCCGTCCGCGAATCTACCGGGCTTGTGAAGATCGCGTCGGTTTGACCATACTCGATGAGCGTGGCGGGCTCGCCGGCAACTTCCTGCAAGAAGAATGCGGTGTAGTCGCTAATGCGAGCTGCCTGCTGCATTGAATGCGTGACGATGATGATCGTCATCTCGGGCGCCAGCTCGGCCATCAGATCCTCGACCTTAGAGACGGACGTGGGGTCGATGGCGGAGCAGGGCTCGTCCATCAGAAGGACATCGGGTTGCACCGCAAGCACGCGCGCGATGCACAGACGCTGCTGCTGACCGCCCGAGAGCGCCAAACCATCCTTGTTGAGCTGATTGGATACCTCTTTCCAGAGGTTGGCGCGCTTGAGCGATTCTTCCACGATGTCATCGAGGTCGCTTTTGCTAGTCACGCCCTGCAGACGAGGGCCAAAGGCGACATTCTCGTAGATGGATTTGGGAAACGGGTTGGGCTGCTGAAAGATCATGCCCACGCGACGACGGAGGTCGACCGGGTCGACACCCTCGGCATAGATATCGTTGCCGTCGAGCGTCATGGTGCCCTCGACGCGCGTGCCCTCGATCAGGTCATTCATGCGGTTGATGCAGCGCAAAAACGTCGACTTGCCGCAGCCCGAAGGGCCAATGAAGGAGGTGATGGCGTTTTTGGCGATGTTGAGGTCGAGCCCCGTCAGCGCATGAAAGTCACCGTACCAAAAGTTGAAATCCTTGGCCGTAATGGCCGCTTGCTCCAGCGTGGGAGCGGACTGATAAACGGACATGGGACTCCTTAACTAGCGACGTTTGCGCGACAGGAAGCGCGCAAACAGGTTGAAGGCCAGAATGATCACCATCAGCAAGAGCGCAGTGCCGTAGGCTGCGTTCATGTTGATGCCGTCGTTGGCAAGCAGGTACAGGTGAACCGTCATGGGGCGGCCGGAATCGAGCGGCGAAATAGGCAGGTTGATGGCTTGGCCCATGGTGTAGAGCACCACGGCGGTCTCGCCGATGGCGCGGCCGATGGCAAGCACGATGCCTGTGGCAATACGGCCAAAGGCAGAAGGAAGCACGATCTTGGAGACAACCTGCCACTTGGTGGCGCCCAGGCCGTACGCGCCCCAACGGATATAGCGCGGAACGGCGCGAATGGCCTCTTCGGTGGTGCGCATGACGATGGGAAGCATCAAGAGCGCGAGTGCCAGAGCGGCAGAGACCATCGAAAGACCCAGGCCCATGGCCTCGACAAACAAGGCGTAGCCAAACAAGCCCATAACGATGGAGGGCACCGAGGCCAAAGCGTCAGCGGCGTAGCGAATGAGCTCGACGACCTTACCCTGCTTGGCGTACTCGGCCAGATAGACGGCTGCCAGCACAGCGATCGGCGTGCAGATAAGCATGGCGAGCGCCGTCACATAGACGGTCGAGACGATCGTGGGCCAAATTCCGCCCTCGGCGTTGACGCCCTGGGGCCAACCGAAGATAAAGTCGAGCGAGATATGCGGCAGTCCGTTAATGACCACGTAGGCGATGATAGCGACCAGCACCAGCGTGGTGATGTATGCCGCGGCACGGAACACGCCAAGCATGATCTTGTTGGACAGGTCCTTGTTGATGTGGCCCTTCTTGCCGTGGGAAAGGGCACGCTTGATGCGCTCGCGCGACGAGGTCGTATCGACCGTCGTGTCAACGGAATCGGACATAGCCTACCCCCTCTTCTTCTTGGAAATCAGACGGACGATGCCCACCAGCGTAGCGGAGATGATAAACAGGACCACGCCCATGCCGAACAGCGCTGAGCGGTGCAGACCCGAGGAATAGCTCATGTCGAGCGCAATCTGGCTCGTGAGCGTCGAGATGGGGCTCGCAATGCTGTCGGGAATAACCGGGGCGTTACCCACGACCATGAGCACGGCCATGGTCTCGCCGATGGCACGGCCCATACCCAGCACGATGGCATCCACGATACCCAGCTTAGCGGCAGGTAGCACGACCTTATAGATGGTCTGCCACTTGGTGGCGCCCATGGCATACGATGCCTCGCGAATGCCCATGGGAATGGAATTGAGAGCATCGATGGTAAGCGTCGTGATGGTGGGCACGATCATAATGGCGAGCACGAACCACGCCGTCAGTGCGCCAAAACCAAGACCGCCGGTCAGTTGCGCGATAAACGGGCGGATGATGATCATGCCGAAAAAGCCGTAGATGATAGAAGGGATGCCGGCCAGCAGGTCGACGGCAGGGCTGATGAGCTTGCGCACGCGCTTGCTGGCAATCTCGACCAGGTACACGGCCGTACCCACACCTAGCGGCACGCCCATAGCGAGCGCGCCAACGGTCACCAGACCTGAGCCGGCAAGCAGTGACATGATGCCGTAGTGGCCCTCAGAGGGCGCCCACGTAAAGCTAAAGAAGTCCGCCAGGCCGATGTCGGTAAAGACGGGCAGCGCCGAGTACGTGGTAAAGACAAAAATCAGGATGACGGTGACGACCGCCAAAAACGCGCAGGCAAAGAAGATCCACTGCAGCGCCTTCTCCTTGATATAGGTGCTGCGCGATACGAGCGCCAGCTCGCGCTTCTTAGGCGCCTGAGCATTCTGCTCAGTCTGGGAGTTTTCCTGTGCTTCCATGCTACTCACTCCCCTTCTCGTCGTTGGTGACGGGGATAAAGCCCGCCTCGCGAATCTGCTTGTCCATCTTTTCGGACGTCACGTAGTCGATGTAATCCTGCGCCTGCTGCGAAGGCGCACCCTTAACAAAGAAGTAAAGGTCGCGCGAGATGGGATAGCCGCCGCTCGCGACCGTCTTCTCGGACGCCTCGACATGATTGACCGAGACGGCCTTGACCGAGGTCTTGGCGTTGAGGCTATCGACGAAGCCCAGCGAAATGTAGCCAATGGCACCGCGCGAACGAGATACCACGTCGCGTACCTGGCCCGTACCCGAAAGAACAGCCGAGCGGCGATCGAACGGCGTGCCGTCCATCACGATGGTACGGAAGGCCTCGCGCGTACCGGACGCCTCGTCTCGGTTGATGACCTGAATCCTCAGGTCCTCGCCACCGACCTCTTTCCAGTTGGTGATCTTGCCGGCGTAAATATCGCGGAGCTGCTCGGTCGAGAGGTTATCGACCGGGTTATCGTCGTTCACGATGACCGCGATACCGTCGTGGGCAATGACGATGGGAGTCAGGCCCAGATCCTGTTCGTCGGCATTGAGTCCACGGGAGGAGCTGGCGATATCGGCCGTGCCGGCGCTGACGGCCTCGATGCCAGCGGAAGAACCCAAACCGGAAACGAGCACGTCGATGCCGGTCTCCTCCTTAAAGCCCTCGGCCGCAATCTCGGCGATAGGAAGGCAGGTCGTGGAGCCAGCGACGGTAATGGAAGAGGTAGAAGATCCCGAAGAACAGGCGCACAGCGTAAGTGTAAGCACAGCGGCGCTCAGGACCGATACGATCTTTCTCATAGCATCACGCCGATCGCAGCATGGCGCCCACAGGTGCCGCCCTCGTTACGGTAGGAATAAAAGCGGTCGTTCTGACGCACGGTCGAAAGCTGGGTATCCACGATATTATCCGCGTCGACACCGACATCTACCAGCGCCTCGCGAATGGCAGCGGAAAGATCGAGCATGCGAGAGGTACTCGCATCGATGCAAGAGAACTCGGCGGCAAAGCGATCCATGAGCTCCTGGGATACTTCATATTCGTCACCCAAGATATGGGGGCCGATATAGGCGGAAACGTCGCTCGCATCGCAGCCGGCAGCATCGCAAAGCGCCTGGCACGCCTTGGCGGAAATACGTGCAATCGTACCTTTCCAACCGGAGTGCACCACGGCAAATCCGCCAGGGGCCACCAGCACCACGGGAACGCAGTCGGCAAAGCAGAGCAGCACGGGCACGTTATGCGCCGTACAGACGATGGCATCGCAGCCCTCGGCAATCTGCTCGCGGACGTCCTCAAGGTCATCGGCGCCGTTCGAGGTCACCGCAACGATATGGTCACCATGGACCTGATTGGGAACGAGCAGGTTGTGCTCGCACTCGGCGGCACCCATAGCCTCGAGCGCGCGACGACGATTTTCTTGAACAGCAAAGGGGTCATCGCCAACATGCGAGCCCAAGTTGAGTGAGGAGTACGCATCTTCGGAAACACCACCGGCGCGCTCGGTGAAGGCAAAGCGAACATCGGATGTCGCGCCTTCCACCAACGTAACTCCATCATGGTCGACACGCGAAACGTTGTCCGCACGTGCTGCCATACTAAAGCCTCCTAATAACACAAGTACCGCGGCATCGCCGCTACAGCCCGCGTTTATACGGCTGTCATACTTCTCTAAAAGGATACCTGCTGCGCTGGAGGCAATCGTAAAGGGAACGTAAAGAGATTGGAGGTTCTAGTTTACAAAGTCGAAATAAAAAGGGCGCGTCCATACGGACACGCCCCTGTGCACAACAATGCAAAGAACGACTTAGAAGCTACCGCGCTTCAGGAAGTCGGGAAGCTCGAACTGATCGTTGCCGAAGTTAGGAAGCTCGGTACCACCGACGTTGCGGGTCGGAGCGGCCTGAGCCGGGCTGGTGGCCGGAGCGGTGCGCTGCGGCTCAGCGGAAGCAGCGGCCTTGCTCTGAGACTGCTGAGCGGCAAAGAGCTCGTCCTGACGATTGACGTTGGAGTCGGAGAAGCCCGTAGCGATGACGGTGATACGCACCTGATCGCCCAGGGACTCGTCGACAACGGTACCGAAGATGATGTTGGCCTCGGGGTCGACGGCATTGGCGACAACGTCGGCGGCGTCGCTGATCTCCTGGATGCCCAGGTCCTTGGAACCGGCGATGGAGAGCAGCACGCGTGTGGCACCATCGATGGAGCTCTCGAGCAGCGGGCTGGAGATGGCCTGCTGGGCTGCGTCGACGGCACGGGTATCCCCAGAAGAGGTACCGATACCCATCATGGCGGTACCGGCCTGCTTCATGATGGTCTTAACATCGGCGAAGTCCAGGTTGATGATACCGGGGACGGTGATGAGGTCGGTGATGCCCTGGGTGCCCTGGGAAAGGACGCCATCGGCAATCGCGAAGGCCTCGAGCATGGTAGTCTTCTTCTCGGCGATGTCGAGCAGCTTATCGTTAGGGATGACAATCATGGTGTCGACGCAATCGGAGAGGGTCTTAATGCCCTCCTCGGCGCTCTTCTTGCGCTTGCGGCCCTCGAAGGTGAAGGGCTTGGTCACGACGGCGACGGTCAGTGCACCGACCTCGTTCATCGCGATATCGGCAACGATGGGAGCAGCGCCGGTACCGGTGCCACCGCCCTCGCCGCAGGTGATGAAGACCATGTCGGCGCCAGCAAGCGCCTCGGCAATGTCGTCGCGGGACTCATCGGCAGCCTTGCGGCCAACCTCGGGGTTGGCGCCGGCGCCCAGGCCGCGGGTAAGGTCGGTGCCGATGTGCACCTTGATATCGGCATCAGAGATCGCGAGTGCCTGAGCATCGGTGTTGATGGCAACAAACTCGACGCCGCGGATGCCCTCTTCGATCATTCGATTGACCGCGTTGGTACCGCCGCCGCCGACGCCGACCACCTTAATGACGGCAAGGTAGTTGTTGATCTCTGTCTCGTGCATGTCGGTCCTCCGAACAAAGGTTATAGCCATAGCATGGGTCGACCCCTGCGCACATTAACCTTCAGGTTGAAAGTAAATGCAAAGGTAAACCGTATTATGGTTGCACATTATGAACGTATCAGTCAAATAATTGACCGTGAAAACCAAACAAACCAGATAAACGGCGTGGTATGGCCCCTCAACAAAGCATCAACCAGCGCTACGAGGTCGGAGCATTCCTAAATGTGTAGTTGCCCGGAGAGCGCACATTGATATACGTTACGCCCTCTACCTGCGAAAGCAACTTGGTGACTACGCGTTCCTTCTTGGCGATATCGTCCGAATCGCCCAGCGACACTTCAATGCCGTTATTGAGGTTTGTCGAGATGGCTTCGACCGAAGGCGTGGAAATATCCTTGACTTGTCCCAAGAACTCGCTCGAAAAACCACGCACATAATCCAGGCCGGCCTTAACGGCCTTGGAGCTCACCGCCTGGCCGGAAACCGGAGCGACATCCGCCGAGACATCAGTCAACAACACCGCGCCATAGTGCTTAGCGAGCGCCAGTGCGGCATCAATGCCGGTCAGGGTATTTGAGCCCTGCCCCGTCGTGATGACGTTGCCCTGGTCGTCAACTTCGACCGACGTCGACAGCGGGGCGATCCAGGTGTCATCATCCCCAATGGCCCAGGCAAGGTCATCGGAGCTGATATAGGCAATTGCGATGACCTTGCGCTCCATAGGCGTAATGATGAGCGTATGCGGGAACTGACGCTGGACATCCACACCCGAGACCCACGGGTTCTGCTTGAGATCCTCGGTAATCTGGTCGGGATCGACGTTAAAAAGCGACGTCCCCTCGGGCAAATCGATCAGCTGGATAGCATCGTGCTTCGTCACATGCTCGCTGCCTTGAATCTGAATATCAGTGGCGGTAAACAATCCAGAGTTAATCACCACGATGGCAACGACGACGAGCACGGCCAAGACGGCCAGAACGCCGCCCACGATTTTGCCTTTGCCTGTAACGACAGAAGCGGCGTCTGATGTTTTATTTACCATCGCTCCAAGTGAAGACAACGGGTTGACGCCTTTTTTACCCGAAGGCTTCTTGGCGGTAGCCGGCACCGATGTCAGCGAGCGCGGTTTCGATGCGCCCAGCGTGCGACCCGGACGCGGCGCTTTAGTTCCCGTCGAGGGCTTAGGAGTTGCCATGGGACGGGCAGGCTTGGCGCCCATAACAGGCTTTGACGTCACCGAGGGACGCGAGGACTTTTTTGCGGCCGGACGATTACCGAGCTGCGAGCCGACGACCGGACGACTGGCCTGTCGAGCATGCCCGACAGACTTAGAGTGCGCGACGGTATTGCGTTGAGGTTTGGCAGGCGCGCCGGAACGCCCTCCGGCGCGGCGGAAGGTGGGTTTCGATGCTCTAGAAGCCGAGGAATTTAACTTCCGGTCTGAGCTCGATGCCATACGCCTCCCTCACCTTTCCGTGCACATGTCTGATAACCGCGGCAACGTCATCGGCCGAGGCAGTTCCGTTATTAACGATAAAATTAGCGTGAACGGGCGAAACTTCCGCGCCGCCAATCGAAAAACCCTTTAATCCACAATCCTCGATAAGCTTACCCACACTCGCATCGGGCGGGTTACGAAAGACCGACCCGCAGGACGCGCGACCCATGGGCTGCGTACGCTTGCGCCTCGTCAGGTACCGTTCCATGCGCTCGCGAATGTCGGCCTTGGGCGCCGGTTTAAGCTTGAGCACGCACTCGAGGATGATCTCATTGCGGGGAAGGCTACATTCGCGGTAGCCCCAAGTGATCTCGGACCCCGCATAATGCTTGATACCGGATGCCGGGTCAAACGTTACGACATCCTCAACCAGCGAGCCAATCCACTCGGTCCGTGTGCCGGCATTCATAGATATCGCACCGCCGACCGAACCAGGGATGCCAACGGCAAACTCAAGGCCCGAGAGGCTACGCGACAGGGCATCGTTGACCAGGCGCGCGAACATCACGCCCGCACCGACCGTCAGCGTACAACCGTCATCGGCAACAACCGTGCGCTGAAACTCACGTCCGAGCGAAATGACGGCGCCGCGATAACCGCCATCGGCAACCAGCAGATTGGAGCCCTTGCCGATGATGACCCACGGCACCTGCTCGCGATCGAGCACCGCCACGGCGCGGCGAAGGGCATGATAGCTATGGCACGTCACAAAGAGGTCGGCCTTGCCGCCGATACGATAGCTCGTATGACGCGCAAGGCGCTCGTCCTCGATCACATCCGTGTCGATCATGCCCGAGAGCGCCATGACGGCGTTAAACAGACCCATTAGACTTAAGCGTCTTTCTTGGCAGTCAGATACTCAATGAACTCGGGACCGACGGTCGTAACGTCACCGGCACCCATAGTGAGCAGCAGGTCGCCCTCGCCCACCATCTGCTCGAGCTCCTGATTGAGCTCAAGACGGCTGGAGCAGTACACGACCTCCTTGCCAGGATGCTTGGCGCGCACGGTATCGGCGAGCATCTTAGAGGTGACGCCCGGAATGGGCATCTCGCCAGCCGAGAACACATCAATCAGCAGCAGTTTATCGGCATTGGCAAATGCATCGGCAAAGTCGTCGCACAGGGCCTGCAAGCGCGAATAGCGGTGCGGCTGGAACACGACGTCGACGTGCTTGTAGCCCAGCGACGAAGCGGCGGCAAGCGTCGCCTTGATCTCGGTGGGGTGATGGCCGTAATCATCGACCACGGTGATGCCATCGATATCGCCCACGTGGGTAAAGCGACGACGGACGCCCTCAAAGCTCGAGAGCGCCTTGGCGGCGGCGTCGATGTCAAGGCCCAGGACATGGGCGACGGTGAGCACCGCCGTGGCGTTGAGCATGTTGTGGCGACCGGGATTGCTCTTGATCTCTACAGCATGTTCAGTGCCGTCCTCAAAGCGAACGATAAAGTCACTCTGGATACCCTTGACATCCGGGTGCATGCAGACGATGTCGTTGCTCTCGGCAAAGCCGTAGGAAAGCACGTGACGGCCCGTCGACTTGGCGAGCTCGACCAGATGCGGGTCCTCGCCGCAGACGATGACGGTGCCGTCCTCGCCCACCAGGCTCATGAATTTGGCGAAAGTCGCCTCGATCTCCTCGATACCCGAATAGTGATCGAGGTGGTCGGCCTCGACGTTGGTCACAATGACTACGTTGGGGTTCAGGAACAGGAAGGAGCTGTCGGACTCGTCGGCCTCGGCGACAAAATAGTCGCCCGAGCCGTTCTTGCCGTTCGTGTCATAGCCCTCGACGATGCCACCGATCAAGAAGCTCGGATCCAGACCCATGCGGTCGAGCATGGTTGCGCACATCGAAGACGTGGTGGTCTTGCCATGCGTGCCGGCAACAGCGACGGTGGTGTAGCCGTGGCCCAAAGCAGAGAGCATCTTGGCACGGGGCCACACGGGAATACCAAGCTCGCGAGCGCGCACGAGTTCAGGGTTGGACTCCGGAATAGCGGTGGAGACAACAACCACGTCGGGCTTGACCTCGTCGATCGTGGCGGCCTCATGGCCCACATGCACCTTCACACCAGCGCGCGTAAGCTGGCGGATATAACGTGACGTCTTAAGGTCAGAGCCGGTAACGGTATAACCGCGCTCGTGCAGAACGAGGGCGATGCCGCTCATGCCGGCGCCGCCGATACCGATAAAGTGGGCGCTCTTAAACTCGGGCGCGGAGGTTGCAGTCTGGGAATCAGCCATGTGCTCGTGTACTCCTTGCGTAAACACTGCCTGTAACCCGTTAACTGTACCGCACCTACCGCATCAGCGCGAGGGCGACCGACGATATCCCGTCTAACTAACGCAAACCCTCTACCGCATCCGCCAGAAGAGCGGCGGCCCTATCTTGAGCCAGACCACGCGCCGCCTGACGCATGGCGTCGCGCGCCGCCGCGTCATCGACCAGGTGCAGCAGCTCATCGGCAAAGGCAGAACTGTCGATATCGGCATCGGCGCAGAGCACACCGGCCCCGGCGTCGACTAGATAACGGGCATTGGTGGTTTGGTGGTCGGCCGTCGCATGCGGATACGGCACGAGCACCGAGGGCACGGCGAGCGCAGCAATCTCGGCCACGCTCGATGCACCCGAACGCGAGAGCGCCAAATCGGCAGCAGCCAGCATATCGCCCATGTTGTCGATGTAAGGCTGGACGCGGTAACGCTTCGCCTCCTCGGGCGTCAGCGCCAAAGCGCGCTCGGTCTCCTCAAAGCCGTCGGCACCCGTCGAATGCAACACATAGAGGTTCTTGCGCGAAAGCAGCTCGTTTTTGAGCGAGACCACGCGCTCGTTGAGGTGCTGGGCGCCAAGTGAACCGCCAAAGACGAGCAGCAGCGTAGCGTCCTCGGGAACGCCAAGTGCCTTGCGGCCGCGAGCGCGATCGCCCTCGATCACCGAGCGACGTACGGGGTTGCCGGTCATGAGCACGTGGTCAGGGTCACCTTCGCGTTCAAAGACCGAGCGCGCTGCCGGCACCGAGATGCACACGCGGGCGGCGTGGGAGTTCATCATCTTATTGGCCAGGCCCGGAACAGAGTTCTGCTCATGCAGCAGATACGGAACGCCCGCGCCCTTGCACCACCCCAGCAGCGGAACCTCGACATAGGCACCAAAACCGATGGCGGCATCGGGCTTGCCGACCTTTGAGAAATAACTGGCGAGCGCACGCTTGGCCTTGTTGACACGCCATAGCGAGGTCAGCGCCGTCCAAGGACGGGAGCGGTCGAAGCCCGTGACCGTAATGGGCACAAAATCAAACCCAGCCTCGGGGACCAGACGACCCTCGAGTTTGCGCGACTGGCCCACGAACACAACGTGGTGGCCACGATCACGCAGCTCTTCGGCCAAGGCGAGCGCGGGGTTGATGTGTCCTGCCGTGCCGCCGGCTGCAATAGCAACGGTCATCTTATCGGTCATGGTAGTCCCTTCGTACACGCGGTCCCTGGTCGTCGGTGCGCAGACGCGCCGACGGGTCCGAGTTCAAATCGATTCGATTATATCCGCCGCCCGCGTTACGAGGGCTGGGGCGCTGAGGACGACCTTGCGGCGCCGTTCGCTGACGCGGGCGGGCTGCCGGCTCGGTCGCAGAGCCATCCAGGACGGTAAAACCGTTACGCGAAGATCGCTCGCCGCGCACGTGGGGCACGCCGGCGGTACTCTCATCCATAACGGCAAAGCTCTCGCGGCGACGGTCGTACTCATCGCGACGGGCGCTCTCGTACGAAACGCGCAGGATCAACCCGGCAAGCATAAGCGACACAATAATCGACGAACCGCCGTAGCTAATAAACGGCAACGGCTTGCCCGTCATGGGAAACACGTTGAGGATGCCCAACGCGTTAATCAAAAACTGCACCGCGAGAATGACCGCGGAGCCAGACGCCATAAGCGCGCCCCGACGATCGGTCGCCTGCTCGGCAATGCGAAACGCCGAATAGATCAGCATCGCAAACACCAAGAAGAACAGCACGGTTCCGACAAAACCGACTTCCTCGCCAATGATGGCCAGGATGTAGTCATTGTGCGCCTCGGGCAGATACGAGTACTTCATGGTTGAGTTGCCGATGCCACGGCCGAACAGACCGCCCGAGGCAAAGGCCATGATGGCAAGCGTGGCCTGATAGCCGTCACCATACTCGTCGGCCCAAGGGTTCAAGGCAACCTGAATACGCACCATACGGTACGGCTCTGCAACAAGCGCAATCACGATCACGAGAATGCCGAAGATTAGCACGCCGATGATAAATCTGGGGTCGAGACCCGCAAACAACGCCATGCACATGAGGGTCAACAGGATGATCAGGACAGTACCGAAATCGGGCTGGATAAAGATCAGAAAGAGCGAAATGCCCAAGTAGATGCCCATCTTGCGAAGGAATTCGTTGATGTTGCCACCGGGCGAAAAGAAGCGATCAAGCATGATGGCCGAATACGCAATGGCAAATGGCTTTAAAAACTCGGAAGGCTGGAACTGAATACCGGCGATGTTGAGCCAGCGCGTGGCGCCACGGCTGCCGCTGCCCACCAAGAACACCAGAAGCAGTAGCCCTATCATGCCGATAAGGAAGATCCTGAGCACATCCTCCCCAAACCAGCTGTCCGGCAAAACGCGCACGATGGCAATCAGCGCTAGAACACCGACCACAGCAAACGCGGCCTGTCGACCCAGAAAAAACGTCGCCGAGCCATTCTCGTGCAGCGCCTCGACCGAAGACGCCGAGTACACCATCAGCAGGCCAAAGCATACCAAGGTAAACAAGCAGGCCATGAATATCAAACGGGGGCGCATGATACGGGCGGGAACGCCGGCAATATAGCGTTCGCTAAACGACTGCCCGCCGCGACCGGAACGCGGTGTGCTGCGCCGCGAGGAAGCACGGTCCGAGTCGGGCCTCCTCATACCTTGTCGGGGGCTCTCCTCTCTCACCGGCAACCCCTATTCCATTTGCGATTTCGCCGCAGCGGCAAGCTGGGCCACATAGTCCTTAAACACGCGGCCGCGCTCCTCATAGCCCGAGAACTCATCGAACGAAGAGCAGGCAGGAGAAAGTAAGATCACGTCACCACGGCTCGACAACGAACGGGCAACGTCCACGGCATCGCGCAGGTCATCCGCCTGGGCGATATCCACATCGCCATCGACATCGGCCTCGTCCATAGCGGCGGTGAAACGCTCGCGCGCATCGCCAAAGCAGACGACCGAGCGTACGTTATCCATAACAACGCGCGCGAAGTCCGTGAGCGGCGTGCCCTTATCGTGGCCGCCGAGCAGCAAGATCACGTCGTCATCGGGAAATGCCGTCAGCGCCTTCTCGACCGCATCGGTGTTGGTCGCCTTGGAATCGTTGACGTAGCGCACGCCGTCAATCTCGCCACACGGCTCCACGCGGTGCTCGAGCGGCTGGAACGAGGCCAGACCGCGGCAGACACCATCGACATCGGCACCGACCGCCAGGGCAGCCGTGGCAGCGCACAGGGCATTGATAACATTGTGATGGCCCGAAATCTTGAGCTCGGACGGGGCGACAAGCTGAGTCTCGACGCCCTTCAGGCGCACGACCATCTTGCCGTCGCGCACAAAGGCGGCATCCTCGCCCTCGGGCTCGTCAAAAGCGACCTTGCAGATGCGACGACCCGGCGTGTAGATGTACTCATCGAACTCGTGAATGCCGGCGTCTTCGACGTCGACAACCGCCAGATCGTCATCGACCATATTGTCAAACAGTTTGACCTTGGCAAGCGCGTAGTTCTTATGGCTCTTATGCCAGCCCAAGTGGTCGGGCGTGATGTTGAGCAGCACCGCCACGCGAGGGTGGAGCTCGGTGGTCGTAGCAATCTGATAGCTCGAGAGCTCAGCCACAAACCACTCGTTGTGGGCTCGTCCGTCAATCTCGTTGACCGGCGGCTCGCCAATGTTGCCGACGGCTACGCTGGCCTCACCGGCAGCCTTGAGCAGATAATCAGTCAGCGACGTGGTGGTCGTCTTGCCGTTGGTACCCGTGATGGCAATCCAGTTATCGGGCGACAGGCGATAGGCAAACTCGGGCTCACCCATAATCTGGGCGGCATGCTCGCGCCCGGCCTTAAAGAAGCCCGAGAACTCCGAGATGCCCGGGCACGTCACGCATACGTCATAGGCGCCCTCGACCTGTTCGGTCCCATAGACAAACGACGCACCAGCAGCCTCGAGCGCACGCGTGGCGTCATTGGGCTCAGAGGTGCCGCCGCCATACACGGTAACGGCGCTTACGCGCTCGGGATGTGCCAGCGCCCAGCGGGCGACATCGAGACCGGATTTGCCCTGACCCAAAACGAGCAGGCTAAAGACATCAGCAAGAGGCATGAAAGACCACTATCCCAACTGGAAGAACAAAGCAAGGCCAACGGCACCAAAGGCCGCAGCGATAATCCAAAAACGGATGACGACCTTGGTCTCGGCCCAGCCCTTCTTTTCGAAATGATGATGGATGGGCGCCATAAGGAAGACGCGCTTGTGCGTAAAGTGGAAGTAGACAACCTGAATCATGACCGACAGGGTCTCAACGATAAACAGGCCGCCGATGATGAGGGAGACGACCTCGGTGTTGGTCATGATGGACGTGCAGGCAAACGCGGCGCCCAGGGCAAGCGAGCCGGTATCGCCCATAAAGATGCTCGCCGGATAGCAGTTGAACCACAGAAAGCCCAAGCAGGCACCGGCACACGCGGTGCAGAAGATGGACAGGTTCACGTCTCCGTGCAAAAACGCCATGGCAGCCATGGCGAGCATGGCAATCATGGAGGTGCCGCCAGCAAGACCGTCAAGGCCATCGGTCAGGTTCACGGCATTAGAAAGACCGGCGATCATCAGCCAGCAAAAGACAATGTAGAGCCACGGGAACGAAAGGCCGCAGATGGTGGTCGAAAGAACACCGAGGTCAATCGTCAGGCCGCCGGGAAAACGAATCTCGGGGGCGACGCCGCACCAGTTGACGGCAAGTACCGTAAAGGTGACACAGATAATGGTTAGGCCGATCATCTTGGCATGAGGCGTCAGACCGAGCGAGCGCCCATGCGTAACGGAGGTCAGGTCGTCGATCAGGCCCAGCACGCCGGTCGCCAGCGTGGCGAGGAGCACGAGCACGAGCTCGGTGGTGAGCTTGCCCATCAGCAGGCAGGTCAGCGAGATCGCGACGAGGATGACAACACCACCCATGGTGGGCGTTCCCTGCTTAACCAAATGACGCTTGGGGCCGTCGGCACGAACCTGCTGGCCGATACCCTCGACCTTGAGCAGCTTGATCCACCACGGCATGAGCAGCAGCGCAATGGCGGCGGCGATGCCAAGCCCCAAAAAAGCCTGATACGTTGGATACGAGGGATTGCCGAACATGGGCTAGCACACACCTTCCACAAAGCGGTCGAGCTCAACAAAGCGGGAACCCTTGACCAGTACAACATCATGTTTTTCAAGCGCGCCGCCCATGCGGTCGAGCACCTGCTGATAATCGGAGAACACCTGGATGCGGTCCTCGTCCATGCCCATCATGCGCGCGGCATCGGCCATAAGCTGGGCCAGCTCACCACCCACGCACGCCAGCATGTCGAGCTTCTTGGCGGCGGCATAGGCGCCCACGAGCTCATGCATGCGAGGAGCCTCATCGCCCATCTCGCCCATCTCGCCCAGGATCGCCATGCGAGACCCCGTGCACGAAAGCGAGCACAGCAGATCGAGGCCAGCAGCCATGGATTCGGCGCTGGCGTTATAGGAATCGTCGATGACGCGGGCACCGCTCTTGGCGCGCTTGATCTCCTGGCGGTGACCGGTGATCGTGAGGCCCCTAAAGGCAACATCTATCTGCTCGGGCGTCACGCCCAAGCGATAGGCAACCGCGGCGGCCTTAACGGCATTAGGAACGGACTGTACGCCGGGGATGGCAAGCATGGTATCGATCGTCTCGCCCTGACCAAAATCGAGCGTAAAGACCGGACGGCCCTCGTCATCAACACGAATGTCGCGAGCACGGACCTCATCATCGTCCGAGACGCCGGCCAGCATCACGTCGATACCAGCAGGCTGGGCGAACGTATCGCGAATGAACGGTGTAAAGTCGTCCTCGCCGCCCAAAACCAGCAGCGGCAAGAAGTCGCCGGCGGCGCACATACCCTGGACAATCTCGGCCTTAGCGCGGGCGATGTTCTCGCGGCTACCCAAAATGCCGATATGAGAGGTACCAATCTTGCTCACGATGGCAAGGTTGGGATTGGCGGACTGGGACAGGCGCTCAATCTCGTGGAAATGGTTCATGCCCATCTCGAGCACCAGGACCTCGGTATCGGCCGGAGCGGAAAGCACCGTGAGCGGCATGCCGATCAGGTTATTGAAATTGCCCTTGGTGGCCCAGACACGATAGCGCTTGGCGAGCACAGCGGCGAGCACGTCCTTGGTCGTCGTCTTACCGATGGAACCGGTAATGCCAACGACCAAGCAGCCAAGCTCCAGGCGATACGTGTGCGCCAAACGCAGCAGAAACTCCTCGGGATCATCGGTCAGCAAGATGGCACAGCCCTTGTCCTGCGCCAGCGAGACCAACTCGGCCTCGGGCTCACGCGTCATCACGACGGCGCCGGCACCCGACCGGACGGCACGGGAAGCAAAATCATTGCCGTCGACATTTTCACCGGGAAAGGCGACGAAAATCGTCCCTTCCTCGACCTGGCGCGAGTCGATAACGCACCCGCGGCATACCCGATCGGCTTCTCCCGTCACGGTTCGGGCCCCTGTTGCGGCCGCGAGGTTGTTGACGGCGATCTCTATCATTGCAGCTCCCCTGTAAACCTAATAATGCTATCGGCGTATTGTATCCCAGCGCCGCGCATGCGTGGTGCAGGGCATGTGAACACCCCTCATATGGGACAACAAACCACGCCCCAAAGATTGTAACCCCCTACCTCGTGTGCGGAATACCCAGCACGTCGAGTGCGTTGGCCATAATGGACTGGAACGGCACCGCAGCGGCATCTGAGCCGCTCGGCGTTCCGTCGAGCGTGATATAGCACAGCACCTTGGGCGATTGTGCCGGTGCAAAGCCCATAAAGGACGACATGTAATTCTCCTTGAGGTAGCCGCCGTTCTCGTCGGCTCGTTCGGCCGTACCGGTCTTACCCGCCACGTCATAGCCATCAACCGCGCCGCCAACGCCCGTTCCCTCGGACACGACCGTCTGCATGCACGATGTCACCTGGGATGCGGCATCCTCAGAAATCGCGCGCTCGCCTTCGCCCCAGTCCTTCTCGTCGCCTTTGCTGGACTTATAGAAGTGCGGGGTCATCATCACGCCGCCGTTGGCGATGCCGCCCACGGCACGTGCGATCTCTATCGGCGAGACGGACAGTGCCTGTCCAAAACTCATCGAGCCCAGCGTGGCGCCGTCATACTGGTCACGCTCCTTGACGATACCCAGGCTCTCGCCCGGAAAATCGACGCCGGAGCTGTGACCGATGCCCCACTTGTCCACATAGGCGGCAAAGTCGTCGGCACCGATCTTGCGCCCCACCAGGACAAAGCCCACGTTGGACGAACGGCGCATCATCTCGCGCACATCCATGGTCATGGCGTAGTCGCGCTTGTCGGCATCGGTGACGGTATCGTCGCCCACCTTGATGCTCGCCGGCACCTCAAACGACGTACTCGATCGCACGACGCCCAAGTCGAAGCCGGCGCCCGCCACGAGCGTCTTAAAGACCGAGCCGGGCTCGTAGGCGTCGGTGACCAGGCGCAGGTTCATATCCTCAGTCTTGGCGTTCTCCAGATCGGTCTGGTCGTAGGTCGGGTACGAGCAGGCGGCGAGAATTTCACCGGTCGTGGGGTCGGTGACCAAAGCCGAGCCGTTCTTGGCCTTTGTCTTCTCGACAGCCTCTGCCAGAGCATCCTCAGCCGCACGCTGGATATTGACGTCGAGCGTCGTCACGATATCAACGCCGTCGACCGCGGCCAACTTTTTATAGGCACCGCCCGCGATATAGCTGCCGTCCCTCGCGCGCTCGCGTACGAGAGAACCGTTCGTGCCGGTCAGAAGCTTGTTGTATTGCTTTTCGAGACCCGTCAAGCCGTCGTTGTCCACATTCACTACACCCAGCACCTGCGATGCCAGATTGCCGTATGGATATACGCGCTTCATAGCCTGCTCAAAAAGCACGCCGGGCAGGTTCTTCTTCTCCAGCGCCGCAGCATCGTCTTCGTCCACTTGGCGCTTGATATACACCCAGGTGCCATCGGACTCGACGAGCTTGCGGCAGGTCTTTTTATCGATTCCAGTTGCCTTGACCAGCGCCGACACCGTCTTGCCAACATCCTCGACAAGCTGCGGGTTCACGGCGATGTTGCGACATTCGACCGACGACGCCAGCACGTTACCGTTGCGGTCGTAGATGGTGCCACGTTTGGCATAGAGGGTCTGCGCAAGCAGGCGGCGCGCATCGGCACGCTCGCGCAGTTTATCGGCTTCGACAATTTGATAGTCGGCAAGGCGAAAGACGCCCAAGCCCAAGCCAAGCCCAATGAATCCCATGACGGCTTTGCGGCGAGGCAGAGGCGCGCCTGTGAGCCATTCGGTCGACGAACTCTTGCGCGACCTGGTGTTATGCACTTGAGGGCCGCCCGAGCCGCGAAGTCGCGACGCCGGGTCGTTGCCACGGGACTGCCCGGCGTTGTAAGATTGCCGACCCGTTCCTTGATAACCAGAACGCCCCCGCGACGAGGGACGTCCAGAACCGCGGCCCCCATCGGAACCGCGGCGATAGTCATTTGTCATACTCAGCTACCGTCTTGCTACTGAGCGGTCGCGGTCGCGTTGGCGCCCGCGGCTGCATCCTGCGAAAAGTCAAGTGTAACGCTCTCGCTGGGCTCCACCATGCCATAAGCGCCCGCAAGGTCGCGAATGCGCGTGTCGGCGCCATAGACCGAATGCATGACCTCCAGGTCGGAGCTCTCATCGGTCGCTTTTTCGAGCGTGTTGGTAAGCTCGGCGTTGCTGTTGAGCACCTGGGCCGTGACGCCGGCGAGCGCCACGCGGGCGACGCCGATCGTCATGAAGATAGCCGCAATGATGCAAAACGTTTTAAGAACGCTCATGAAAACCGGGCTTACCGCCTGGTTTGCCTGACGGCCCGCGCCCGTGTAGACATCAAAGCGCGGCGCGCGCTGCTCACGGGGAGCAACGGGGGCCTGCGGCGTCTCACGATAGGCGGGCATGGCGTTCATATCATAGGCGAGTGCTGCGCTTGAAGTGTTGTAGCCCATGATATGCCGCCTCCCATCCCGAGTACGTTGGTAGTGTGTTTAAGCTTCGTTTATGGTGCGAGCGGGAGGTCCAATATCGCGCGGTCGCGCCTACAGACGCTGCGCCACGCGGATTTTGGCTGATCTCGCCCGAGGGTTGCGCTCAACCTCATCAGGCTGGGCAACCAAGGGTTTGCGGGTGATGACCTTGAGTATCGGCACGTTGCCGCACACGCACACCGGAATCTCCGGTGGACACGTGCACCCCTGGCTCATCTCCTTAAAGTGGTTCTTTACGATACGGTCCTCGAGCGAGTGATACGAGATGACGCAGATACGTCCGCCCGGGTTGAGCCACCTGGTGGCGGCATCAAGTCCTCGTTCGAGCACATCGAGCTCGTGATTGACCTCGATGCGAATGGCCTGGAAACTTTTCTTGGCCGGGTGTCCACCATGCCGACGAGCGGCAGCAGGGATACCCGCCTTGATGATCTCGACAAATTGGCCGGTGGTTTCGATCGGTTCTTGCTCGCGGCGGCGCACGATCTCGCGCGCGATCTGCGAGGCGAACTTCTCTTCGCCGTAGACGCGTAGAATCCGGGCGAGGTCGTGTTCGTTATAGGTGTTGATGACCTCAGCTGCGTTTAAGGTGTTATTACCCGGATCCATCCGCATGTCCAATGGGGCGTCCTCGTTATACGAAAAGCCCCTGCCAGGGATATCGAGTTGCGGTGACGAAACGCCCAAATCGAACAGGAAGCCATCGACCCCGGGCACCTCGGCCGAGCAAAGCAGCTCGTCCAAGTCGCCGAAGTTGCCCTTCAGCAGCTGGTGCGGAACGCCGGGAACCTCGCGGTCCAGACGGGCGCCAGCGGCCTCGAGGGCCATGTCGTCCTGATCGACGCCGAGCAAAAGACCCGTCTCCCCCACCTGCGCGGCCATCTTTACCGAATGGCCGGCACCGCCAAGGGTGCAATCGCAGACAACGGAGCCGCTCTTTAGCCGCAGCGACTCAAGCACTTCGCCGAGCATGACAGGTTCATGCCGATATTCTTGTGTCAAGATCCCACGCTCCATCCGTTACCCGTGCCTTGCCCTTACGAGAAGAAGAGGTCCAGCAGGGCCTCATCGTCATCGTCCTCATCGGCCGCGGCGCGATCCCAAACCTCAAGGTGGTCGTAGTTGCCCACAACCGTGACCTCGCGGTCGAGGTTCGCCTGCTTGCGGAGAGACTCAGAAAGACCGATACGACCCGCGCTGTCCACATCCATCGACGTGGTGCGCTTGTTGATCGCCCTCATGAGCTTCTGGTCATTAATGTCACGCGGGTTAAAACCCTCGTGGCCCTCACGACCCGCGAAGAGTCCTTCGACCCACTTATCGAAGGCCTCGGCAGAGAACACGTACAGAGCATCGACATCCAGGGCTTTGAACACGCGAACGTGCTCTCCAAGCTCCTCGCGAAGGGGTGCAGGCAGGGATAGACGACCTTTTGCATCGAGATTGCGCTCGTATGCACCAGTCATTCCCATGTGCGCCCTCCCCTCGGTTACTCAGATGGCACGTACGCGGGGAACCACCCCGCCTGTCGACGTCATCAATAATATGGGGAACCGCCCCATTTTTCAACACCTTTCCCCACCCC
>DBFZQW010000156.1:0-3168 GCA_048521445.1 Collinsella sp. | reverse complement strand
TTTCTGTCGAAAAACTTTGCTACTCCAAAAACTCAATCGCGTCAAGGCTTTTCTTGCCCAACGGTCGGTACCTGATAAACTATTAGGTTGCGATAACTGGCGAAGCTATGCCTCGCCAACCCACCGAGCATTTCCGTGAAGGAGGAAAAACCTGGTGACCTACGCATACACTGCCACTGAGCGCAAGCGCGTCAGCTTCGGGAAAATCCCGGAGGCCATGGAGCTCCCCAACCTTATCTCTGTTCAAAGGGAATCCTTTGAGCGTTTTAAGGACGAGGGCCTTCGTGAGGCGTTCAAGGAATCCAGCCCCATCCAGAGCCAGAACCATGTTCTCGAGGTTACCTTCGGCGAGCATCAGTTCGGCGACCCCGCGCACACCGTTGAGGAGTGCCGCGAGAAGGACATGACCTATCAGGCCCCGCTTCTGACCGACGTCCGTCTCACCAACAAGGAGACCGGCGAGATCAAGGAGCAGCTCGTCTTCATGGGCGACTTCCCCATGATGACCGATCAGGGCACCTTCATCATCAACGGTACCGAGCGTATCGTCGTCTCGCAGCTCGTCCGCTCCCCGGGCGTGTACTACAGCTCCGAGATGGATTCGGGCAAGCAGATCTACAAGGCCCAAATCATCCCGTCCCGCGGTGCCTGGCTTGAGTTTGAGGTCGACAAGCGCGACCAGCTCATGGTCTCCATCGACCGTAAGCGCAAGCAGAGCGCCACGATGTTCCTGCGCGCCCTTGGCATTGCCGTCACCAACGACGACATCATCGAGCTGCTCGGCAACTCCGATGTGATTAAGCGCACCCTGGAGCGCGACACCGCCCTCACCCGCGAGGATGCCCTTATCGAGATCTACCGTCGCCTGCGCCCGGGCGAGCCTCCCACCGTGGACGCTTCCCGCAGCCTGCTCGAGGGTCTGCTCTTTAACCCGCAGCGCTACGATCTGGCCCGCGTCGGTCGTTACAAGGTCAACAAGAAGCTCAACCTCACCACCGAGGAAGAGGTCACGGTGCTCACCGACGAGGATATCGTCGCGACGCTGCGCTACCTGCTGTCCCTCGCTGCCGGCGAGCAGGGCTTCAAGGTCGACGACATCGACCACTTCGGCAACCGCCGCATCCGCACCGTCGGCGAGCTCGTCGCCAACCAGTTCCGTATCGGCATGAGCCGTATGGAGCGCGTCGTCCGTGAGCGCATGAGCTCCCAGGACATCGACGAGATCACCCCGCAGTCGCTCATCAACATCCGTCCGATCGTGGCCTCCATCAAGGAGTTCTTCGGTTCCTCGCAGCTCTCGCAGTTCATGGACCAGGCGAACCCCCTGACCGGTCTGACCCACAAGCGCCGTCTGTCCGCACTCGGCCCTGGTGGTCTTGCCGGCCACAAGTCGGGCTCCAGCCGCCGCACCAACGTGCCGACGGCCGTCCGCGACGTCCACAACTCGCACTACAGCCGCATGTGCCCGATCGAGACCCCCGAAGGCCCCAACATCGGCCTGATCGGCTCGCTCGCCCTCTACGCCCGCGTCAACGAGTATGGCTTCATCGAGGCCCCGTTCCGTCGCGTCGAGAATGGCGTTGCCACCGACCAGATCGACTGGATGACCGCTGACGAGGAAGAGAAGCACGTCATCGCGCCGGCCAACACGCCGCTCGATCCCAAGACCAACGAGTTCATCACGACCGATGCCGAGGGCAAGATCGTCCGTCCGCACACTGTGATCGCCCGTACCCGCGACTTCGACGGCTCCTTCGGCGCTCCCGCCGACGTGCCCGTCGAGGACGTCGACTACATGGACGTCTCGCCGCGTCAGATGCTCTCCGTCGCAGCCACGCTGATCCCGTTCCTTGAGCACGACGACGCCAAGCGTACGCTGATGGGCGCTAACATGCAGCGTCAGGCCGTGCCGCTGGTTCACCCTGCCGCTCCCTATGTCGGTACCGGCATGGAGCGTCGCGCAGCTCTGGACTCTGGCGAGGTCACCCTGGCCAAGAACGCCGGCGAGGTCATCTTTGCCGACGCCGCCAAGATCATCGTCAAGCATGCCGGCGGCATGGACGAGTATCACCTGGCCAAGTACCAGCGCTCCAACCAGTCCACCTGCATCAACCACCGTCCGCTCGTGCGCGTCGGTGACACCGTTGAGCAGGGCGAGCCCCTGGCTGACGGTCCCTCGACCGATCATGGCGAGCTCGCACTGGGCCAGAACCTCACCGTGGCCTACATGCCGTGGGAAGGCTTTAACTACGAGGACGGTATCGTCGTGTCCGAGCGCCTGGTGGCCGAGGACCTGCTGACGACCATCAACATCACCCGTCACGAGATCGACGCCCGCGACACCAAGCTCGGCCCCGAGGAGATCACCCGCGAGATCCCGAACCTCTCCGAGGACATGCTTGCCAACCTCGACGAGGACGGCATCATCCGCATCGGCGCCGAGGTCGGCCCTGGCGACATCCTGGTCGGCAAGGTCACGCCTAAGGGCGAGAGCGCTCTGACCGCCGAGGAGCGCCTCCTGCGCGCCATCTTCGGTGCCAAGGCCCACGACGTCCGCGACACCTCCCTTAAGATGCCTCACGGCGCTTACGGCCGCGTCATCGACGTTGTCCGCTTTAGCCGCGAGAACGGCGACGACCTGGCCCCCGGCGTCAACGAGCAGGTGCGCGTCTACGTCGCCCAGCGTCGTAAGATCCAGCAGGGCGATAAGATCGCCGGCCGCCACGGCAACAAGGGTGTTATCTGTAACGTTCTGCCGGTCGAGGACATGCCCTACATGGCTGACGGTACCCCGATCGACGTTATCCTCAACCCGCTGGGCGTTCCTTCGCGTATGAACGTCGGCCAGCTGCTCGAGTGCCACCTTGGCTGGGCTGCTGCCTGCGGTTGGGATACCGAGCAGGCCGACTCCGACAAGTACGTCCCCGGTCCGTTCTTCACCGCCACGCCCGTCTTCGACGGCGCCAAGGAGGATGAGATCGCCGAGGTCATCCGTCGTGCCAACAAGAACATGCTCAACAAGGCCACTGCTGCCTTTGGCGATCACATGCGCCCCGAGTTCGTCACCCAGCTTGACGAGCGCGGCAAGACCCGTCTGTTCGACGGCCGCACCGGCGAGGAGTTCCGCGAGCCCATTACCGTGGGTACGTCCTACATCCTCAAGCTCGG
>DBFZQW010000155.1:0-7878 GCA_048521445.1 Collinsella sp. | reverse complement strand
TCGGAAAACGGAATGCGCCGAGAGCTCAGCCAATCTAGACACTCAAAGGCAAGGTAGAAGGCAACGACCGCCAAGAGCATCCAGCCCGCGCCGCCAATCCAGGCGCAGATGATGCGGGCTTTGTCGCCAAGGACAATCTCGGCCGAGTCGGTGAGATCGTAGCTGCGGCCGAACACCATGCAGATGGCGAAGAACAGCGACGGCAGAATGATCGATGGACGCCAGGTGTCGCCACGGCCAAAGAACACGTAGCGAAACGGCAAGGTGAGCAGGCAGGCAAGCGCAAGCAGCATGACCGCGTCGGTATGGCCGGCAAACGAGAGAAGCACCTCGTAGCACACGTACAGCATGCCCGAGGCTTTGGGGTCAATCGCCAAGACTGCGTTGCTCGACACCGGGGCGGGATCGATGGAAAACGCCGTGGTCGCCAACAGCGCGAGCAAAAATGCGATGAGCGTCTGCTTGGCGGGGTAGCGCTTAAACCAGACAATGCGGGCAGCGTCGCGCGCAGCCGTTGTGGAGAGATCGGAATCCTTCACAGTCCAAAAAGCCTTTCTAGAAACCTGCCAAAAAGGGACAGGTTTATTTTGGCAGGTTTTATCTGGGGAAACGTTACGGTTCTGTCATCGTTGCCCAGCGAACCACCACAAAGGTGCCTGTCCCCTTTGTGGTGGTTTTGGTGGCTAGGCGTCCAGGTAGACGCGCTGGGGTTGGTTGCGGCGACGAGCAAAGATGATGAGCGCCAGGCCCGCGATTACGAGCGGCAGGCTCAGCAGCTGACCCATGGTGATAACGCCACCCAGCAGATAGCCCAGCTGTGCATCGGGCACGCGCACAAACTCAATTAGGAAGCGGACGATGCCGTAACCCATCACAAACACGCCCATAAACGTGCCTTGGGGCAGTAGCGGCTTTTTGCGGCTGAGCACCTGCAGAATGCAAAAGAGCACGATGCCCTCAAGAAATGCCTCGTAGAGCTGGGAGGGGTGACGCGGCATATCGCCCGCGGTGCCACCGAAGACCACGCCCCAGGGCAGATCGGTCGGCTTGCCCCACAGCTCTCCGTTCACGAAGTTGGCGCAACGTCCCAGGCACAAGGCCAGCGGCGCGCCGATGACGGCAAGGTCTGCCAAAGTCCAGGCGTCGAGCTTATACATGCGGCACACGATGATGCCGCCGATAATGCCGCCCACCAAACCGCCATGGAAGCTCATGCCGCCCTCGTTGGTGGCAAAGATCTCGAGCGGGTGCGCCCAGTAGTAGCCATCACCGTAAAAGACGACGTAGAACAGGCGCGCACCGATAATGAGGCCAAAGACCACGCCGACCACGACACTCGTCAGGTCGTCAATCGTGATGTTAAAGCCCCAGCGACGCTGCGTGCGGTACATGACGACTGCTGTGAGCAGGGCGCCGACCACGTAGGCCAGGCCGTACCAGTAGATGGTGATGGGGCCCGCCGAGATTGCGACGGGATCAAGCATATGGTAGAGGTCGTTGAGCATATCGATCCTCCTGCTCCCTACATACAAATGCGGCCGCGGGCCTTGCGCTCGCAGCCGCATATTTGAGCGTAACGTCTATGCGGAGTATGCCGTCCGCAGCTTTCGCAGCTTAGAACGGCGCGTACTCGTCGTACAGGTCCTCGGCCTCGCCGGAGGCATTGACCTGCTCAACGCGGGTAACGCCGGGCACATGCTCCTTCAGGATACGCTCAATGCCCATGGACAGGGTCAGCGAGCTCATGGGGCAGCCGGCGCAGGCGCCCTGCAGCTCCAGCTTGACGACACCCTCGTCGTCGACGCCCACATACTCCATATCGCCGCCATCGGCCTGCAGGTTGGGGCGAATCTCTTCAAGAACCTTCTTAAGCAGCTCTTCGTTAACAGCCACAGGGGCTCCTTTCTCACAATTACGCGGGCGCGCCCGCGGACAGAAGCTATGTTACTACAGCCGTGTACCCGCTCACGAGCCGTCCATGCGCGCAGACGCGACTTTCACGAGTAGTCAATTTGGGACGGGGCTCTTTTAGCTGCTTTTGCCGCCAGCTGGCGTTGCCACGCGCTACTGCTGAGCCTGCCCCTCGGTGCCGATGTGCACATCGACGATAACCTGGCGGTAGCTGATGCCACAGGAGTCGAGGATACGGCGGCTGATGCGTCCGTCATCGGTGTCGGCGTACTTGTTGTCCAGGTAGACGACCTCGCCCACGCCCACCTGAGCCAAAATCTTGGCGCAGTCGTGGCACGGGAACAGCGTGACGTAGACCGTGGAACCCTCAAGGTCCTTGAGCGAGCCACGGTAGTTGAGCACGGCGTTGGCCTCGGCATGGACCACGTAGTTGTGCTTGTCCTGCAGCGGGTCGTCGCTCGTACCCCACGGAAAAAAGTCGTCGTTGAGCGCCGAGGGTGTACCGTTGTAGCCCACCGAAAGGATGCGGTGGTTGGTGTTGGCGATGCACGCACCCACCTGCGTGTTGGGGTCCTTGCTGCGACGCTGCGCGGCGATGGCCACGCTCATAAAGAACTCGTCCCAGCTAATGACGTCCAGGCGCTTGCCTGACGAAGTTTGATGAAGATCGTCCGACATGGCAGACACCTCCGTAATCGCAATAGTTTGACCCATTGTAGCAGGTGAAAGGTGGAGGCGTTTGTCCCACCGGCGCCCTCACCTTTACACGCGGCGGGGCTTTTGGTTGATGCGGTAGAGCTCGGCGAGACCCCGCAACGTCAGCGCGTCGTCGACCGTCAGACTATGACCGACCAGCGACGCAAGCGCCTCGGCATCGTCGCCGGTAATGACTATGGGCACGTCGCCCTCCCCCGCGGCCTTGGTCGCGCGCATCTCGGCGAGCACCATGTCGAGCATGCCGTCGATGCGGGCCACCTCGCCCAAGACCACGCCCGAGCGCATGGCCTCGCGCGTGTTGCGGCCGATTACATGCGTGGGTGCCGAGGGCTCGACCTGCGGCAGACGCGCTGCTGCCGCCGAAAGCGAGCGGGCGCCGAGCGCCAGCCCCGGCGCGATGACGCCGCCCACAAAGGTGCCGTGCGCGTCGATGACCTCGATATTGGTCGTCGTGCCCAGGTCGATCACAATGCACGGCGAGCCGTAGACGGCACGAGCCGCCACGGCATCGGCGATGCGGTCGGGGCCGATCTCGGCCGGGTCGTCGTAGTGCACGGGCATGCCGGTCTTGAGGCCCGGCCCCACGGTGAGCACGCGCCCCGTGCAGATACGGGAAAGAGCCGCCTTCCACGGGCGCTCGAGCGCCGGCACCACGCAGCTCAGCACGGCCGCCGTGGGTACGAGCGCGCCGGGCATGCCCGCATCGGCCGCCAGCGCGGCCATGACTTGAGCGAGACGCATACGCGCTTCGTCGGCCGTAATGCTCGATGGCGTCGTGATCTCGCACGTCGCAAGCGGGCATTCCTGCGCCGCGGCCGAATCCTCTGCAAACAGACCAAAGCGAATGAACGTGTTACCCACGTCGACCGTCAATATATATGCGCACCCATTAAGCATCGTCGGCGCTCCTTTCGTCTGCCCAGCAGTATATCGCCTACCTAAACCAGTCATCCCAAAATGACTAGCTTACGGCTATACTGGTGCGCGGTCGCGCGCGAGCTCACGCGGCGGCCCTTGGTAACCCGACTTCCCGCGCCGTATCCGTAGCGGCGCTCCCGGGGGAAGCGGATATACGCAAAGGAGTTCAATATGAGCAATCCCTCGAACCGCGCTTCGATGCGCGGGCAACTCACGCTGCGCGGCGTCGTCATCGGCGTCCTTGGCTGCGTGATCATCACGGCAAGCTCGGCCTACACCGCCCTCAAGATGGGCGCTCTCCCCTGGCCGATCGTCTTCGCTGCCGTCATCTCGCTGTTCTTCCTTAAGCTCATGGGCAATGCCAGCCTCAACGAGGCCAACGTCACCCACACCATCATGTCCGCGGGCGCCATGGTCGCCGGCGGCCTAGCGTTTACCATCCCGGGTGCCTGGATGCTGGGCTATGCCGACCAGATCAGCTGGCTCGACATGTTTATCGTGGCACTCGCCGGCACCATCCTGGGCCTGCTGGCCACCGCGCTCATCCACCGTCACTTTATCGTGGACGCCGCGCTTGAGTTCCCCACCGGCAACGCCGCAGCTCAGACCCTGCGCGCCACCGAGGCCGGCGGCAAAACCGGCAAGCAGCTCTTTGGCTCCATGGCCATCGCCGGCATCTATAGCGTGCTGCGCGACGCCCTGGGCGTGGTGCCCAGCATGCTATGCACGCTCAACATCCCCGGCGTGATCTTTGGTATCTACAACTCGCCCATGCTGCTCTCCGTCGGCTTCCTCGTGGGCTTCGCCCCGGTCGCCTTCTGGTTTGCCGGCGCCCTGCTGGGCAACTTTGGCATCATCGTGGGCGGCACCGCTGCCGGTCTGTTCGACGTTATGACTGCGCAGGGCATTGTTAAGTCCCTGGGCATGGGCCTCATGATGGGCTTTGGCGTCGCCGTCGTCCTCAAGGACATCCTGCCGCAGGTCGCCGGTATCGTCCGCGGTCTTGCCGCCGACAGCTCCACCGACACCGACGAGCAGTCGCTCATCTCGGGATCGCTTAAGCTCGACGCCGGCATCATCGGCCTGGGCGCTGCCGCCATCGCCGTGATCATCGCCATCGTGCTTAACCTTGGCCCCGTTCCGGCCGTCATCGTGACGCTATTCACCTTTGTCACCACCATCATGAGCGCACAGAGCTGCGGCCAGACGGGCATCGACCCCATGGAGATCTTTGGCCTCATCGTTATGCTCATCGTGGCCGCCTTCGCGCAGATCGCTCAGGTCAAGCTGTTCTTTATCGCCGGCATCGTAGCCGTGGCGTGCGGCCTTGCGGGCGACGTCATGAACGACTTTAAGGCCGGCGCCGTGCTGGGCACCAACCCGCGTGCGCAGTGGATCGGCCAAGCCATTGGCGGCATCGTGGGTGCCCTGGTCGCTGCCGCTGTCATGGTCGCGCTCGTCACCGCCTATGGTCCGGACGCCTTCGGCCCCGACAAGAGCTTTGTGGCCGCGCAGGCAAGCGTGGTCGCCACCATGGTCTCGGGCATCCCGAGCGTGCCGTGGTTCGCAGGTGGCTTTATCGCCGGCATCGTCATGTACTGGCTTGGCATTCCGGCCATGATGATCGGCCTGGGCGTGTACCTGCCGTTCTACATGTCACTCACGGCATTCCTGGGCTCCTGCGTCAAGCTCGCCTACGACAAGTGGTCCGCCCACCGCGACGCCACCGCTGGTCTTTCTGACGAGGAGAGGGCTGCCAAGGACGCCGCCTTCCAAGAGCAGGGCCTGGTTGTCGCCAGCGGCCTGCTCGGCGGCGAGTCCATCGTCGGCGTTATCCTGGCGTTTGTCTCCGTGGGCTTGAGCCTGCTGGGCTAAGTCGAGCAGCTGCTCGACAGCAACCATATTGCCTACGGCTTGCCCGGTCGGTAGCTTTCGCGGCTGCCGACCGGGCTTTTTGATACCGAAACAAAGAAAGGCCGGCGCGCTGCGTATGACAGCGCGCCGGCCTTATCGTTTGGCTAACGAGACGGTCCCGCTATGAATTGAAGTTCGTTGCAGAATCTACGCTCGAAACGCTACATCTGCTTGCGACGACGATCGCTCAGCGTCACACCAGCGGCCACGAGGGTGATACCGCCGATGACGAACACCTCGCCCGCAAGAGCGGAATTGTCGCCAGTCTGGGCGAGCGCAGCGTTCGCAGCCTTCTTCTTGGCGACAGGAGCCTTTGCAGCAGCCTGCGCAACCTGAGGCTTGGCCTGCGGCTCGGCCTTGGGATGATACTTGTCGTACTCGGCCTGCGCGGCAGCCAGGGCATCCTTGGCATCGTCAAGCTCGGCAAGCGCGGCGGCATAGGCGTCGTTGGCGTCGGACAGCTTGGCATCGGCATCGCTCAGGGCAGCCTTGAGACCAGCGGCGGCATCGACGGCAGCCTTATAGCGAGCGTAGGCAGCGTTCAGCTTGACCAGCTTCTCGTTGCCCGTCGTGCCCGCGGCAAGGGATGCCTTGTGATCGACAGCCTCAAGATCGGCCTTGAGTGCCTCGTCGTTGGCAAGCTCTGCCTTGGCCTTGAAGATATCGAGGTTCGCATCGACGACGGCTTCGTTGGCGGCCTCGAGCTGCTTCTGGGCATCGGCGACACTGGCCACGGCAGCGTCATAGGCGGCCTTGGCGTCGTCGACCGCCTTCTGGGCGCCGGCAAAGCGCTCGAAGGCCTTGTTCGCGGTAGCCAGCTCACCCTCAGCAGCCTTGGCCTTGGCCTGCGCATCGGACACAGCCTGCGCCTTGGCGGCAACCGCCTGCTTGGCGTCCAAAAGAGCAGTCGCGGCCTGGACATCTGCGGCCTGGGCCTTGTCTACACCAGCCTGGGCGGCATCGTCGGCCTTCTTTGCCTCGTCAAGCGAGCCCTGCTTATTCGCAAGGTCCGCCTGGGCGGCATCGCGCTTGGCAGCAAGGTCCTTGACCGAAGCCGTGGCGTTGTCATACGCCTCATTGGCCTGTTCGGACTTTGCCTTGGCGGCATCGTGGGCGCTGCGAGCCTTCGCCTTGTGAGCAGCGGCCTCGGCTGCCTTCGTCTTGCTGTCAGCAAGCGTGGCGTTTGCCTTATCGAGAGCCGCCTGGGCAGTAGCGGCCTCGGCCTTGGCGGCATCGAGGTTCTGCTTGAGGGACTCGATGTCGATTCCGCCGAGCGCATCCTTCGCTGCGTCGTATGCCGTCTTAGCGGCGGCGGTGCCGGACTTGGCCTTCTCGTACTCACCCTTGGCGGTGTTCACGTTCGTGTCGGCCGCGGTATAGGCGTCGCGCGCGCTTTCTTGCTTATCCAATGCGTTAGAATAAGCCGTTCCAGCAGTCCCGAAGTTCTTCTGCGCATCTGCCAGCTTGCTCTGAAGCTGCTTCAGCTGCTCCTTCTGCTCCTGCGTGCCGCCTGCATTGTAGGCGGAATCGATGTAGTCGTTGAGGAGCTTCTTGAACTCGGGGACAGTGAAATCAGCCTGAGTGCTATCAGCGCTGTAATCGAAGATGGTTACCTCGGAATCGGTGTTCTTACCGCTACCGGTCGCGATACCGATGGCTTCCGTGGCTGAATCGATGATGTTGAGATAGTGCCCGCACTCGTGATAGATGCTGTTGTAGTTCTGGTAGATGTAATAGGAATCATATCGGTGGCTGCCGAGTTCGTCGCCATACTGCGCGACGTACTTATCGAATGCCTCCTTCTCCTGTGTGTAGAGGCCGGTGTAGGGCCAACCGAGTGTATCCTCGGTCTCGCCGCCGGTATATGCGCCGCCTCCGCCGGCAAGATTCTCCCCGTTGTCGAAATAGCAGTTCGAGTGTCCCCAGATGTTCGATGAATATGATGTATTAAGGGCTGCCGCCACAGTCATGCGGAGGCTGACGCTGAGCGCCGACTGGCCGTTCGCCTTGCGGAGGTTGTTCTGGGTGTCGAGATATGTCAGGGCGTTGCGCATCTGCTCCAAGGAGAGCGGGTTGGTGTCGCGGGACATGTCCTGATCGACGTACTTGTCATACCATTCGGCCTTGTCAGCGGCGCCGGTCAGCATCGATACGGCGTCCTGGGCGTTCTTTTTCTGCGTGGCTGTGAACTGGCTGCCGCCGATGATGTAGTTCATGAAGCCGAACATACCCTGACTGATGACTTCCTGGTCAACGGTCATGTTGGACTTTAGGTCTGCAATCTGCTGGTTAAGCTTCTCGACCTCGGCGTTTGCGGCGTCGTATGCATTGTGCGCGTCGGTTACTTCAGCACGAGCCTGATCGAACTCGTTGCTCTTCTGCTGACGAATCTCGACGAGTCGGTCGTACTCAGCCTTC
>DBFZQW010000154.1:0-11756 GCA_048521445.1 Collinsella sp. | reverse complement strand
CTACCTCGGTGTACGCATACGAAACATATGCGGCCGCCTCGTTGCCGTCCATAGACTTAAACTTACGCGCCATATACCCCTCTCCTCTCATATAGGTATACAGGCCCCGGCGATCGCCGGGATGTTGGCGTGATGGGATTTACGCTGTTGCTTCCAATCATCTGGCAGGCAGGCTCAGCAGCAGGTACGTGGCGTGGAGAGAAGACATGCCGAGGCGAGGAGCAGCTGATGCGCCCCACAGACCCGACCGCCCGTCTTGCACATGACCGAGCGCCGCAAAGGCCGCATGCCGGATGCTCCCGGGCACGCCCCGGCGATGGGAAGCGCCCGCAACGGAAATCCGCATGCAGGTTTATTGTACCCCGCCGTTAAGTGTAATTTCGACAAATATAGGCGGGCGGTAAAGGTTTACCTCGGGTGACCGCCAAAGGCCAGAATGGTCCCTCCATCCCCGGACGACTGGCTCTGACGCGCCAAGGAGTGTCCCCAAGTACCGGCAGGAAAGGAACGTCCCTAACTGCCGGCTAGAGGGCGCCGAGCAGGATGGCGTAGGTGGTGGATTCGCCGAGTTTGAGCTCGTCGCCGGGGTTGAGCTGGGCGGAGCGGCCGGGCTCTACTTGAATACACACACTCGTGGCCCCGTTTACCACCACGGTGCCGTTAGTGGACGACAGGTCCTCGACAAACCATGCGCCAGACTCGTCGCACCAGATATGGGCATGGCGGGCCGAAACGTCGTCGGTGATGCCGCCCTCCCCCGTTGCCAGCGCGCCGATCTCAACGCCTTCCTCACTCGGCTGAATCCAGCGCGGGACGCTCACCACGTAGCCGTTTTGCACGCACAGCAGTCCCAGCGGATGCGCCGGCGCGACCTCGTGCTCGCCCGCGACCGAAGATGTGCTCAGCGAGCGCGGCGTCGACGTGTCGCCGCCACGGGTCGCATGAGCGCGGCGGCTCGCCCGACTTGGAACTAAGGCGGGCGTGAGAGCAAACGGCATAGGGAACGAATCTTGCGGATGTACTCCTCGACGTCAGGCAGGTAAGCCCCACGAAGTCACCGGGGAGGCCCAAGCGGCCCGGCACCACTTCCAGATTCTGACCAGGGCGAGTCGTTCGCCGGTGGCTGAAGGCTCGCTCCCACCCAAAAGGGGAGATTCGCGTTGTTCCCCAATCGCTCTCGCATCTTTCATTTTGCTCGAGGTGGGCTATAAAAACTTTCCTGGTGAAAGGCGGCGATTGGTTTCCTTTCTTTCTAGAGGAGCGCGCCTGTAATCTGTTTTCATCCTAAATCAAGTTGAGATCGGACCTTCCAGAGGCAAGTCGACTCAAACTGCGAGGCTCCATGTTGGAATAAAGAGCGCTGTCGAAGTGCCAACAACACAAAGCTTGCCAGTCTCAAATAGAACCTTTTGGGAGTCCGATTGGGCCGCACACCGAATCCCCGCTGGTGGTTTTTTATAGCTGCGCAACAATAAACAAGGTTAGTGCCAGTCCAGCATGAAATTGAGGAACGTATGCATTTTTTCTCAGTAAGTGATCGTCGTTACTGCTTCGATGAGGTCACTCGCAATTGCTTTCAGGTTGACCAAGCATCAGAAGATGCGCTTCGCATATTTGAAGCATCGGGAAGAACGGTCAACTCGAAGTTGCTAACAAAGTCACTTGCTGCGAAAGGCTACGACCAAACGACCATAGCAGAACTTGAAGACGACATTGATGAGTATCAACGATTGTCTGAGCGGACTTTCTTAACAAAAGACACGCCTCGAAAACTTAGATCCATCGAACTCCACGTTTCACATGCATGCAACCTTGGTTGTAGTTACTGTTTTGCCGGTAAAGGAGATTATGGAACGTCTCCTCTGCTGATGACAGACGAGATAGCCTTCAAGGCGGTCGACTACCTCGTCGCAAGTTCATCGGAAAACGAAACGCTTGCGATCGTCTTTTTTGGTGGGGAACCCATGATTAACGAGCCGCTGATATGGAAAACGGTCGACTATTCAAAAAGAATATACCCCAATAGAAACTTTACCTATTCTATTACGACCAACGGAACGCTTTTGAATGACACTGCTGTGAATTCTTTCAAGGAGCACGGGTTTTCTGTTCTGATTAGTCTCGATGGTACAGGATGCAAGCACGATGCATCGCGCCCGTACAAGACGGGAGGCGGCTCTTTCTCCGATATCGACAAAAACGTTCGTCGTTTTTCCGAGTCGTTCCCCTTCGGCGCAAGAGCGACCTTAACAAATAATAACTGTAACCTTGTTGAAGACTATCTTCAGTTTAAAGAGATGGGCTTCAGAAGGATTTACTTCTCGCCCGTGAGCTCATTCGATGAGAATATCAAACTCGACGAACACTCATTAAACAAAATCAGGGCGGGCCTAATAGATTTGGCGGATCAATATCTCAAACAGATTGATCAAGGGGAAAAGCCCTTGTTTAGAACATTGAAAACTGCAGTTGATTTGATTATGAGCAACAGGATCGCCTTTGTCGGATGCGGGGCTGGCAGGCGTTTTATTTCCGTGACTCCCGAAGGGGACGTATACCCCTGTCACAGGTTTGTCGGGATGATGCGATTCAAAATGGGCAACATCGTCACCGGAATTGACGAAACTAGGTATATTGAAAACTGGAGTCAGGGTGTCGAAAAAAGAATTGACTGTACGGACTGTTGGGCTCGGTCTTTCTGTGGTGGGGGCTGTAGCTGGGAGGCTGCAGACGAGCACGGCTACTTGCCCAAGAGTCTACACCCTGCATCATGTGAATATAGAAAAATGTGCTACGAGATGGCTTTTGACCTTATTTCCCGCCACTCATCTTCGCAGGAGAAAAATCAACGAGAAGCTACTGTATCGGAATAAGCGGTTCAGCGCATTGCTGTCACCATTGTGGAGGTGTTCGTTCTTCTGATTACCGTCTGCGAAGCTTATTGCTACATTCGCCGAAACCATTCTAGAAATATGGTGAACTAGACATCTTGGTTTGTTATACACAATATTGAGGTTTTTCTGCACTCAAAGGGAGGTAGTCGTGAAGCATATTCATCCGATTAATCCAGGAAGTGGCGACGAGGCAGGCGTGAAGCCGATGTCTTTTGACTGCCTCTTGGGCATTACTGACATCTGTACTGTTTATGATAAAGCAGATGGCTGTGGTGCATACGATTACTGCGACTATGACATGGATGGCGGCAGCATCTGCGTTGTAGATCACTGTGGCATTGATCAAACGTAGTCTCTAATTGGATTAAGGTGAGGAGCTGTTATGAAGCATATCCATCCTGTTGGTTCAAATGAACATCCTCCCGTTGAGCCTTGTTGTCTTGGAGTTGATATATGCAATTTTTACGACATCGCCGAGTGCCCTGTTGCGGATTGGTGCTATGTCGATAAAGAATCAAGCTGTGTTTTGCCAGCAGATTGGTGCGATCCAGTTGACGAGTAGTTTTGTGGCTAGGAACTATTTGGTCCAATTCAGAATAAGATGGGAACAAATACCAAAATCTCGTGTCTGGGAGGAGTTATGCCATTATTGCAAGGTCTCGTTGGATTAGCCTTTATACTTGCGTTATATCTGGCACCTTTTTTAATTCTATTCTTCATTATCCGACTCTTTCTTCGGAGAAAATAGGAGTGTCACGCAAACATTAGCGTAGCTTTCTTCCAATATGAGCCGAGCATTGGCAAGTGGAATAAGAAGCCCGACCGTTCGCCACATGAAAGTGATCGGACGGGCTTCTCTATTTAACCCGGGCCGCCACCCATAGCGGCTTTCCAAGCGTATTCTCAGTGCAAAGCAATCGTCAGTTTAATCCTATGCGCTGATACCGCATTTCATTTGTTCGGCTCGAATTCTACGGCCTGGCAACCCTCGCACTCTCCGGCAAATGGATTGAACGCGAAGGCAGAGATGATGTGTGCGTGGACATCGAGGCTGCTGTAGGCAACATACTGGGACATGGACCCCCGCTGCGCGTGGTATGCGGCCCGGCATATTCATTGCCGTCCAACCCCGTGTAGTTGCAGCAAAGGGTGGAACCTCAATGCTCAGCTCATGTTGTCCGTGGGACACGAGAATCGTAAGTACACTTTGGTGCGATTCTCACGCTGATACTGAGCCACCTGGAATAAGATACGTCGCGACAACACTTCGCTTCACCTCTGTCTCGACAAGATGACGTAGACTAAAGTTTCCTTTAGTAAGAGAACGAGAACTATATCTGAAAGCGTTACGATGGCGTGAAGGCACCGAGTCCGAACCGCCTGAATGCTACGTGCATCTGCATCGCCTTTTTGTTATCTCTGCCAGTTGGGTAGCACTACACTTGTCATCATTTACCCTGGTACATGCTGCCTAAATCCACTACCCCTTCTACCGCGCCGACCATCTCGTCATCGTGAGAGACAACGATGATCAGCTGGCTTTGCTTGTTGCGCTTAACATAGGCCGCAAGCTCGGCGCGGCTTACAGCGTCTAACCCAGTCGTGGGCTCGTCGAGTACCAAAACTGACGACTTGCGTGAAATCGCCGACCATAAGTACACTCGGCGCAGCTCACCGCCCGAAAGCGCGGAGCAACGTTTCCCGAGCAACTCCTTCACGCTGTTTTCCAGCGAAAGTAGGCCATCTACACCCCGGTGATAGGAAGAAAAGGGCGTGTCGAAATACTCTAACAGCTCTTTCACCGTTTCGTCCGGCGCGAAGCACGACTGTGGGCAGCACGATATCTCTCTCGCACGTATGTAATCCAAGTCGCATTCTTCGATTGGCACGCCGTTGTATTTTACTTTGCCTTTCGATGAGTATAGCCCGAGCATCAAGTAAAGAAGTGACGTCTTGCCTCTTCCGTTTTCCCCAACTATGCAATATGTACCAGGACCGGAAAACTTGAAAGAAAACCCGCCGAGGACCTCTCGGACAGATCCGTCTGGAAGGGCAACCGAGAATTCCAAATCAGATACCGAAATGTCATTTATTTCATCGAGTTTAGCTAAATCGGTCCGATTCCACCCCGATCTCTCCTTTTCTCTCGTCGCGATAGCCGTCCTATCCCATGATGCTTTGGCATCTTGATAGGATTTGAACAATGACATCATACTTTTCAAAGTCTTAAAGAGAACCGCGAAGTATGTACCGATGATAGTGTACTCGCCTATTGACATAGTTCCGTTAATGATTCGTACTCCGGAAACAACAAGTATCACCGCTTGAAACAACGCTGCGAAAAGACCATCGAGCGATGTCAGAGAATATGATAGCTTTCCGGAGCGCAAAACTTTGGGAAAATAGCTCTTAAACCCAGCGTCGAGCGCTTGTTCGCTCTTGCCGTACGAAGATGTCAGTTGAATGTTGAGAATCTGATTAAGCTGCGATGCAATTGCGGCGTAAAAGGCGCTGTCCGCCTCTTTCTTCTCATACGTGACCCTATACAAAAGTTTCCTCAACCCAGTAATTACACAGAAATACACGATGAGGAGAATGATGGAAAACACCGCGAGAGTTGAATCAATTGACCATATGATAAGCAATACGATGGGAATGGCTACAATGGACAGCGGCGCACTGATAAAATTCGCCAAAACGAAGGATGAGACCACGCTGGAGTCGGAAATAATCCGTTGCGTTGTATAGGCTGGATCGATGGTCCGACTCACCAAGTAATCGTCTCTTTCAAAACGCAAGACGGCCTCCCTGAGAAGATCAAAGGAAAGTCTCGTGGTTATGCGAATGGAAAGTGTTCCTGCAAAATAAGTAAAGAGGGTGGAGAAAACTCCTATTGACGCAACCAGGAGCGCGAAGAGTACGGCGTCTCTTTCGCTGCGGTTACCGAGAAGAAAATCTAAGAATTTCCCGTTCACGTATGGCATGGCATAGGAGAGAGCGGTTCCAATCACCGTGATAGCAATGAAGACGAAAGCCCCTTTTGCTCTGATGAACCTCGAGAGAACGCATCGAATCAAGGAAGGCCCCAATCTACCCGCCACAAAACATCAATCACTGATACCTTACACCTCAACACAACAGGAGCGAAGATTTGCCAATGAGACTGCTTTAAGATTGCCTTGGGCCAATACGATCTCAAGCTCTTCCTACAAGAGAGTCGGAATCGGACATCTCCTCCGACGAACCTGGCAATCGGGCGGTTGAAATATCTTTTTCAACCGCCCGATTGCCACAATAGATTTGAGCATCCGCCCACAAACGTCCGCGTTTTATACCCATCAAATCCTTTGCCTTTTGTCGTCTAGACTAGAAAAATCGCTCGAAATAACGCAACCGGCCTGCTCGCTTGAAGAAACCTAAGCCCGTAACGTAGATGTGCAAACTTCCGAAACGCCTTGCGCGGCATAGTGCGTATAAACTTCGTCAACCGCCTCAGAAATATCTGAGTATCGCGCCGGGTCAAAAGCATACGATGTCGCAGCTATACCCTGCACCCATTCGGAACGCGGATTAATTGAATAGCCACACAGCATCATCATACATGCATCTAGACCTGATTTCCCAAGTATCCGACGTATTGATGAGAGCATCGCGGGTCGCCCCTGCACCATCGTCGTCACCCCTATTAGCAGTATTTACCGTTTTTCTCTAAATGCGTATCGCCACCCTTAAGAATACGAAGTGTTTTATCCAGACCCGATTGTCCTCCATCTCAAACGAAGGGATAAGGAATCTCATCCGGAATCGGCAGTAACGGAGGATTCACAACGACAAGCGAAAAACATGAGTCATCTCTCAGAGGGGAGTAAAGGCTCCCCTCAAGCACCCTAGTTTCGTCATCCAAAGAGTTGATGGCAGTGTTTTTCTTACAAAGGTCGACAACAAAAGGGTTGATTTCTACAGATGTTACATCCATGCCACAGTTGGTAAGTATCAGGCCCTGTATTCTGGGGCCAGAACACAAATCGAGAGCCTTCCGTGCGCTCTGCGGTGTAAGGCGCCAATCTCAGCAAATCTGTCCCACAATACTGCGCTGAAGAACAAGACGGAACCCCTGAGCCAAACTCCCCTATACCTTATTAAGGCTAAGACAGGCAAGTTCACGCACCCGGCATATTCCAGAATAACATCCTATTGTTTTAGATGCTCTACAAGCATGAACAGCCGCGAATCGGAAAGATCTTCTAGTTTCGCCCCGACTGACCGCCAAGGGCCAAAATGGCCCCTCCATCCCCGGGCGACTGGCTCTGGCGCGCCGAGGAGTGTCCCCAAGTGCCGGCAGAAAAGAAACGTCCCTATCTGCCGGCTAGAGAGCACCGAAGAGGATGGCGTAGGTAGTGGATTCGCCGAGCTTGAGCTCGTCGCCGGGATTGAGTTGGACGGAACGGCCGGGCTCGACCTGAATGCAGACGCGCGTGGCCCCGTTTACCACCACGGTTCCGTTGGTGGACGACAAGTCCTCGACGTGCCAGATATTTTGAGCATCGCACCAGATATGAGCATGGCGGGCCGAGACATCGTCGCCGACGTCGGTAATATCGCCCTCACCAGTGGCCAGCGCGCCAATCTCAACACCCTGCTCGCTCGGCTGAATCCAGCGCGGGGCGCTCACGACAAAACTGTTTTGTACGCGCAGCAAGCCCAAGGGGTGCGCCGGGGCGGGTTCGCGTTCGCCCGCGGTCATCGACATGCCAAGCGAACGCGGCGTGGATGTTCCTCCGCCACAGGTCGCGTGCGCGTAGTCGATGGCATAGTTCACCGAGGACCGCACATCCGCCGAACAACCGACGGCGACAAACAGCACCAGCACGGCCTCGGCGCGCTCGGCAGGCATGAGTTCTGCCGCCTGGGACAGGCGATCGAGCGCGTTGCGATAGAGATTCGTGTCCTGGTGGCACTCTTCGAGTGCGCGTACCATCGGTTCACCTGCAGGACCGCACACCATATTGATCACAGCCGTGGAGTCCATGGGATTTCGCTGGCGCAGGGCCAGTTGCGACATAATACGCGCAGCCGAGGTACCGTATTCGGCAAAGTAGCGCTGCTGAAGCGTGCCGACCGGCGCGCGAACGATAAAGCGGGAAACCCAAGAGCGATCGGCGGCCCGGCTCTGCGGGCTGCGGCCGTCGGCGAGCGGACGGGACGAAAGCACCAAGCCGCACAGCTCGATATGGCTCAGATGCACCGCGCGCTTAAAGATGTCAAACATGGCCCCGCATGGGGTGAGCTCAACTTGAGATGCCATGACCTAGGCCTCCTTGGTCGTAGAAATAGAATCGGACGATACTTCGACAGGTCCGCCAAAAGTACGGGCAGCTGCGGCTCCACCGGCAAGCGGAGTCGCCATCTGGGCTTTTGTGCGTCGCGGTGCCGAAACGGGAAGTTCAAAGGCAAAGCCCATCGCAAGCAAAAACCACGTAAGCGTATAGGTTGCAACCAGAGCGGCAACAAGGCCGCCCATCACGACGCGTTGGGAAAATACGCTACATGCAGCCACAACCAGCACCGGAACCTCGCAGGCAGAAAGCGCAAGCACACCCTGCAGGAAGCCCGAGCGCCGATCGCGCGCAAGCGCCCCCGCGGCAACGCCGGCTATGCCTGGCAGCGCCAACGCCAGTGCGGCAATAATACCCGGTAGCGACCCGGACCACACGAGCGATCCCAAAGTCGCCGTCACGCGAGCGCCCGACGCCAGCAGCGCGGCCGAAACCACGATCACAGCCCAAACCACGCCACAGACGACCGTCGCGCCGACCATCAGCGCGCGACGAACCGCGCGGCCAGACGCATCCATGGGGCACGGCGTGAGCGGCTCGCCGCGGAGCGAACGGCCGACATTTTGCGCATAGTGGTCACAAAACGCCGAGAGCGCCGCCTCGACCGCCGCCGGCTCGGGACGATCTTTTTGATGGCTGGACAGACAGGCCATCACCACGTCGAACAGCTGGGCATCGACAAACGCCAGCGCATCGCGTAGCTCTTCGGAATCCGGCTCAAGCCCTAGCTGCTGGGCCTGCTCGGCCGCGGCGAGCGCCACATCGGGCTCACGACGAAGCAGCTGAGTCAAATCACAACCGGGCGCATGGGCACCAATGGGATAGTCGGGCCGCGTGTCCATCTTGAGACGGTAGGGGCTCGCGATGTCGCGCGTCTTTTTGCGCGAACCCGAGGTGCCCGAAGTGCTCGGCGCGGCTTCGTATGGCGCGACGCCGGCAATGAGCTCGTAAACCGTGCTTGCCGCGGCATAGACGTCAATCGCCGGCGACATACGCAAAGCGCGCAGGTCGGGAATATCGTCGGTGAGCATCTCGGGCGGGGCATAGGCAACCGTCGCGCGACGCAGCGTGGCATAGCGCTCGGTAAAGGATGCCTTGCCGCCGGTACCGGCCACGGCCGACGCAGGCTCAAGCGCCAGCGACGAGCCAAAGTCGATCAGGCACAGGTCAAAGGTGCCCTCGGCAAGCTGCCGGTCAAGCGGTAGACGCGCCGTGCGCACCATAATATTAGCGGGCGAGATATCGCGATGGACAAAGCCCTCGCCCACCAGACTCATACGGCAGAGCAGATCGAACAGGTCGCGACCCAGACGCGCCGCCACAAGCGGCGACAGGCGTCCGGCATCGTCCACGGCAAGTCGCGAACGCAAGCGGGCAAGCGTCTCGCCCTCGACCCATTCCATGACAATTGCAGGCACACCGTCGACCTCGCCCCAGCCATAGAGGCGGGGAAAGCCCTTAAGGCCCGAAAGGGCGCGATGGCATTCGTATTCCTCGCGAAACGCCGCCTTGAACTTGGCGACCAGCGCCTCGTGAGCGGCATCGTCATCAAACTCATCGCGCGCCGGCAAGATGAGCTGCTTGAGCGCCACGGCCTCGCCTTGGGCGTTGACAGCACGCGTCACGCGGCCGATACCGCCACGGCGCATGGTGGCATCGTCGGCAAACAGCATCGTAAAACGACGCAGATAGGCAGGCAGTTCGTCCTGACCGAGCGCAATGGCCGGCTCAAACCCGTCGACACGCGCCAGGCGCAGGCCGACCATGGGATCGCGACCGAGCGATTGTGGTGTGGTGGATGCAAGATCGGTCATCATAGGGCAAGCGCCGCCACGTTATTGTTGAAATTACCGAGCGCGACGTCATCATCGCCGTAATGGCCGACCCATTGACATAGGTTGGTGTAACAGCCCCACAGATTGGCATACTGCTGATACCACTTTGACCGGGGCGAGAATGTCTGACGACCGAACTCGGCTCGAATGACAAACATCTCCCCGACCAAGCTGTCGCACGGCCTGGGATCTCCCGTAGAGTTATAGGTCGAGACCACGTCATTGGCACGAGAAACGTAACTGTCGAGCATGTTGTACTTGGTCACAAGCCAACTGTGAATGCTCTCTTCCTCAGCAGCGGAAAGGCCACCGGAGTTTGCATCGTTGTCAGTGTTGCCGCCCGTCGAGCCGCCGTTTCCAGACCCTCCGGCAGAGGAACCCGCCCCAGAGCCGCCGCCCGAACTCGATGAATCCGAGCCGGAGCCAGAAGTATCCGAGCTACCGGGCTTTCCGGACTGCCGGGCGTCCTGTTCCTTCTGCTGCTCGACCTTATTCACCGTTGCCGCCACGCTATTGTTGGACAACCGATCGATGATCTTGGTGTTGGTGAGCACGATGGTTTTGCCATTGGCAAGCGTGACTTCGTTGTCCGGGGTTTCGGCGCCGTCCGCATCGTCGGTGCCAAACACAATATGCCCGACCACACTTGCCCAAGCATATCCAGTCGTGGTGCCCAGATCACTTTTGACCTCATGCCCCACGCGCGGTTCGCGTGCGGCATGCGCCTGCATCATGGACGGCACGGTCATGCCATAGGCAGAAACGCCAGCTATAACCAGCACCAGCGAACACGACAGCAGCGCGTACGCCCGAGGCGCCAGGCCCAGCCGGCGTCGCATGCGCACCGCGGCGCCGCGCTTTGTCTGAGTGCCACCGGGCCGCATGCGTTCTCCTCCAACAAAAACACGCCGCTCGGGAGCGGCGCATTCATTCGAATCCATATTTGAGTGTATCAGCGAACCCAAAAGGTTGCGCAACGAATGGGCAAATTAAGGATGCGAGCGGAAGCATCCATGCGATAAGCGGATACGAAGCATCTTTGTTGCACAACAAAATCACAGTCGCACAGGGAAATTATGGCTACCCCGTGCGTCGCAGGGAAAACATACGGCAGGAGCAGGCTCGCCACCTAAATCGCGCGACGGGCCTCGATGGCGCGGCCAAGCGTAAGCTCGTCGGCATACTCCAAGTCGCCGCCCACGGGCAGGCCGCTCGCCAGACGCGACACCTCGACGCCCAACGGCTTGATGGTACGGGCCAGGTAGCTCGCCGTGGTTTCGCCCTCAATATTGGGGTTGGTGGCGATGATGACCTCATGGATATCCTCGTGGCCCAGACGCGCCAGCAGCTCGCGGATGTGCAACTGCTCGGGACCAATCTTGTCCATGGGACTGATTACGCCGCCCAATACGTGGTAGAGACCGTGGTAGCTGCCCGTGCGCTCGATCGCCTGGACGTCGCGCGGCTCGCCCACCACGCAAATGCGAGTGGTATCGCGCATCGGGTCCTGGCAGATAGAGCACTCGTCGGCCGTGGCGTAGTTAAAGCAACGGCTGCAAAAGTGGACCTCCTGCTTGACCTCCAGGATGGCCTCGGCCAGGCGGCGGGCCTCCTCGGCATCGGCCTCGAGCAGGTAATAGGCGATGCGCTGGGCCGACTTGGGACCAATGCCCGGCAGACGGCCCAGCTCA
>DBFZQW010000153.1:0-8668 GCA_048521445.1 Collinsella sp. | reverse complement strand
AAGCTGCCCCGAGGGCTTTGAGTCCGCACTCGCCGATGAGCTTAAACGCCTCGGGCTTTCGCATGTTCGCCGGCTGAAGGGCCGCGCTACATTTGAGGGCGAGCTCGAAGAAGGCTACCGCGCCTGTCTGTGGTCGCGCCTGGCGAGCCGTGTGTTCGTGGTACTCGGGCGCTTTGAGGCGCAGGATGCCGATGAACTGTACGATAGCGTTTACGACATCGCCTGGGAGACCATCATCCGCCCCGGCGCCACCATCGCCATCACTGCCCGCGGCGTGACCGAGCAGCTGCGCAACACGCGCTTCTCGGCCCTGCGCGCCAAGGACGCGCTGTGCGACCGTCTGGCCGAGACCACGGGCCGTCGCGCCGACGTCGATGCCGCCGATCCCGATGTTCACCTACTGCTTTCGCTGCGCCAGCGCCGCGCGAGCATAAGCCTGGACCTTTCGGGCGACCCGCTGTTCAAGCGCCTGCCGCCCGCGGCGACCCGTGCCGGCGAGGGCGCGCACGTGTTGCGCCCCGACTACGCCGCCCTGGTGCTGGCGCAGGTCGGCTGGACCGCACTGTGCGAACGCGAGTTGACGGCCGACGATTACGAGAATGAAGCCCTTCCCACGCTGATCGATGCCTCGTGCGCCGGCGGCGGCCTGTTACTGGAAGCCGTGAACATTCTGACCGACCGCGCCCCAGGCGCCGCACGTGAGCGCTGGGGCTTTGAGGGCTGGCAACTGCACGACGCCGCCCTGTGGGAGCAGCTGCTTGCCGAGGCGCGCGAGCGCGAGGCGGCAGCGCGCGAGCGCCAGGCGCGCATCGTGGCCGTAGACATCGACCCCGCCGCCCGCAAGACTGCCGAGCGCATGGTCAAGTGCGCCGGCTACAAGCGTTTTGTCGACTTTTGCGCCGCCAAGCCCGCCACCGTGCTGGACCATGCGGGCGCCGTCGCCGGTGCCGCCCTGGTCGCGGACACGACCGAGACCCCGCTTTCGCTCATGCACGATGCCATGACGCTCATCGGCGAGCTGCGCCGCGCCCCCGAGCTCGCTTCGGCGCCGGTCGCCGCGCTCACCCGCGACGGATTGCTGGCCCGCGCGCTCCACGCCGAGCCCAAGCGCTCGATCGCCGTCATGCCCAACAACGAGGAGGCGGCTATTGAGGTTTGGCCCTCGCTCGACCACGCCGCCGCGGCATTTGAAGCAGCGATCAGCGCAGATGCCGAGGAACAGACCGCAGACGCTCATGACGAAGCCGCCGATACTCCCACGCCCGAACCTGCCGCCACGCTCGACCTGGGCGACGGCAAGCCGCTGCCCGTGCTCATTCCCGAGTCTGAGCAGTTCGCCAACCGCCTGCGCAAGAATGCCCGCCTGCGCCGCAAGTGGGCCAAGCGCGAGGGCGTGAGCTGCTACCGCGTCTACGATGCCGACCTGCCCGACTACTCCGCCGCCATCGACCTGTACGAGGGCTGCCCGCAGACGCCGGGCCGCTGGCTCGTCATTGCCGAATACGCCGCACCCAAGACCATCGACCCCGCGCTTGCCCAGGCCCGCATGCTCGACATCTTGGCCATCGCGCCGCGTATTCTTGATGTTCCGGCCGAGCACGTGCACGCCAAGGCCCGCATGCGTTCGCGCGGCGGCTCGCAGTACGGCAAACAGGGCGCCGGCAAGGGCGCATCGGGCGAGCGCGCCAACATCGCGCGCCGTCGCCTGCCGCTCATCGAAGAGGGCGGCCTTACCTTTGCCGTCAACTTTGACGACTACCTGGACGTCGGCATCTTCTTGGATCACCGCGTCACCCGCAACCTGGTGCGCGAGCGCGCCAAACAGGCACGCCGCTTCCTCAATCTGTTCGCCTATACCGGCACCGCCACCTGCTATGCGGCAGACGGCGGCGTCGAGGAGACCGTGACGGTCGACCTCTCGAACACCTACCTAGACTGGGCCGAGCGCAACATGCGCCAGAACGGCTTTGTGGGTCCGCAGCATCATTTTGTGCGCGACGACGTACTCGCCTGGATTCGCGATCAGCGCCAGACGCGCAACCGCTGGGACTTGATCTTTGTCGACCCGCCCACGTTCTCGAACTCGTCCAAGATGGGCCGCCGCACCTGGGATGTCCAGCGCGACCATGTTGAGCTTTTGGCCGGCGTATCGCGCCTGCTCGCACAGGGCGGCCACGCCATCTTTAGCTGCAACCTGCGCGGCTTCCGCCCCGAGACGCGCAAGCTCGCGCGCGCGGGCGTCGTGCTGGAGGACATTACGACGCAGACCATTCCCGAGGACTTCGCGCGCAACCAGAAGGTGCACCACTGCTACATCGTGCGTCGCCTGCCCATCGAGGACGCCATGGCCGAGGTCGGCTTTAGCGCCGAGGAGATTGCCGAGCGAACCGAGGAGCTGCGCAACCCCGAGGCCCGTAAGCCTCGCGCAACGGCGCCCGCGCACGCGCAGGCCGGAGACCGAGGGCCGCGCGGCGACGGCAAACCCTCCCCCGCCGGCAAGCCCAAAAAGAAGAAGTTCTACGCCAGCAAGCCCAAGGGCAAATAAACAAAGTTGCGGTGGAATACGGACTGTTTTGCCTGGAATTAGGCGAATTTAGACCGTATTTCACCGCAACTCATATTGGGATGGCGGATGCCGACCTATCCCTGGATGACCAATCGGTAACCAATACCCACGTGCGTCTGGATATAGCGCGGATGCGCGGGGTCGGACTCGATCTTCTTACGCAACGTGCCCATAAAGACACGCAGGCTCGCCAGGTCGCTCTTAGTTGCCGTGCCCCAAATCTCGTGCAGGATAAACTGGTGCGTCAGCACCTTGTCGGCGTTATGCGCCAGCAGGCACAGGAGCTTATACTCGATTGGCGTCAGATGCAGCTCCTCGCCATCCATCGTGGCGATGCCGGCGTCAAAATCGATATGCAGCTCACCGGTATCAAACGAACCCTCAGAGACAACGCCGCCCGTCTGCGCATACGAAAGACGCCTGAGCGTCGTGCGAATGCGCGCGAGCAGCTCCTCGACCGAAAACGGCTTGGTCAGGTAGTCGTCGGCGCCGGCATCGAGCGCGCGGATCTTGTCCGCATCCTCGCTGCGCGCCGAGACCACAATGATCGGCATGCCCGACCATGTGCGCACCGACTCCACCACCTTGACGCCGTCCATATCGGGCAGGCCCAGATCGAGCAGCACAATGCTCGGCGTCTGCGACGAGGCGGCGGCGATAGCGGCATGGGCGGTCTCCACAGCCATATGGCGCAAGCCGTGCGCCTCGAGCGCGGCAACAATAAGATTGCGGACGGCGGGGTCGTCCTCAACGACCAAGATGAGCGGTTTTACGGCAGAGTTCGGCACAGCGTTACTCCTTATCAAACGAAACGTCGGCGACGGGAAGCTCAATCGTAAAGACCGAGCCGTGCGGGTCCGCCGCGGCAACCTCTATGCTACCGCCATGCGCCAATGCAATGGAGCGGCAGAGCGAAAGTCCCAGGCCCACGCTACGGTGGCTGTCGGCCAAACCGTGGTTGGCGGTGTAGAACGACTCAAAGATCCGCTCGCGGTCCTCGGGCGCAATGCCCGGGCCGTCATCGGCCACCGAGCACGCCACGTGTCCATCGTCGACGCCAATCGAAATCACGATATGCGAGCCTGCGGGCGTATAGGTGATGGCATTGTTCACCAGGTTCACCACGAGCTGTACCATCAGACGCGCGTCGACGTTAACGAGCGCCGGCTCATCGCACGCCACCACCTTAAGGTCATGCTCGCGCACGGCCGGACTTACGTGGCGCAGCGCCTCCTCGACGATATCGTCCATGAGCTCGAGCGTGGTCGACAGGCGCATGCCGCCACCCTCGAGCTTGGTGATAGCGAGCAGATTCTCGACGGTGGCGTTGAGCCACAGCGCATCCGAGCGAATGGATAGAAGCAGACCGCGGCGCGTCTGGGCGTCGAGCACCGCGGTGCCGGTCGAGCCCTGATCGAGCAGCACGTCGGCATTACCCGAAATACTGGTAAGTGGCGTGCGCAGATCGTGCGAGATGGAGCGCAGCAGGTTGGCGCGCAGCTGCTCGTTTTTGGCGAGCACCGCCGCCTCCTCGCGGGCCTCCATGGCGCGGGCGCGATCGAGTGCCAGCTCGCCTTCGCTCACGATAGCATCGGCAAGTGTCCGCTCCTCATGTGTCAGCACGTCGGGCTCGGCAACGATAGCCAGCACGCCCACCACCGAGCCGGGGTCGCCCGAGCGCACGAAGCCGTCGCCCGTGCGAACCGTCAGGTAGATGCCATAAAACGCCGAGCCGCCAAACGTGGCGTCGAGCGGCGTTCCCACATAGGCGGACGCCGAGAGCCGCGGCGGCATCTGCGGCGCCGGCTCGTGCACCGGGGCGGCATCGCCCACGGCTGTGTACGTCGCACGCGGCAGCAGGTCATCGCCCTCGGCGTCGGCGCTGTACCACACGACCGGACAGCCCGAAAGACGCGCCAGCTGCGTGGCCATGGCGTGAACGATCTGATGCTGATCGGCGCACCGCTGCAGCATGCGGTTGGTCTCGAGCACCATATGCGTGCGGCGGTCGCTGGCGGCAGCCTGTGCCAAGGCGCGGCGCAGGGCCAACGCAATCGAGCTCGACACAAGCGAGACCACAAACATGATGAAGAACATGCCGGGATAGCCGCGGTCGATAAGCGACAGCGAGTAGCGCGGGTCGACAAACAAAAAGTTGTAGAGCGCCACGGCGGCAGCCGAGCTCAGCAAGCAATACAGGCGACTCCAGGTAAAGAATGCGCACAGCTGAACGGCGAACACATAGACGATCATGATGCTCGGCGCGAGACCCGGATGGTCGAGTAGCGCGCCCACAATCGTCGCCGCGACCAGCAGCCCCACCGATACGCAGGCGTCATACAGAGGAGTGCGGCGCGTCAGCGTTGTGCGCCGCCACCAAAAGCTATCGGCAATATCGCCGTCCGTACGGACGTCCATCAGCGTCCCGCCCCTCTCTCAAAAACAAAAACCACCACAAAGGGACAGGCACCTTTGTGGTGGTTTCCCTTGTGGTGGTTCCAAGTGTATAGCCTTTGCAACCGGCGGTCGCTAGACAAACAGCACGTGCGCGAGCAGGGCACACACGCACACCGCTCCAAATACCAGTGCCACGATCGAGATCACGCGGTCGGCCATGTCCATGTTGGCACGATTCGTAAAGAACCGATCTTCGGCGGCGTCGACGCGCGCCTCACGCACCATTTCGACCACCGCCTCACGGCCATCGAGCGCCTTTGTATCCATGTTTACCTCCCCGGCCTCATGCTTATCCATCGAAAACCAACTCCATGCAACTGTCGGCGCCTACGGGCGCTCGTTGGGGGCCAGGCGCTGCATCTTGTTCACGGCTTTGAACTTGGTGAACAGCGGCACGTACTCAAAGCTCACGTTGGAGTTCTCCAGGCCGTACCAACGCGCGGGCGTGCCGGCGGCGCGGCGGATGATGTACTTGAGCGTGATGGCCGTACGCTCGCTCGGCTCCACATCGCTTTCGGGCGCCAGAAGCTTACGGATCAGGACGAACTTGAACGTGCCGATGTTACCCGGATCCTTGTAGACCGAGTAGTCATGCGTCTGCGGCGGCAGCTCGCCGGTGGCAGCCAGGTCCTGAACAACCTGACGCAGGTAGGCATTGACGCGCTGGTTGATCTTGTAGCCCAGGTACAGATGCACGCGGAACACGTAGTCGGTGCCGAACGTCTCGACCGAATAGGCAAAGGTGTGCGGTTCGTCCATGGTCTCGACATTCACAAACCACCAGGCGCGGGCGCGCTTGGGATGCTTGTCCAAGATCGAATAGACGATATCGCGGTCGATGTAGTCGGTATGGGTGTCCTTGGTCAGGTACACGACGTTGTCGCTCATGCGCTCGTAACGGTCGTCGTCGCGCAGGCGCTTCAGCTGCGGCAGGTAGCTGCGCAGCGGCAGCAGCGTAAACTGGCGCTGCTCGACCGCCGTGCCGTTGTACCAGCACACCATAATGCCCATGATGAGTGCGGCCATGAGGATGGTGAAGTAGCCGCCGTGGAAGAACTTGGTGAGCGAGCTCACGAAGAAGAAGCCTTCGAGCAAAAGGAAGAAGGCCGCGAAGATCCACGGAGCAACCTTGAGCTTGCGCTCCTCGTGCAGGTAGAAGAAGAGCAGCAGCGTGGTGCACATCATAGTCAGCGTGATGGCAAGGCCGTAGGCGGCTTCCATATGCGCCGAGTTCTGGAACAGCAGCACCACAATGACGCAGCCGACAAGCATGACGTTGTTGACCATGGGGATGTAGAGCTGGCCCTTGGTCTCGGCAGGGTAGAAGACCTGCATGTGCGGCATGAGGTCCAGACGGCTGGCCTCGGACACCAGCGAGAATGCGCCGGTGATGAGCGCCTGCGAGGCAATGATGGCCGCGACGGTGGAAAGGCCGACGGCAAACGGGCGCAGGCCCGGGGCGAGCATCTGGTAGAACGGGTTGAGGTCGGCAATGCCCATGAGCTCGGGGTTGGCGGCGTTGTTCATAAGCCAAGCGCCCTGGCCCATATAGGAAAGCAGCAGGCAGCACTTAACGAACGGCCAGGTAGCGTAGATGTTGCCGCGGCCGACGTGGCCCATGTCGGAGTAGAGCGCCTCGGCACCGGTGGTGGCGAGGAAGCAGCTGCCCAGAATCATGATGCCCGCGTGGTTGTTGGGGCTCAACAAAAAGGCGATGCCGCGGAGCGGGTTGAGGCACAGCAGCACGGCGGGGTGCTGTAAGACAAAGAACAGACCCGTGCCGCCCAGGAACAGGAACCACAGCGTCATGATGGGGCCAAAGGCGTGACCGATCTTGGCCGTACCGATGCGCTGTACCAAGAAGAGCACGATGATGATGGCGAGCGTAATGGCGACGACGCGACCCTGGTCATCGCCCAGCACGGCATGGACCGCCGGGATGGTGCGCAGGCCCTCGATGGCCGTGGTAACGGTAACGGCAGGTGTCAGGATGCCGTCGGCGAGCAGCGCGGCGCCACCCAGCATGGCGGGGATGATAAGCCACTTGCCGCAGCGCTTGACCAGACTGTACAGGGCAAAGATGCCGCCCTCACCATGGTTATCGGCGCGCAGCGAGATGAGCACATACTTGATGGTGGTCAGCAGCGTGACCGTCCACACGACAAGGGAGAGCGCGCCAAGCACGAACTCCTCCGTCACACTTCCGATGCCGCCGTTGCCGGCAACGAGCGCCTTGGTTACATACATAGGGCTGGTGCCGATATCGCCGTACACCACGCCCAGCGTGACGAGCATCGCCGAGATGCTCACAGGAATCGCAGCGTGCGAGGCTGCCTCCTTGGCCTTTTGTTCCATAAGCCGGTTTCCTCCCAACTTTAATGTTCGAAGGGATTATAGGTAATCGACCTGCGCTTGCACGGCACCGTTTTCCCAGCTAGATAAACATTTATACGGCCTTTAGGCCACTACGGCGATATGGAATGCGACAAAGGGACTGTCCCTTTGCCTCATCTGTCATTTTCCGAGCCAGTTTTTGAACCACCACTCCATGGAGCGGCTCATCTCGGCCATAAAGGGACTCGTGTGTTTGCGGGTGTAGATATCCACCACGCGCTCGCCCACCTCGCGGGCATGCGGGCGAAACATCGCGTCCATCTCGGCCACCTGCGCGTCCATGGTCGCAGCATCCGCACGGCAGTAGCGCTCCTCGTGCACCAGGTTCACCACGGGGTGCGCGATTGCCGGACGCTCCTTACGGGGCGTGCCGATGATGAGCATCGATAGCGGCATGGTATAGGGCGGCAGATCGAGCAGCTCGGCAACTTCCTCGGCATTCTCGACGATATCACCGATGTAGCAGCTCCCCAGCCCCAGGGCCTCGGCGGCAACCACGGCGTTTTGCGCGGCGATCACGGCGTCCTGGGCCGCGATGGCAAAGTCGCCCAAACCCGGCGCGCGGCGGGGCGCCTTACCCGTACGCTCGACAAACTCGGGCTCAAAGCAGCCCACGTGCTCAAACAGATCGATCCACTTGGCATAATCGACCACAAATATTAGTGCCCAGGGCGCCTTGGCGATCATGGGCTGGTGGTCGCACAGGTCGGCCAGGCGATCGAGCGTAGCCTGCTCGCGGATGCTCACGATGGAATACATCATCATGGCGCCTGCCGACGGCGCACGGCTCGCCGCATGCAAAATCGCCGCCCGCTGCTCGTCGGTCACCGCCACGGGACGGTCGTCGTCATCACGCGCAAAGGCACGCGTAGACGAGCGATGCTCCAACGTGTCCAGCACCGCGTTGCCCGTGGTCTCGACCGGATAGCCGTACATATCCACAGCCTTGGTGCAAACCTGCTCGCTCATAGCCCCATCCCTGCCATTTCTTTAAGAAGCCTTTACGTTTCCGTGTAATTCCCGTCCATTATCGCGCAGGTCGCCACTACATTGCGCCACACCGCCACACGCGCGCGTTAATATGGCTGGTTGTTGTGCGCAGTCACCAATTGCAGCGCATATCTTGGTAACAATCGGGTAAACCCCCGCTTTCGTAGGTTTTAAGTTTGTGAGGAGTCTCAGCATGTTCGCTGCCGCCATCTCGCTCGTCGGTCTTGCGGCGACCGTCTACCTTGTCTTGCGCGAGGCCAA
>DBFZQW010000152.1:0-8709 GCA_048521445.1 Collinsella sp. | reverse complement strand
AAGCTGCCCCGAGGGCTTTGAGTCCGCACTCGCCGATGAGCTTAAACGCCTCGGGCTTTCGCATGTTCGCCGGCTGAAGGGCCGCGCTACATTTGAGGGCGAGCTCGAAGAAGGCTACCGCGCCTGTCTGTGGTCGCGCCTAGCGAGCCGCGTGTTTGCGGTGCTCGGGCGCTTTGAGGCGCAGGATGCCGACGAGCTGTACGATAGCGTTTACGACATCACCTGGGAGACCATCATCCGCCCCGGCGCCACCATCGCCATCACCGCCCGCGGCGTGACCGAGCAGCTGCGCAACACGCGCTTCTCGTCCCTGCGCGCCAAGGACGCGCTGTGCGACCGCCTGGCCGAGACCACGGGCCGTCGCGCCGATGTCGATGCCGCCGACCCCGACGTTCACCTGCTGCTTTCGCTGCGCCAGCGTCGCGCGAGCATCAGCTTGGATCTTTCGGGCGACCCGCTGTTCAAACGCCTGCCGCCTGCCGCGACCCGCGCCGGCGAGGATACGCACGTGCTGCGCCCCGACTACGCCGCCCTGGTGCTGGCGCAGGTCGGCTGGACCGCACTGTGCGAGCGCGAGCTGACGGCCGACGATTACGAGAACGAGGCTCTGCCCACGCTGGTCGACGCCTCGTGCGCCGGCGGCGGCCTGCTGCTGGAGGCCGTGGACATTCTGACCGACCGCGCCCCGGGCGCCGCCCGCGACCACTGGGGCTTTGAGGGCTGGCAGCTGCACGACGCCGCTCTGTGGGAGCAGTTGCTTGCCGAGGCACGCGAGCGCGAGGCGGCAGCACGCGAGCGCCAGGCACGCATCGTGGCCGTGGATGTTGACCCCGCCGCCCGCAAGACCGCTGAGCGCATGGTTAAGTGTGCCGGCTACAAGCGCTTTGTCGATTTTTGCGCCGCCAAGTCCGCAATCGTACTGGACCACGCGGGCGCCGTCGCCGGTGCCGCCCTCGTCGCGGATACGACCGAGACGCCGCTTTCGCTCATGCACGACGCCATGACGCTCATCGGTGAGCTGCGCCGCGCGCCCGAGCTTGCCGCGGCGCCGGTCGCCGCGCTCACCCGCGACGGATTGTTGGCCCGCGCGCTCCACGCCGAGCCCGAGCGCTCGATCGCCGTCATGCCCAACAACGAGGAGGCGACCGTCGAAGTCTGGCCTTCGCTCGACCACGCCGCCGCAGCGTTTGAGGCTGCGACCAGTGCGGATGCCGAGGCCGAGGTCACGGATGCCGACGAAGTCAACGACAACGCCGCCGGCACCCCCATGCCCGAGCCCGCCGCCACGCTCGACCTGGGCGACGGCAAGCCGCTGCCCGTGCTCATCCCCGAGTCGGAGCAGTTCGCCAACCGCCTGCGCAAGAATGCCCGCCTGCGTCGCAAGTGGGCCAAGCGCGAGGGCGTTACCTGCTACCGCGTCTACGATGCCGACCTGCCCGATTACTCCGCCGCCATCGATCTGTACGAGGGCTGCCCGCAGACGCCGGGCCGCTGGCTCGTCATCGCCGAATACGCCGCGCCCAAGACCATCGACCCCGCACTGGCCCAGGCCCGTATGCTCGACATTCTGGCCATCGCGCCGCGTATCTTGGATGTTCCCGCCGAGCATGTGCACGCCAAGGCCCGCATGCGTTCGCGCGGCGGCTCGCAGTACGGCAAGCAGGGCGCCGGTAAGGGCGCATCGGGCGAGCGCGCCAACATCGCGCGCCGTCGCCTGCCGCTCATCGAAGAGGGCGGCCTCACCTTTGCCGTCAACTTTGACGACTATCTGGATGTGGGCATCTTCCTGGATCACCGCGTCACCCGCAACCTGGTGCGTGAGCACGCCAAGCAGGCGCGCCGTTTCCTCAACCTGTTCGCCTATACCGGCACTGCCACCTGCTATGCGGCCGACGGCGGCGTCGAGGAAACCGTGACAGTCGACCTTTCCAACACCTACCTGGACTGGGCCGAGCGCAATATGCGTCAGAACGGCTTTGTGGGCCCGCAGCATCACTTTGTGCGCGACGACGTGCTCGCCTGGATTCGCGACCAGCGCCAGACGCGCAACCGCTGGGACCTGATCTTTGTCGACCCGCCCACGTTCTCGAACTCGTCCAAGATGGGCCGTCGCACCTGGGATGTTCAGCGCGACCATGTTGAGCTTTTGGCCGGCGTATCGCGCCTGCTCGCGCAGGGCGGACATGCCATCTTTAGCTGCAACCTGCGCGGCTTCCGTCCCGAGGCGCGCAAGCTCGCGCGTGCGGGCGTGGTGCTGGAGGACATTACGGCGCAGACCATCCCCGAGGACTTCGCACGCAACCGGAAGGTGCACCACTGCTATATCGTGCGCCGCCTGCCCATCGAGGACGCCATGGCCGAGGTCGGCTTTAGCGCCGAGGAAATTGCCGAGCGCGTCGAGGAACTGCGCAACCCCGAGGCCCGAAAGCCTCGCGCGGCAGCACCCGCGCACACGCAGGCCGGCAACGGCAAGTCGAACTTTGCCGGCAAACCCTCTCCTGCCGGCAAGCCCACAAAGAAGAAGTTCTACGCCAGCAAGCCCAAGGGCAAATAGACGAAGTTGCGGTGGAATAGTTCCTAAAAAGCCTGGTAAAGGCCCAAACAGGAACTATTTCACCGCAACTCATATTGGGATGGTGGTTGGCGATCTAGCCTTGGGTGACCAATCGGTAACCGATGCCCACGTGCGTTTGGATATAGCGCGGATGCGCGGGGTCGGATTCGATCTTCTTGCGCAGCGTGCCCATAAAGACGCGCAGGCTCGCCAGGTCACTCTTGGTTGCCGTGCCCCAAATCTCGTGCAGGATAGACTGGTGCGTCAGCACCTTGTCGGCGTTATGCGCCAGCAGGCATAGCAGTTTGTACTCGATCGGCGTCAGATGCAGCTCCTCGCCATCCATCGTGGCGATGCCGGCATCAAAATCGATATGCAGCTCACCGGTATCGAACGAGCCCTCGGAGGCAACGCCGCCCGTTTGCGCATACGAAAGGCGCCTGAGTGTCGTACGAATGCGCGCGAGTAGCTCTTCGACCGAAAACGGCTTGGTCAGGTAGTCGTCGGCACCGGCATCGAGCGCGCGGATCTTGTCCGCGTCCTCGCTGCGCGCCGAAACCACGATGATCGGCATGCCCGACCATGCGCGCACCGACTCCACCACCTTGACGCCGTCCATATCGGGCAGGCCCAGATCGAGTAGCACGATGCTCGGCGCCTGCGACGAGGCAGCGGCAATAGCGGCATGGGCGGTCTCCACGGCCATATGGCGCAAGCCGTGCGCCTCGAGCGCGGCAACGATAAGGTTGCGGACAGCGGGGTCGTCCTCAACAACCAAGATGAGCGGTTTTGCGGCAGAGTTCGGCACAGCGCTACTCCTTATCAAACGAAACGTCGGCGGCAGGAAGTTCAATCGTAAAGATCGAACCGTGCGGGTCCGCCGCGGCAACCTCTATGCTACCGCCATGCGCCAGCGCAATGGAGCGGCAGAGCGAAAGACCCAGGCCCACGCTGCGGTGACTGTCAGCCAGACCGTGGTTGGCGGTGTAGAACGACTCGAAGATCCGCTCGCGATCCTCGGGTGCGATGCCCGGACCATCATCGGCCACCGAGCACGTCACGTGCCCATCGTCGACGCCAATCGAAATCACGATATGCGAGCCTGCGGGCGTATAGGTGATGGCATTGTTCACCAGGTTCACCACGAGCTGTACCATCAGACGCGCGTCGACGTTAACGAGCGCCGGTTCATCGCACGCCACCACCTTAAGGTCGTGCTCGCGCACGGCCGGACTTACGTGGCGCAGCGCCTCCTCGACGATATCGTCCATGAGCTCGAGCGTGGTCGACAGGCGCATACCGCCACCCTCGAGCTTGGTGATGGCGAGCAGATTCTCGACGGTGGCGTTGAGCCACAGCGCATCCGAGCGAATGGATAGAAGTAGGCCGCGGCGCGTCTGGGCATCGAGCACCGCGGTGCCGGTCGAGCCCTGATCGAGCAGCACGTCGGCATTACCCGAAATACTGGTAAGCGGCGTGCGCAGATCGTGCGAAATGGAGCGCAGCAGGTTGGCGCGCAGCTGTTCGTTTTTGGCGAGCACCGCCGCCTCCTCGCGGGCCTCCATGGCGCGGGCGCGGTCGAGCGCCAGCTCGCCTTCGCTCACGATGGCATCGGCAAGTGTCCGCTCCTCATGCGTCAGCACGTCGGGCTCGGCAACGATAGCCAGCACGCCCACCACCGAGGCGGGGTCGCCCGAGCGGACGAAGCCGTCGCCCGTGCGAACCGTCAGGTAGATGCCATAAAACGCCGAGCCGCCATAGGTGGCATCGAGCGGCGTTCCCACATAGGCGGACGCCGAGAGCCGCGGCGGCATCTGCGGCGCCAGTTCATGCACCGGCGCGGCATCGCCCACGGCCGTGTATGTCGCGCGCGGCAGCAGGTCATCGCCCTCGGCGTCGGCGCTGTACCACACGACCGGACAGCCCGAAAGACGCGCCAGCTGCGTTGCCATGGCATGGACAATCTGCTGCTGACCGGCGCACCGCTGCAGCATACGGTTGGTCTCGAGCACCATATGCGTGCGGCGGTCACTGGCGGCAGCCTGTGCCAAGGCGCGGCGCAGGGCCAACGCAATCGAGCTCGACACGAGCGAGACCACAAACATGATGAAGAACATGCCGGGATAGACGCGGTCGATAAGCGACAGCGAGTAGCGCGGGTCGACAAACAAGAAGTTGTAGAGCGCCACGGCGGCAGCCGAGCTCAGCAAGCAATACAGGCGACTCCAGGTAAAGAATGCGCACAGCTGAACGGCGAACACATAGACGATCATGATGCTCGGCGCGAGACCCGGATGGTCGAGCAGCGCACCCACAATCGTCGCCGCGACCAACAGCCCCACCGATACGCAAGCGTCATACAGAGGAGTGCGGCGCGTCAGCGTTGTGCGCCGCCACCAAAAGCTATCGGCAATATCGCCGTCCGTGCGGACGTCCATCAGCGCCCCGCCCCTCTCTCAAAAACAAAAACCACCACAAAGGAACAGGCACCTTTGTGGTGGTTTCCCTTGTGGTGGTTCCAAGTGTATAGCCTTTGCAACCGGCGGTCGCTAGACAAACAGCACGTGCGCGAGCAGGGCACACACGCACACCGCTCCAAATACCAGTGCCACGATCGAAATTACGCGATCGGCCATATCCATGTTGGCACGGTTCGTCAAAAACCGATCTTCGGCGGCGTCGGCACGTGCCTCACGCACCAGCTCGGCAACCACCTCGCGGCCATCAAGCACCTTTGCATCCATGGTTTCCTCCCAGGACTCAATCACTGTCATTGCAAGCCTGCCCGTTCGCAGCCAAACCTCAAGCGTCGACTACGGCCGCTCGTTGGGGGCCAGGCGCTGCATCTTGTTCACGGCCTTGAACTTGGTGAACAGCGGCACGTACTCAAAGCTCACGTTGGAGTTCTCCAGGCCGTACCAACGCGCGGGCGTGCCGGCGGCGCGGCGGATGATGTACTTGAGCGTGATGGCCGTGCGCTCGCTGGGCTCCACGTCGCTTTCGGGCGCCAGAAGCTTACGGATCAGGACGAACTTGAACGTACCGATGTTACCCGGATCCTTGTAGACCGAGTAGTCATGCGTCTGCGGCGGCAGCTCGCCGGTGGCAGCCAGGTCCTGAACGACCTGGCGCAGGTAGGCATTGACGCGCTGGTTGATCTTGTAGCCCAGGTACAGATGCACGCGGAACACGTAGTCGGTGCCGAACGTCTCGACCGAATAGGCAAAGGTATGCGGCTCGTCCATGGTCTCGACATTCACGAACCACCAGGCGCGAGCGCGCTTGGGATGCTTGTCCAAGATCGAGTAGACGATATCGCGGTCGATGTAATCGGTATGGGTGTCCTTGGTCAGGTACACGACGTTGTCGCTCATGCGCTCGTAACGGTCGTCGTCGCGCAGGCGCTTGAGCTGCGGCAGGTAGCTGCGCAGCGGCAGCAGCGTAAACTGGCGCTGCTCGACCGCCGTGCCGTTGTACCAGCACACCATAATGCCCATGATGAGTGCAGCCATGAGGATGGTGAAGTAGCCGCCGTGGAAGAACTTGGTGAGCGAACTCACAAAGAAGAAGCCCTCGAGCATAAGGAAGAACGCAACGAAGATATACGGGGCGACCTTAAGGCCGCGATCGACATGCAAGTAGAAGAAGAGCAGCAGCGTCGTGCACATCATGGTCAGGGTAATCGCCAAGCCGTAGGCGGCCTCCATGTGCGCCGAGCTCTGGAACAGCAGCACCACGATGACGCAGCCCACAAGCATGACGTTGTTGACCATGGGAATATAGAGCTGGCCCTTGGTCTCGGCAGGATAGAAGACCTGCATGTGCGGCATGAGGTCCAGGCGACTGGCCTCGGACACCAACGAGAATGCGCCGGTGATGAGCGCCTGCGAGGCAATGATGGCCGCGACGGTGGAAAGGCCGACGGCAAAGGGACGCAGGCCCGGGGTGAGCATCTGGTAGAAGGGGTTGAGGTCGGCAATACCCATGAGCTCGGGGTTGGCAGCGTTGTTCATAAGCCAAGCGCCCTGGCCCATATAGGACAGCAGCAAGCAGCACTTAACGAACGGCCAGGTTGCGTAGATGTTGCCGCGGCCCACGTGGCCCATGTCGGAATAGAGCGCCTCGGCACCGGTGGTGGCAAGGAAGCAGCTGCCCAGAATCATGATGCCCGCATGGTTGTTGGGGCTCAGCAGAAAGCCGATGCCGCGCAGCGGATTGAGGCACAGCAGCACCGCGGGGTGCTGGAAGACAAAGAACAGACCCGTACCGCCCAGGAACAGAAACCACAGCGTCATGATGGGGCCAAAGGCACGGCCGATCTTGGCCGTGCCGATGCGCTGCACCAAGAAGAGCACGATGATGATGGCAAGCGTGATGGCGACAACGCGGGCCTGATCGTCACCGAGCACGGCGTGGACCGCCGGAATGGTGCGCAGACCCTCGATAGCCGTAGTCACGGTAACGGCAGGCGTGAGGATACCATCGGCGAGCAGCGCGGCGCCGCCCAGCATGGCGGGGATGATGAGCCACTTGCCACAACGCTTGACCAGGCTGTACAGGGCAAAGATGCCGCCCTCGCCGTGGTTGTCGGCACGCAGCGAGATCAGCACGTACTTGACGGTCGTCAGCAGCGTGACCGTCCACACGACAAGGGAGAGCGCGCCAAGCACGAACTCCTCCGTCACGCTTCCGATGCCGCCGTTGCCGGCAACGAGCGCCTTGGTTACATACATAGGACTGGTGCCGATATCGCCGTACACCACGCCCAGCGTGACGAGCATCGCCGAGATGCTCACAGGAATCGCAGCGTGCGAGGCTGCCTCCTTGGCCTTCTGTTCCATAAGCCGGTTTCCTCCCAACTTTAATGTTCGAAGGAATTATAGGTAATCGGCCCATGTTTGAATGGCACTGTTTTCCCAGCTAGATAAACATTTATACGGCCTTTAGGCCACCGCGGCGATATGGAATGTGACAAAGGGACTGTCCCTTTGTCACATTCGTCATTTTCCAAGCCAGTTTTTGAACCACCATTCCATGGATCGGCTCATCTCGGCCATAAAGGGACTCGTGTGCTTGCGGGTGTAGATATCCACCACGCGCTCGCCCACCTCGCGGGCGTGCGGACGGAACATCGCATCCATCTCGGCCACCTGAGCGTCCATGGTCGCGGCATCCGCACGGCAGTAGCGCTCCTCGTGCACCAGGTTCACCACGGGGTGCGCGATCGCCGGACGCTCCTTACGGGGCGTGCCGACGATGAGCATCGACAGCGGCATGGTATAGGGCGGCAGATCGAGCAGCTCGGCAACTTCCTCGGCATTCTCGACGATATCACCGATATAGCAGCTCCCCAGCCCCAGGGCCTCGGCGGCAACCACGGCGTTTTGCGCGGCGATCACGGCGTCCTGCGCCGCAATGGCAAAGTCGCCCAGACCCGGCGCACGACGGGGCGACTTGCCCGTACGCTCTACAAACTCTGGCTCAAAGCAGCCCACGTGCTCAAACAGATCGATCCACTTGGCATAATCGACCACAAATATTAGTGCCCAGGGCGCCTTGGCGATCATGGGCTGATGGTCGCACAGGTCAGCCAGGCGATCGAGCGTGGCCTGCTCGCGAATACTGACGATGGAATACATCATCATGGCGCCCGCCGACGGCGCGCGACTCGCCGCATGCAGAATCGCTGCACGCTGCTCGTCGGTCACCGCTACGGGACGGTCGTTGTCATCGCGCGCGAAGGCGCGCGTAGACGAGCGATGCTCCAAGATGTCCAGCACCGCGTTGCCCGTAGTCTCGACCGGATAGCCGTGCGTGTCCACGGCCGCAGCTCCGTCGCCGCCCATGTCCGCCTTGCAAATCTGCTCGCTCATCGCCTCATCCTCGCCAATTCTTTAAGAAGCCTTTACGTTTCCGTGTAATTCCCGTCCATTATCGCGCAGGCGGGCACTCCATTGCGCAACACTGTCATACCCGCGCGTTATTATGGCTGGTTGTTGTGCGCAGCCCTCAAATGCAGCGCATATCTTGGTAACAATCGGGTAAACCCCCGCTTTCGTAGGTTTTAAGTTTGTGAGGAGTCTCAGCATGTTCGCTGCCGCCATCTCGCTCGTCGGTCTTGCGGCGACCGTCTACCTTGTCTTGCGCGAGGCCAA
>DBFZQW010000151.1:0-14203 GCA_048521445.1 Collinsella sp. | reverse complement strand
GTGCTCTACCGACTGAGCTATACAGGCACTTGACGGGTGGGAGCTATAGGATTCGAACCTATGTAGGCAGAGCCAACGGGTTTACAGCCCGTCCCCATTAACCACTCGGGCAAACTCCCAATCGTTCAAGTATCCGCAGGTTCTTTGGTCTTTTGGACCGCCGCCCCCGCGAACGAAAAAGATAATACGATGCAACCTTGGGGGCTGTCAACGAAAACCTCTAGATACACGGTCCCGGGCGTATCTATATACCTTTGACCTGCTGTTTTGCTGAGTTTGGATATGGAGGACGGTGGATTTGCATGTAGCGGTGACATTTCCCGAGGGAACACTTTGGCATAGTGGAGTACATCTGCAGCACCGACCTTTGATAACGACCCTCTTGCACTATTACCTTGCACTATTACATAGGTCGCGATCGTGCTTCCACGGCACGTTCAAGCGTGGATAATCTCCCGCTTTTAGCGCGGCTCTAAGCCCAAAGTTGGAGATTATCCACTCTCATTCTCCAGACGGGAGAACTATAGAGCCGCTACTACTCGGGCCAGACCAAAGTAGACCCATAGAGCGGCTCCCCCTTGGTGCAGGGGTAGCGGCTCAAGTAACACGACGATAGCAAGTCGAAGAAATAGGTCATGGCGTATTTCGAATAAACGCCGAGTCGGTCAATTCCGTTTCCCGCATTGCCAAGACGATATACACGGTCAAAAGACCTCGATTTGTCATCGTTGCTAAACGCAGTAATTAGAATCTTCCTGCCCGAACGGCAATCAAGATACTCTCGCGCCTGTGACGCAAATAGCCCGGAGACCGATACGAGAATTATCAATGACTGCGAAGCGTCTCCCATGTTTTTCAATTCCGCGACGTTAGCCCCAGCAACTATGCGAACTATCTTGCCCGCATAAAACATTTCCTGCTGAAATCGTACGAGATTGGCGCTCACATTATTGGTGCACCAGATTTCAACGTTTTTATGGCCATCAATTTCGTCGGCAAGGTGCTTAATAGCGATATCGGACACGCCGCTTTCAACCTCAGCGAACATCTCGATCATGCGAACGTCGAGCTCTGCCCTGTACTCCTCGTAGCCATATTCCTCCTCTCGATGGCTTAAGTCGCTTGGAAAGACTGATTGAGTAAATGATTCTTTCAAATCGCTAAGAGACTGGTAGCCCAATCGATTGCAGAAACGACGAACAGCGGAACGGGTCACGAATGCATCGCGGGTTATTGCGGCAACATTGATTTCGCTCGAACGCCTAATGTGAGCGATGAGATATCGAGCGATGGCGGCATCGTTTGACCCAAACTCGCTGTTGATGATGGAGCTAATGCGATTGAGCACATCGAAGTCATTGATATTCACGTGATCCCTCTTTCCGCCCTCCTCGATATTATGGTTCATTTATTGAATCAAACAGCTTTGGTCGTTCTCCTATGATTCAAATCAGTTGACGTCATCTTAATCGTAATTCCGTCACACGTATCCACCGTGTTGAATGATGGAAAGGGGATTCATGGGCAACGTGAACAACATGCCGTTTCTCTGGGGTTCCGCCACGGCGTCTTATCAGTGCGAGGGTGCCTGGAACGAAGACGGCAAAGGCCTCGGCGAGTGGGATTTCTTTAACCACACAAGCAATAAGAACATCAACCATGTTGACGGTGACGTATCTTGCGACTTCTACCATCGCTATGAAGAAGATATCCGCATGATGAAAGAAGGCGGACAAAACACCTATCGCTTCTCTCTTTCATGGAGTCGAATCATCCCCACGGGTATCGGCGAAGCGAATGAAGAGGGTATCGATTTTTATAATCGAGTCATTGATTGCTGCCTCGAAAATGGCATAGAGCCCAACGTTACGCTGTTCCATTACGATCTACCATTCACGCTTGCTTGCAAAGGCGGATGGCTGAACAACGACATGGCAGAGTGGTTCTGCAAATACGCCGAGATTTGCTTTGAGCGCTTTGGAGACCGCGTCAAAATCTGGGCTACCGTTAACGAGCCGCATTTCTACAGCTACTGCGTAAACATGTTGGGCAACTATCCCCCCAATCGATCGCTCGACGTTCAGTCGTACATGCAGTTTCAATACAACCTGATGCGCGCAAGCGCACTCGCAGTCCGAGCATATCGTCAAATGGGCTACGACGGCATCATCGGCGCCGTCCACGATGGCGGCGTTGTCGAACTCGACCCGGCAACCGAGCACCCCGATGACGTATTTCGATACGCAGACTTTTTCGCCAATCGCATGATTCTGGCACCAGCGCTTCAGGGTCAACTGCCGCCAGAAATGGACGAAATCCTTGAAAAACTTGGCGTCTCGCTCTATCGATCCCCAAATGACGTAGAAGAATTCAGAGACGGTAAAGTCGATTTTATTGGACTCAACGTGTATTGCCGAGAGTATGTAACCGACTGGCACGGTGGAGAGCTTGCCGTTTCGGCGAACAATAAGGGCGGTTCGAGCAAAAAGGTCGAAGGAAAATGCATTGCGCCCTTGTTTGAAAGCGCCCGCGACAGCAATGTTCCCCGCAATAAATGGGGCCGCGAAATACTCCCAAGTTGCATGTATTCAACCATCATGGATGTCCACGAGCGCTATGACGCGCCCCGCATCTTTATTACGGAAAACGGACATGGCGCCTATGAGCAACCAGACGCAGACGGAATGATCCACGATGATGACCGCATCGAGCTTCTGGGCCAGTTCATCGAGCACATGATGAGGGCTAAGCGCGACGGCGCACGCGTTGAGGGCTACTACCTTTGGTCGACGATGGATCTGTATAGCTGGATCAACGGCTACGAAAAACGATACGGACTTGTCCATATCGACTTCGAGAACAATCTGGAGCGCACCCCCAAAAAGAGCTGGTATTGGTACCGAGACCTTATCTCGAAGTATCAGGAGCAGGAAGGTTAGGAGAAAGAGATGAAATATCAGGCAATGTCCGAAACAGTCCTAAAGGCTGTTGGCGGCAAAGAGAACATTACATCGGTAACTCATTGTGCGACGCGCCTTCGCATCGACGCACGAGACACCTCGATCATCGATCTCCAGCTCGCCAAATCGGCCGACCAGGCGCTCGGGGCAGTAGTCAGCGGTGGCCAGCTTCAGGTGATCATCGGGCCCAACGTCACCGAGGCTTACAACGACTTCCTCGACTTCGCGGGAATCGAAGTCGGCGGTGGCACGGTTGCCGACGATGCCCAAACCGCCAAAGACCTTGCAGAAGGCATTAAAAGCGGTAACACCGCCATGGGCTTGATTGAGAAATTCGGGAACGTCTCTGCACAGGTATTCATGCCCATCGTCCCGGCGCTCATCGTTGGCGGACTCATTCTTTCGATCAAGAATCTCCTGGTCAATTATTGCGGATTGAGCACCGATAGCGGAACCGCCCAGGTCCTGTTGGCGATCTTTAGCGCTTCGTTTAGCTTCTTACCCGTTTACCTCGGCTATCAGCTCGCCGCCGTCATGAAGATGCAGCCTATCATGGGCGCACTGCTGGGCGCAATCATGATTAGCTCGTCTATTAGCGGTGCTGAGGGTCTCGACTTTCTTGGCATCCCCATCCCGACGAATGACTACTCGAGCACGGTGGTGCCAATCGTACTGGGCGTTGTGTTCATGTACTTTGTTGATCGCGGTCTTCAGAAAATCATCCCCGACGTTACCAAACTGTTCTTGAAGCCGCTACTCACCATGTTCATCGTCGTGCCTGTTGAGCTGATTGTCCTCGGCCCCGCCGGCAGCATGATGGGCTACGCGCTAAGTGATGCCGCCACGTGGCTCATGGATAACGTGGCATTTATCGCTACTCCAATCCTTGCAGCCCTTAACCCCTATTTTGTCATGCTCGGTCTTGATAAGGCCTACATCGCGATCGAAGTTACGAGCTTGGCGCAGCTCGGCTGGGCGCCCATCATCTTTGGCTTCATCTCAAACCTCTGCATTGGCGGCACGAGTCTCGCCTTGGCAACTGCAATGAAAGGCAACAAGGAGAAGAGGGGTATGGTCACCACGGTTGCCGTCACCGCACTTTGCGGCGTAACTGAGCCCGCATTCTACGGCTGCCTCATCGAGCGTCCTCGCCTGCTTGTCGGCACGGCAATCGGCGCCATCTGCGCGGGACTCCCTGCAGGTATCTTCGTCCTGAAGGAGTATGTTGCGGGAGCATGCCCCGGTCTTCTTTCGGCGCTGATCTTTATCGCTCCCGATGGATCCTTGGGCAACTTCGTACTGGCGTGCGTTGTCGCCGTCATCGCCATCGTCGTCTCGTTCATCGCTGCACGCGTGATTATCAAGAGGAATCCCAACTATATTGAGTAAATGCCCGCTGTTTGCATTGGGGACATCTTCAGCAGCCCATTAGCAAGAACCCAAGAAGTCCCTTAGGAGCTCGATTAATCCATTCGGATTCCTAAGGCACAAACGACCCCGATTCCACAATGAAATCGGGGTCGTTGTTTCTAAAGCCTTCGATAGACAATCGGTGTTTACCTTAGCTCCCTATCCAAGTTAATAATCCACGCTCGTTCTCCGGCCGGGAGATTTTCTTCGCTCGCGTGTCCAAAAATCCACGCTCGAGCAGGATATCCAGGTCCGCACCCGCCCTTGTCTCGATCTATAACAGCAAGAGGCCTATTCCGCTTCTACATGTTACAGATCAAGATATTCCTAAAACACCCTAAGCTTCATCTCAATCTGTAACAGTTAGATGCCAAATATCGGTCTTGGTGTTACAGATTTAGACAAACTGGAGGACGAGACAAACCAAAAACGGGATGGGCGCTAACCCGATGGCGCACCACCTAAATAGAAACGGGCTCTGTCCCATATAGAGACAGAGCCCGAAACTCTCGTGGAGCCAGTGACAGGAATCGAACCTGCAACCCACTGATTACAAATCAGTTGCGCTACCGTTGCGCCACACTGGCACACTTGGCGCTTTCGCGCGAAGCGAATTAAGAATAAAGGAATTGCGGACGAGGCGCAACAGGCCCTTCACCCGACCACATCTCAAAACTATTCGCCAGAACGAATAGTTTTAATTACAATTGGCTATATAAAACTATTCGTTTTGGCGAAGGGTTTCGCGATGTTGACTACAAAAGAAGCAGCCGAGCTGCTCGGCATCACTCCGCGCAGGGTGCAGGAGCTCATAAAAAACGGAGCACTTGAGGCCCGCAAGGCTTCTGGTGTATGGCTCATCGACAAAGGCAGCGTCGACACGCGACTCCGTTCCGCGACCAAAACGGGGGGACGTCCCCGCCGCGGCCACGGTAAGAGCGAGATCGCATTCACCCTCATGAACCGCACGCACGAAGTGGCCCAGCTGGTCTACAGCAGATCACGGAAAGACTTCACCCACATCGGCGCCGACGTCGATCGTGCCCACGCCCCTATTGGAGTTTTTGCTCCCAGCAAACCTGTATCGCTCGACTCCTTCCGCATCTGGTGGCGCGGCCGCGGTATCCCGCTCGCACGCATTGGGCTAGCCTCCCTGCTTGCAGAAGCCGCAGTCGATGTTCCCGATGAACTCGTACAGCGAAATCTTGGCCTCTCCTTATCCGACCAGTATTGGATTAGGCCCCAAGACTCCGGTCTCGCGTGGGAAGATATCAATTTCTTCAATAATGCTTTTGACGACGTCTCGCTAACCATTGCACCCTTCGCCCCGGAGGGTAAGGCAGCTGCCGCAAAGCCTGACAACACCTCGGACGGCAATCTTCAAAAGTACTGGACATACGAGGGTGACCGTCGAATCCTCCACAAGGCAGGTGCACATCTAAACCAGGAACCTTATAACGAGCTGGTGGCGACTGCACTTCACCGTCGCATCCTAAACGGTTGCGATTATGTACCCTATTCGCTCGAAGGCGCGGGTACTTCCGCCTTGAGCACATGCAATGTCTTCTTAACTGACGAAGAAGAATATGTCCCTGCGTTCTATGTAAACCAGCATGCAAATGCAGACGAGCGACTAACCGATTACGAACGGTATGTAGCAAACAGCGAGGAGCTTGGAGCGACAGATATAAAAGACGCCCTTGACCGCATGATCGTATGCGATGACATCATTGCCAACTACGACCGTCATTGGCGCAACTTCGGCCTCGTGCGAAACGTCAACTCACTGGCCTGCAGACCAGCCCCCATCTTCGATTCGGGCTCATCACTCTGGTGCAACATATCACTAGAGGAGCTTAGGGCGGGAGAGCACAGTTTTACCAGCGCACAATTTCATTCAAGTCCCGCCAAACAAATGTTGCTCGTCGAGGACATGGGCTGGTTTGACGGCGACAAACTCGAGGGCTTTGTCGACGAGGCGATCGAGATTCTGTCTAAAAACGATGCCCTAGCAGCGAGACTGCCTTATCTAAAAGAGGCGCTAACGTGGCGCCTCGAAAGAATGATCGACATCGCTGAATGGAGTTAGCGAGGCAGCATTGCCCCGCCAACTTCCCTACCTCCCGCGAAGGGCCTTGAGCTTGGCCAGGGCATCGGGGCTCAGGCGGCTGCCCAGGGTCATCTTGATCTGCGGGGCTTCCTCGGCCTCGTGAACGTCGTTATCGATCTGTTTGATCTCGTCCACCAGCATGCGGCTCGAGATGCGCGTGACGCCCTTGCCCATGACGACGGCCTGGATCGTGCCGTCGCTCGACACCACGGAGCACGCGCGGCCCTCCTCGCGCGCCTCGATACAGAGCTTCTGCACCACGGTATCGGCCGATACGCCCGTCGGCGAGAACTCGATGCGCACGCCACGGGCCGGCAGGTTGGGGCGCTCGCTGGAGATATTGCCCGCACCGTCGAACACGATCACAGCCTCGTAGCGGCCCTGGGCAAACGCCGCAACATCGTTGATGAGCGCGGTGCGCGCCATATCGTGAACGTCGCTGGAATACGGATCATCGGAATGGTCGTACACGAGCTTTTCGTAGCGCGGCGTGCAGTGAATCACGTTGTAGCCGTCGACCACCAGCAGCTCGGGCTTATTGGAGTGCACCGTCGAGACCGGATCGGCGATGGCCTGCGCAAACGCATTGCCGCCCACGCCATAGGTCGCGGCCGAAACAATCGGCTTGGCCGAGCCTTCGCCAAAGCGCTTGGCCTTGGACTTGGCGCGGTTCTTCTTGGACATACGCTACTCCTCCCCCATGAGCTCGCCGGCATTGCGGCGCAGCCACTCAAAGCACAACGCCGTCGTTGCCTGGGCCACGTTGAGACTCTCGGTCATGCCACGCTGGGGAAGCTTGGTCAAAAAGTCGCATTTCTCGAGCACCAGGCGCGAGATGCCGTCGCCCTCGGAGCCCATGACGAGTGCCACGCGACCCTCGAAGGGGGCGTCCCAGCAACTGCCCTCGGCGTGCTCGGAGGCACCGCCCACCCAAAAGCCAGCGGCCTTGAGGTCATCGAGCGCACGGGCGATATTGGGAACCTGCGCGATGGGCAAATGCATGACGGCGCCGGCTGACGTCTTGTAGCTGCCCACGGTTACGCCAGCGGCACGCTTATTGGCGATGATGACACCGGCCGCGCCCACAACCTCGGCGGAGCGCACGATGGCGCCAAAGTTGCCGTCGTCGGTCACGTGGTCGAGCACAACGACGAGTGCCGGACCCTCGCCCGCGCGGTCGAGAATATCGGCAATATCGGCATAGGGGAAGTTGCCAACCTCGAGCGCAATGCCCTGGTGAGCGCCATGGCTCGACAGCGCATCGAGCTGCGCGCGCGGCACATACTTAATGCGGACGCCCGCGGCGTTGAGGTCGTCGACCAGGCGCGACAAGGCGGCATCGCGCTCCCCGCCCTCGGCAATGAGCGCGCACTTGACGGGAAAGCCGGTACGCAGCGCCTCGGCGGCGGCACGGCGGCCTTCGATAAACTCGCCCTTGGGAGCCTGGCCAGCGTCGCGGTTGCGATCGCGCTGCGGACGTGCGGCCTGAGTGCGATCACGCTGGCCCTTGGGAGCGGCAGCGCGGTCATTGCGGCGAATCGGACGCGAGCCAGAAGCGGCCTGCTTGCCGCCACGAGGCGCACGTTTGCGATTGTCGGCCATAAAGCGACCTCCTAAATACAACTATCAAACGAAACAAAACAAACGACCGCCCATGAATATTAATTCGGGCGGTCGGTACGGGTTTTCCAAGTGTCCGAGATTACCGTGAAAGAGGAGCGACGCGTACTTGAGTACGCGAGCGACGGTTTGAACGGCAAGGTCGGGTGCTTGGGAAACCCGCGGGGATTAGAGGGATTTGATACGAGTGCCCGCGGCGGTATCCTCAATGGTGAGGCCCAGGTCCTTGAGCTGATCGCGGATGGCATCTGCCAGATCCCAGTTCTTGGCGGCACGGGCCTCGGCACGGGCCTCGAGAATCTTGGCAGCGGCCTCGTCCACGTCGTCGCCCGTGTAGGCAACCAGACCGGCGGCAACGCCCAGCAGACCCAGCGGCAGCTCGACCTTGGGCTCGGGGAGCTCAACGCCAAGCGTATCGAGCAGCTCGGCCAGCGTGTCGGCGGCGGCAAGCGCGGCAGCCTTGTCGGCAGCGTCGCCCGCCTGCTCCAAATACTGGTTGCACTCGGTCACAAAGCCAAAGACGGCACCCATGGCACCAGCGGTGTTAAAGTCGTCGTCCATGCACTCCTTAAAGGTGGCACGAGTCTCGGCGGCCTTGGCGGCAAACGCCTCGGATGCTGCCTCATCGGCATCGGTCGTCGCATGGTTCGCGGCCCAGCGCAGATTCTCGACCGTACCGGCGATACGCGTGAGCGAGTTCTCGGCACCCTCCAGGCGCTCCCAAGAAAAGTCGAGCGGCGAGCGATAGCTCGTCTGCAGCATCAGCAGGCGCAGGGCGGCAGCGGAGTGCTGCTCGAGGACCTCGGCCAGCGTAAAGAAGTTGCCGAGAGACTTGGACATCTTCTCGCCGTCTACCAGCAGCATGCCCGTGTGCATCCAGGTGTTGGAGAAGCCCTGGTGCCAGGCGCAGGTGGCCTGGGCGCACTCGTTCTCGTGATGCGGGAAGGCAAGGTCGGAGCCGCCGCCGTGGATGTCGATCGGAGTGCCCAGGTAGCGATGCACCATGGCGGCGCACTCGGTGTGCCAACCGGGACGGCCCTCGCCCCAGGGACTCGGCCAGCTGGGCTCGCCGGGCTTGGCGGCCTTCCACAGGGCAAAGTCGAGCGGATCGTTCTTGTCCTCGTTCTCCTCGATGCGCGCGCCAACCATAAGGTCGTCGATGTTGCGGCCCGAGACTTGGCCGTAGTTGGGATCGCTGCGCACGGCAAAGTACACGTCGCCGTTATCGGCGGCATAGGCATGGCCCTGCTCGATGAGCGTCTTGATCATGGCGATCATGGGGCCGATCTCCTTGGTGGCGCGAGGACGCACATCGGGATCGAGCACGTTGGCGGCGCGCATAACGCCGATAAACTTGTCAGAGAACTCCGTCGCAACCTCGGCGGCGGTACGGCCCTGCTCGTTGGCGCGCTTGATGATCTTGTCGTCGACATCGGTGAGGTTCTGGGCGAACGTGACCTCGTAACCGCTCGCGATGAGCCAGCGGCGAATCACGTCAAAGCTGATGAACGTACGGGCGTTGCCGATGTGGATGTTGTCGTAGACCGTGGGGCCGCACACGTACATGCGGACCTTGCCGGACTCGATGGGCTGGAACTCTTCCTTTTTATGGGTAGCGCTGTTGTAGATACGCATTCGTTACTCCTTAACGGTTTTCTGTAGCAGGCAGACGGCCCAGGCGCCGATTCCCTCGCCCTGGCCTTCCCAACCGAGCTTTTCGGTCGTGGTAGCGGCGACGCCCACGTTTTCGACGTCAACGCCCAGGGCATGGGCAAGGTTAGCGCGCATGGCATCGCGGTGCGGGGTGATCTTAGGCTGCTGACAGGCAATGGTGCAATCGGCATCGACAAACTCAAAGCCCAGCTCGCGTGCATAGTCCATCACGCGGGCAAGCAGCACCATCGAGTCGGCGCCCTCATAGGCAGGATCGGTGTCGGGGAATAGCTTGCCGATGTCTCCCCCGCGGCAGGCACCCAGAATGGCGTCGGCCAAGGCGTGCGCGAGCACATCGGCATCCGAGTGGCCCAGCAGGCCGCGCTCGTAGGGAATGTCGACCCCGCCGATGATACATCGACGCCCCTCCACCAAACGGTGGACGTCGTAGCCGTGGCCAATGCGCAGGTTACTGAACATGGGGAAGATCCTCTCCCTCGGCCATACGGCCAAGCAGAATCGCGGTTACGGGACGCAGGTCCTCGGGCACCGTAACCTTAAGGTTGTCGCGCGGGCTCTGGACGCAGCGGACGCGTCCGCCCATGCGCTCGACCAGCGATGAATCGTCGGTACCGATAAAGCCCTCAGCGATAGCAGCGGCGTGAGCGCGCTTCATAGCATCGACGCTAAAGATCTGCGGCGTCTGCGCTGCCCAATAGAGCTCGCGCGGCGGCGTCTCGACGACATTATCGCCGTCGACGATCTTGAGCGTGTCGATCGCGGGCTGACCGCACACGACACCGTCGAGAGCACGGTCGTTCACGAGCACGTCGATAGCGTGGTCGATAGCCTCGGTGGTAACGAGCGGACGGGCGCCGTCGTGGATAGCGACATATTCGAAACCCGCCGGCACCGCGTGCACGCCGGCGCGGGTGGAATCCTGACGAGTATCGCCGGCATCGGCAAAGCTGATGGGCGTGTCATAGTCAAACGGGTCGATGGCCAGGCGGCGCATCTCGGCACGGCGCTCGGCAGGGCAAACCACGACGATTTGGCCGACCTTATCGCTACGGTCAAATGCGCGGATGGACCAGCTCATGAGCGGACGGCCCGCTACATTGACGAGTTGCTTGCCACCGGGGTTACCAAAGCGCTGGCCGCTGCCACCGGCAACGACCACGGCGCATACGGGCGCCATTATGCGTTCCCCTGTTTGGTGCCCTTCATGCGGTACAGCGAGTCCGCAAGAATGGCAGGGTTGTTGACGCCAAAGTCGCCCAAGCGCTCCGGATCCTCGCTGATGTCGTCCATGAGTTCCTGCAGCGAGCCGTACTCGTCGACGATCTTCTCGGCCACGCCGTCGCGCACGACGGACACGCGCGAAAGCGTGCGCAGGCCCAGCGGCGTCATGACGGAGTCCTCGTCCAGGTCGTCGTAACCCAGAACCGCCGCCACATGCTGTGGGTCGGACAAGTCCTTAGGCGTCATGCGGCTAAGCTCGGCGCGAATCTTCTCGGCGTTTGCCTCGGAGGAATCGCTCGCATAGTCGCGGATCATCAGGTCGTATTCGGTATCCATGCTGGAGCCCGCGAGCTGCTCGAGCTGCATCTGCACGAGCTTGCCCTGGTTGCCCAGCTTGACGATACAATCCTTAAGCTCGGTCTTTGCCTGTTGCATGATCTCGAAACTCGAGAAAATGCCGGTGATGTCGGCGAGCGTAACGTAGTCATCGAGCTCGAGGGCCGTCAGACGCAGCAGGGAGCGGTCGAGCGACTGACGGGTGGTCTGAAGCGTGGCGACGAGCTGGTTGACCGAGCTCATGATGGTGGTGACAGGCTGAATCTCATAGCTCTTACCGTGGACGTACACGTTAACGACGGCACGACGGGCCGAGACCGAGATCACGATGGCATCGGTGAGCACCGACATGCGAGCGGCAGTACGGTGACGCATGCCCGTCTCACTCGTGGCGAGCGAGGGATCGGGATTGAGGTGGAAGTTGGCGCGCAGGATCTGGGTGAGGTCGCCATCGATGACGATGGCGCCGTCCATCTTGGAGAGCTCGAATAGACGGTTCGAGGTGAACGAAATGTTGAGCGGGAAGCCGTCGTTGCCGGCGGCGAGCACGTTTTCGGTGTCGCCGACGCAGATAAGGGCGCCCAGGTGACCGGCAATGATCATGTCAAGGGCGGTGCGGATCGGCTGGCCAGGTGCCGTCAGGCGAATGGCCTGTTCCATACGCTTTTGCAGCTCGTTCTTATCCAAGGCATCGCTCCCATCGTATACGCTCCATAAACGTCAATAAGTTTCTCACGGTTTGCCCCTGTGACGCCCGCAAAATCCGATGCTTACAGAATGAGCGAACACAGCTGAGAGCCCCAATCCAAATGAGCTGCTTATGTGGTAGCATCGGGATTCGCATAAATGAGGGAGTAGTCGCGTGATCGGGTTCGCCTCCGGCGGCGCGGCAAGTCAACACACTGGCCGATGCGGCCTGGCTTGCCTTAATGAACGAGACTCGTGGCTGTGCGCGCAACGCGTACGCCACGGGTCTTTTTTGTTACTCTCCCAAGAGGTACACGCGGGCCCGCCCGCAGAGAGGGAGCCAGACTATGGGACTCGCAGAGCTCGTGTTGCTCGCCGTTGGCCTTTCGATGGACGCCTTTGCCGTTTCCATCTGCAAAGGCCTTGGCATGAAGAAAATCAACCTTAAAGTCGCCGTGGTGCTCGGCCTGTTCTTTGGCGGTTTTCAGGCCGGCATGCCCATAATCGGATGGGCGCTCGGCAGTCAATTCATGGGCATCATCGGACCCATCGACCATTGGATTGCCTTTATCCTTTTGGCCTTCATCGGCGGCAAAATGCTGTGGGAGGCCTTTACCGAAGACGAGGATGAGGACGAAGGCGACGTCAAGGATGCCGAAAAGATCGACCTGGGCGAGTACCTAATCCTTGCCATCGCCACCTCGATTGACGCGCTCGCCGTGGGTATCTCGTTTGCCGCGCTCTCGGTCGATATCGTTCCTGCCGTGTCGCTCATTGGCATCACGACCTTTCTCTTCTCCGTTGCCGGCGTAGCGATCGGCCACACCTTTGGCGCGCGCTACGAAAAACCCGCCGCCATCGTGGGCGGCGTCGTACTCGTCCTCATCGGGCTTAAGATCTTGCTTGAGCATCTGGGGATTTTGGCGCTGTAGTGCCAAACACAATCGCTCAAAACTCAACGCCAGCACAAGGCCTCATGCAGAGTTTTGTATGAGGCCTTTTCGTGCAGACTTTTGCATGTCATACTGATATGCAAAAGTCTGCACGTTAGGAGATCACCGTGGATACCCTTCCCATCACCACACCGCGCCAAGGCGGCATCTACGTGCGTCAGGCGCGCGAGGCGCAGGGGATCACCCGTGCCGCCCTCGCTAAAAAAGCCGGTGTTTCGGAACGCCTGCTCGCATCGCTCGAGCTGGGAGATGCCACGGGCATTCGGCTCGACAAGCTGTTGGCGGTTTTCGGTGCTCTTGGACTGGCGCTCGCCGCTCAAGGGGATATCGACGAATCGAAAAACGAGCAACCAGTCGACGCCCCGCATGCTGATTTGCAACCTCGTAGCACCCCCAGGCGCCATCACGCTCAACGTTTTCACCATCGCAACCGTCGCAGCGCAGCCATTCCGGCTCTCGCAGATGTCCCCTTTACGTCCGAGCTCTACGACAAGGCCTTCGCCGATTTCGCCATGTCCAATCTCGGAGTCTCGATTGCCACAAACCCATCTGCCCAAACAAGGCCCAAAGGGAGGTAGCCAATGGCCAGCAAAACGCTTCGGACCATTATTTGCGGCGTACCTGCGGGAACGCTCACGCAAGATGAGAACGGTCTTGTCAACTTTGCCTACGATCATGACTATGACGGGCCAGCCCTATCGACAAACATACCCGTATCAAATCGCATATACGGCCAACAGGTCATGAATCCGTACTTGTTTGGCCTTCTACCCGACAGCGAGGACCAGCGAAAAGCGATCGCCGTCGAATTCGACACCAGGCCCAACAATCCCGTTGCGTTGCTCAGCCATATCGGACTCGACTGTCCGGGCGGAGTGCAGTTTTGTGCCGAAGAAGACGTCGACGCCGTCCTGCATCGCTCCGGCGAATACCGCCCTATAGACGACCACGAAATTGCGCTTCGTCTCAAGTCGATCAGAGATGACCGCGATGCATCGTGGATGGGTCTAGATGAAAGTTGGTCACTTGGAGGCAACCAGGGCAAGTTCGCGCTCGCGTTCACAAACGGCCGCTGGTGCGAATGCATGGGGTCCTCGCCCACGACGCATATTTTCAAAAATGGCGTTATCGGATTTAAACTCGAGGCTCTCAATGAGTTTGTCTGCATGAAAAGCGCCCAGCGCGCCGGTATCGCAACGGCAAACGTCGAATATCGTATGTTTGAGGACGAA
>DBFZQW010000150.1:0-6342 GCA_048521445.1 Collinsella sp. | reverse complement strand
CGGTTCGCGTCGCCAAGGCGCTGCGAGATCCTCATGAGGTCGAAAGGTAAGTCGTGGAAATTTTTGAAAAGCTGCCTGATGAGATTAATCATCTGGTCAGCGAGTTCAGCTCCACCCCTGTCGTGGGCGATCTGAGCTGCGGCATCACGCAGTACTCGTTTTGGCTGATCGTCTCCACGATCGTGCTCCTGATCGTCCTGGCCGTGTTCAAGAAGAAGCAGACTTTGGTTCCCAAGGGCTTCTTCGTCAACGGTTTCGAGTACATCATCGAGTACGTCGAGAACGATATCGGCAAGGGTGTCGTGGGTGAGAACTGGAAGAAGCACTTCCCGTTCCTGTGCTCGCTTTTCCTGTTCATCCTGATCAACAACATGATCGGCCTGATTCCGGGAATGAAGCCCGGCACCGGCGCAATCGGCTCCACCGCCGCGCTCGCCATCTTCGCCTTCGTGTACTTCATCTACTACGGATGCAAGGCTCACGGCGTGATCGGCTACATCAAGAGCCTCGCTCCGCAGGGCGTGAGCTTCCCGATGAACGTGCTCGTGTGGGTCGTCGAGCTTTTCTCGACCTTCCTGCGCCTCATCACGCTCGCCGTCCGTCTGTTCTGCAACATGTTCGCAGGACACGTGGTCATGGGCTCGTTCGCCATTATGGCGAGCATGTTCATGCAGCCGCTGCTTCAGCAGGTTTCCGCGGCCCACGCCGTCGGCGCCCTGCCTTCGCTGGCCTGGCTTGCCATTCTCATCCTGATCTATGCGATCGAGCTTGTGGTCGGCGCCATCCAGGCTTACGTCTTCACGGTCCTTACCGCCGTGTATGTCTCCGAGGCAGAGGAGGTCGCGGAGGAGGAGTAGTCTTCCGTTCGCGCCTTAAAGGTAAGGCAATTCGTTAAACCGCCGGTGCCCGTACCCATGGAGCCCGGCAGTTATAAAAAGGTTATCCTGCGTGAAATAAGACACGCACGACAAAGGAGGAATCGTGGGAGTTATCGGTTACGGTCTCGGTGTTATCGGCGCTGGTCTTGCTATCGGCCTGTCTGCTCTGGGTGCTACGGGTGCTATGGCCCGTCAGCCTGAGGTCCAGGGCCGCGTGTTCACCGTCTTCATCATGGGCTCCGCTTTCGGCGAGGCTCTGGCTCTGATCGGCTTCGTTGTCGCGCTGATCGTTAAATAGCACGGAGCGTCAAGTATGAATCTTTCATCCCAGAAGAGCGCGATCGCACTCTCCGCGTCCGCGGCCGCGCTGCTCATGCCGGTTTCCGCGTTCGCCGAGGACGGCGCCGCCGGTGCGGACATCCTCATCCCTAAGATGGCGGAGTTCATCCCGGCGCTTATCGCCTTCCTGATTATCTGGATCGTGCTGGCCAAGGTCGCCCTGCCGGGCATCATGAAAACCATGGAGGAGCGCGGCAAGAAGATCGAGGAGAGCCTCGACGAGGCCGAGAAGACCAAGCAGGAGGCTATCGCCAAGCGCGCTGAGTCCGACTCGATCGTCACCGACGCCCGTCGTCAGGCTGCCGACATCGTTCTCGAGGCCCGTAAGGACGCCGAGTCCGAGCGTGCCCGTATCATCGAGGCTGCTCACAAGGAGGCCGAGGAGATCATCGCCAAGGCCCATACGACCGTCGAGGACGAGCGCAAGTCCATCTACGCCGGTGCCGCGAGCTCCATCGCCGACCTGTCCGTTGCCGTCGCCACCAAGATCGTGGGCGAGGCACTCGAGGACGATGCTGAGCAGAAGAAGCTCATCGAGCGCTACATCCAGGAAGCAGGTAGCCTGAATGCCGACTAGCCGCTATCAGGACAAGGTGCTCGAGACCTACGCGCGTTCCCTTTTGGAAGCCGCCAAGGCCGAGAACCATGTGTTCGAGGACCTCGAGATGATCGAGCGCTTGGCTTCTGCCAGCCCCGAGATCATCGCCGTGCTCGACACCATGTCCAAGCGCGACCAGCTCGACCTTCTTCCCAAGGTGGCAGCTGCCTTTAAGTATGTTGCCGAGGAAGACGAGGATGTAGTGGGCGTGACCGTCACCACGGCGATCCCGCTCGACGACGAGCTGCGTCAAACCATCACTAAGAAATGCGAGCAGGACTTCGGCCGCAAGGTATTCCTTATCGAGCAGGTCGACCCGTCTATCGTGGGCGGCCTGGTGCTCGAGGCCCGCGGCGAGCGTCGTGACATTTCCGTCAAGACGCAGCTGCGCATCGCGCAGGAGACCCTCGCAAACTCTGCTAATTCGTACGGAGGTGAAGCCTAATGTCCGAAACCCTCAATGCCCAGGATATCGCCAAGAAACTGCAGGAGCAGCTCACGAGCCTCTCCGCGACGGTCGATACGCATGAGGTTTCAACGGTCGACGAGGTAGGCGACGGCATCGCGCGCGTCTCCGGCCTCAAGAGCGCCATGGCAGGCGAGCTTCTGGAGTTCAAGAGCTCCGATACCGGTGAGACCGTCTTCGGCCTTGCCCAGAACCTTGACCGTGACGAGGTCGGCGCCGTTCTGTTCGGTGCCGTCGACTCCATCAAGGAAGGCGACGAGTGCCGCACCACTGGCCGCGTTATGGATATCCCCGTGAGCCGTGCCATGCTCGGCCGCGTCGTCAATCCGCTCGGCCAGCCCATCGACGGCCTGGGCGACATCGTCGCTACGCACCGTCGCCCCATCGAGTTCAAGGCTCCCGGCGTCATCGATCGTACCCCGGTGTGCGAGCCGGTTCAGACCGGTCTGCTCGCTATCGACTCCATGGTGCCTATTGGCCGCGGTCAGCGTGAGCTCATCATCGGTGACCGTAAGACCGGTAAGACCGCCATCGCCATCGACGCTATCCTCAACCAGCGCGGCAAGGGCATGGTCTGCATCTATGTCGCCATCGGCCAGAAGGCCTCCACGGTTGCCAACATCCGCGAGACCCTCGCTCAGCACGGTGCGCTCGACTACACCATCATCGTTTCGGCCACCGCTGCCGATTCCGCCCCTATGCAGTACATCGCGCCTATGGCCGGTGCCGCTATCGGCGAGTTCTTCATGTACAACGGTGAGGACGGCAAGCCCGCCAGCGAGACCAACCCCGGCGGCCACGTGCTCGTCATCTACGACGACCTGTCCAAGCAGGCTGTGGCTTACCGTCAGATGTCGCTGACGCTGCATCGTCCGCCCGGACGCGAGGCCTATCCTGGCGACATCTTCTACCTGCACTCTCGTCTGCTCGAGCGTGCCGTCAAGATGTCCAAGAAGAACGGTTATGGCTCCATGACGGCTCTTCCGATCATCGAGACCCAGGACGGCGACGTCTCGGCCTACATTCCGACCAACGTCATTTCCATTACCGATGGTCAGATCTACCTGCAGTCCGAGCTCTTCTTCCAGGGCCAGCGCCCGGCAGTCGACGTGGGCATTTCCGTGTCCCGCGTCGGTGGCGACGCGCAGACCAAGGCTATGAAGCAGGTCGCCGGCAACCTCCGTCTGGACCTCGCTTCGTACCAGGAGCTCGCCGGCTTCACGCAGTTCGGCTCCGACCTCGACGAGGCTACTCAGAAGCAGCTGACCCATGGTGCCCGCATGACCGAGCTCCTGAAGCAGCCGCGCTACAAGCCGTTCGAGGTTGGTGAGCAGATTGTTACGCTGTTCGCTGGCAACGAGGGCTTCCTGGATGACCTGGAGATCGCCGACGTGCTGCCTTTCCGTGCCGAGCTCATCGAGTACATGGACAATGGCTTTGGCTCGCTGCTCGACAAGGTTCGCGCCAAGAAGATCGATGATGACACTAAGGCTGAGCTCTTGCGCGTCATCGGCGACTTCAAGCAGCAGTTCATGGCCAAGCACCATTCGGATGTTTCTGGATCAGAGGAGAACTAAGCCCCATGGCCAACCTTCGCGACATTAAGAAGCGAATCTCCTCGGTTACCACGACCAAGCAGATCACGCGCACGATGGAGATGGTCTCTACGGCCAAGATCCGTCGTGCCCTCGATCGCTCCAAGCAGGCCGAGCCCTATAAGGAGGCGCTGACCGACGTCATGTTGACGGTCGCCGGCGACGCCTCCTGTTCGGGCACCGATCCCATGCTGCAGAAGCATGAGAGCGTCAAGCATGGCCTGATTGTCGTTATTGCCTCGGACCGCGGCCTTGCCGGCGGTTTCAATACGACGGTGGAGCGCACGGCCGAAAAGCTCGCCGCTTCTTGGGCGAACGACGGCATCGAGTGCGAGATCATCGCGTGTGGGCGCAAACCGGCCACGTATTTCCGTGACCGCGCAAACGTCGTCATGCACTTTGAGGGCAACTCCTCTGAGCCCGATTTCAATCAGGCCCGCATGATCTCCTCTCATATCTGCGATGCGTATCGTGCCGGTGAGCTTGACCGTGTCGAGCTTGTCTACCACCACGCCAAGAACCGCGTGGATCAGGAGCTTCGCGTCGAGCATCTGTTGCCGCTCGACCCCGAGATGATCGCTATGGCCCACGGTCCGCGTAAGAACGAGACCGACGCCCCTAAGCGCATCTCGTCCACGTTCGAGTTCGTGCCCTCTCCCGAGCATGTTCTCGGCAAGCTTGTGCCGTCTTATATCCTGACGGTCATCTACCAGGCCCTGATCGATTCGGCGGCTGCCGAGCAGGGTGCACGCCGCAAGGCCATGCACTCCGCGACGGAAAACGCCACCGCGATCATCTCGACCCTTACCCGCACGTATAGTCGCGTGCGCCAGGCTTCGATCACGACCGAGATTAACGAGATCGTCGGCGGAGCCTCAGCATTGGAGGAACAGTAATGGCTAATAACACCGTAAAGCTTGCGGTCGAGGAAGCCACCAAGAAGACGACTGCCGGTGATGGTCGCATCGTGCGAATCATCGGCCCTGTCGTCGACGTCAAGTTTGACGGCGCGGTGCCCCCGATCTACAACGCGCTCACGGTCGAGGCCGAGACCCCGATCGGTCACCTGAGCACGATCCTCGAGGTCGAGAGCCAGCTTCCGGGCGGCGTCGTCCGCACGGTCGCCATGTCCTCGACCGACGGCCTGCAGCGCGGCCTCATCGCCACCGATACCGGTGAGCCCATGAAGATGCCCGTTGGCCCCAAGACGCTCGGCCGTATTTGGAACGTCATGGGCAAGCCCGTCGACGGCAAGCCCATGCCCGAGGTGGAGGAGTTCTACCCCATCCACCATGCAGCGCCCCGTTTCGACGAGCTCACCACCAAGACCGAGATCTTCGAGACCGGCATCAAGGCCGTCGACCTGCTCGAGCCCTACATCCGTGGCGGCAAGACAGGCCTGTTCGGCGGCGCCGGCGTTGGCAAGACCGTTCTGATTCAGGAGCTCATCAACAACCTCGCCCAGGAGCACGGTGGCACCTCGGTGTTCACCGGCGTCGGCGAGCGTACCCGCGAGGGCACCGACCTGTTCCTCGAGATGAGCGAGTCTGGCGTTATCGACAAGACCTGCTTGGTCTATGGTCAGATGAACGAGCCGCCCGGAGCGCGTCTGCGCATCGGTCTGGCCGGCCTTACCACCGCTGAGTACTTCCGCGATCGCGGCCAGGACGTTCTGCTGTTCATCGACAACATCTTCCGCTTCTCCCAGGCAGGTTCCGAGGTTTCCGCACTGCTGGGCCGTATGCCGTCCGCCGTTGGTTACCAGCCCACGCTGGCAACCGAGATGGGCGACCTCCAGGAGCGCATTACCTCGACCAAGACGGGCTCCATTACCTCCGTCCAGGCTGTCTACGTCCCCGCAGACGACCTGACCGACCCGGCGCCCGCCACGACGTTTACGCACCTCGACGCCACCACGGTTCTTTCGCGTAGCATTTCGTCGCTCGGCCTGTTCCCGGCTATCGACCCGCTCGCATCTTCCTCCGACGCTCTCGATCCCTCGATCGTCGGCGAGGAGCACTACCGTGTCGCCGTCAAGGTTCAGGAGCTCCTGCAGGAGTACTCCGACCTTCAGGACATCATCGCCATTCTGGGTATGGACGAGCTGTCCGAGGAGCAGCGCCTTACGGTCAACCGTGCCCGTAAGATTCAGCAGTTCCTCTCGCAGTCCTTCCACGTCGCCGAGAAGTTCACCGGCAACCCCGGTGTCTACGTCCGCGTCGAGGATACCGTCCGCTCCTTCGCCGAGATTGTCGACGGCAAGGCCGACGACCTGCCCGAGCAGGCTTTCCGCTATGCTTCCACGATTGAGGACGTGCGCGAGCGCGCCCGCAAGATGGGGGAGAAGTAGGTTATGCGTATCCGCATCGTGTGCCCCGTGAGCTGCGCCTATGAGGGCGACGCTGCGTTTGTGTCGATTCCGTCCACGGATGGCGAGTTTGGCGTTCTGCCTGCTCACTCCAGCGA
>DBFZQW010000149.1:0-5555 GCA_048521445.1 Collinsella sp. | reverse complement strand
GTTTATATTGCCCGAGCATCTGCGCTGGGCTTTAGGTCGAAACCGATAGGAGACACGTATGTCCGGACACTCTAAGTGGGCCACAACCAAGCATCGTAAGGGCGCGCAGGACGCCAAGCGTTCCGCCCTCTTCTCCAAGCTCAGCCGCAACATCACCGTTGCTGCCCGTCTCGGCGGTGACCCGCTGCCCGAGAACAACGCCAGCCTCGCCGCTGCCGTTGCCAAGGCCAAGGCTCAGTCCATGCCTAAGGACAAGATCAAGTCCGCTATCGACAAGGCTTTTGGTTCGGGTGCCGATGCCGCCGTCTACGAGAACATCGTGTACGAGGGCTACGGTCCCGCCGGTGTCGCCGTCTACGTCGACTGCCTGACCGACAACCGCAACCGTACCGCCGCTGATGTCCGTTCCGCCTTCTCCCACGCTGGTGGCAACCTGGGCACCTCCGGCTCCGTCGCCTTCCAGTTTGAGCGCAAGGGCCAGATCGTCGTCGCCAAGGAGATCCTGGACGAGAACGCCAAGAAGGAGACCATGATCGCCAACGGTGCTGCCGGTGACGAGGATGAGTTCATGATGGCCATCGCCGAGGCCGGTGGCGAGGACTACGAGGATGCCGGCGAGGAGTGGATCGTCTGGACTACTGCCAACGAGGTCATGGCTGTCTCCAAGGCGCTCGAGGAGCAGGGCGTCCAGGTCAAGGGCTCCGAGACCACCATGGTCCCGACCACCCCGACCGAGGTCTCCGGCGCCGACGCCAAGAAGGTTCAGCGCCTCATCGACCGTCTTGAGGAGCTCGACGACGTCCAGGATGTTTACAGCACCATGGACATGACCGACGAGGTTATCGCTGCCCTCGAGGAGGAGTAGCGCCCGCACGGGTTAAGCCGTGCATATCTGGGCATAATGAAGCGAGCATGCAAGCCTCGTGGAATAGATGAGCCGGATCCGCGTGCGTAGAGCACCGGACCCGGCTCTTTTATAATGATGCGAACCGTTTTGCATTTCGAGAGCCGAGATTTGAAGGGAGCGCCACGTGCGCGTACTCAAACGAGCCCTAGCGATTGTGTATCTTGCCGCCGCCATCGTGGCGCTGGGTACGCTTGTCTGCCAGTTTTGGGGGCCGTATACGTATCGCTTTATGCTGCTGATGCGCGACCCCATGCCGCGCATTGTCGTGACGGCATGCGGCGGAGTTGTGGCGATCGGCGTGCTGGTAAGCTTCTTTCGCCTGATGTTTGCTCGTCGCGAGCCGTCCTGCGTGCATCCGGCGGGGGAGCGCAATATCGAGGTTACCCTTGCGGCGCTTTCTTCGTGTGCCAGGGCTGCTGCCGAGCGCGACGACCGCGTGATGGTCGAGCATGTCGAGGCCCGCGTCCAAGGCCCCGACGATTCGCACGTCCGATTTAAGGTCGAGGCTATCGCGCTTGACGATAAGGACGTGGCATCTCTGGCTACCGCGATGCAGCGGCGCATCGAGGAAGCTTGCGACACCATGCTCGGCACGCCGGGTACGACCACGCGCGTCCGTTTTTTGCCGTCCAAGACTACCGTCCAGACCGTGGAGGTTTCCGGTGAGTGATACCAATCAAGATAAGACCGCTCGTACGCCGCGCCTGACGATTGACCAGAGCGCCACACCGGCGAGCGAACCTGTTGATTCCAAAGCAGAGGCAACCGAGTTACAAGACGTGGCAGCCGCGGATTTTGACGAGGCTATGGGTCTCATCAAGGGTACGGGCGCTGCCATCTGGAGCTATGCTGTGCGTCATCCCAACACCACGCTCGGTGCCGTCGCTGGCTTTATCCTCGCCGTGTTGGTGCTCACGCTCGGCCTGTGGGACACGCTCGTCATTGCATTCTTCGTGCTGATCGGCGCCGTGATCGGCCAAATTCGCGACGGCGAGAACGGGATCGTCAACTTCTTCGGCCGTCTGTTTAGCGGCCGCTAATATGTATTCGACTGTCGCATCCGCGGCAGGCATAAGGAGGAACCATGGCTTTTAATACGAAGGTCGATGTGGCCGATACCGAGCTCGAGGAGAAGGAGGCGGCCGTCGCCGAAGCCGAGGATGTGACGCTCGAGGATGAGGCGCTCGTCGAGGCCGAGTCCGCCGATGACGCGGACGAGGATGATGAGGAAACAGACGAGTCCGAGGACTCGCTGACCTATTCCAACGGTGTGATCGAGAAGATCGTCGCCATGGCCACCCGCGAGGTGCCGCACGTCCTGGGCATGAAGGGTAACCTTATGCACTTTGTGCAGGAGCAGTTTGGTGCCGAGAATCTGACCAAGGGCGTGACGGTTGAGGTCACCGATGACAATCGCGTGGTCGTCAACATCTCCGTCATTATCGAGTACGGCGCCTATGCGCCCGCGATCTTCGACGATGTCAAGGCACGTGTCACCGAGCGCCTTGCCGCGATGACCGGCCTTGAGGTGGCGGGCGTCAACCTGCGCATCGAGGACGTCATCACCCCCGAGGAGTACGAGCACCGCACCAGCCAGCACGAGTAACCTTCCAAAAAGGGACAGGTTTGTTTTGGCAGGCTTTATCTGCGAAAACGTTAAACGGCCGACCGCGCAAGCAAAAGCGTGGCCGGCCGTTATTTGTATGCCCCCCGATGTGGGCATACCGCTCGTCTAACTAGGGGTTGCAATCGTCGCGTTCCGCGTTACCCTAATGGGCGCATTGTTTCCAAATTGTTAACGAAGGGTTGCCGTAATGGCCGACGAGCACGAAACAGAAAGCAAGGCATGGGCGATTGAGGCCGCCGCGGCAGAGGCGGCATCGCGTGCTGCCGAAGAGGTGCATCGTCCTCCCGTAGTGCCGATGGAGCGCGTGGTTGATCGCACCGATATCGAGCGCGGCGAGCGTGCCGGCCAAAAGCGCAGCCAGGAGCCGGGTTTCCCGCGCTTTTTTGCCGAGCTCAATCTGGGCCTGATTCTTACGGCCTTTGCCATCGTTGCGTTTAAAACCCCTAATCACTTTGCTTTTGGCGGCACCTCGGGCGTGTCGGTCATTCTGTCCACGCTGTTCCCGACCCTGCCCGTCGGCGTCTTTATGTGGATTATCAACGCGGTTCTCGTCGTTTTGGGCTTTATCTTTTTGGAACGCAAGGCGATTCTTTGGAGTGTCTTCGCCTCGTTTGCGCTGTCCGCCTATGTTTCGCTGTTTGAGCTCTTTATTCCGACCGATGTCTCGATGACGGGTGATATGTGGCTCGACCTGTGCTTTGCCGTCATCTTGCCGGCGCTCGGCAGCGCTATTGTCTTTGATATCGGCGCCTCGACGGGCGGCACGGACATTCTTGCCATGATCCTCAAGCGCCGCACGACGCTCGAGATTGGCCGCGCGCTGCTGTTGGTTGATATCGGCATCGTGGCCATCGCGGCCTTTTTGTATGGCCCGCGTGTCGGTCTGTATTGTGTGCTCGGCCTGTTTGCCAAGACGCTTGTGGTCGACAAAGCCATTGAGAGCATTCACCTGCGCAAAGTCTGCACGGTCATTTGCTCCGAGCCCCTTAAGGTCGAGGAGTTTATCGTCAAGCATCTCAACCGTACGGCGACCATCAGTCGCGGCTACGGTGCCTTCTCGGGCAAGTGCGTGACGGTGATCATGAGCGTGCTGAGCCGTCGCGAGGCCGTGCAGCTGCGCCGTTATGCGCGCGAGGTCGATCCGGGTGCCTTTATCACGATCGTCGACAGCTCCGAGATTGTCGGCAAGGGCTTCCGCGGAACGAACTAGCACAGACATATTCAACGAACCGCCTGCTGGCGCCGCGTACCTTGCAAATCGGTCATCTTTGAGTATTTGACCCCACATTGGGCAATAATGATGCTAAAGACATCGTTTGCGATCCAAGTGATTCGTTCAAGATACGAAGGGATGATTCTATGTTCTGCTCGCAGTGTGGCGCCCCCATGGGCGATAACGACAAGTTCTGCGGCGTGTGTGGTGCTCCTAATGCCGGTGCCTCTGGCCCCGCTCCCCAGGGACAGCCTCAGCCCCAGCAGTTTGTTCCGCAACCGCCCGTGGCGAATGCGCCAAAGGGCTGTGTGGCTCAGGCGTTCCAAGATATGACCAAGACTCCGGGCGTGCTTCAGCGTGTATGCCAAATCGCGTTTTTGCCGGCGCTGATTTGCGTTGTGTCGGTGCTCGTGTTGTTTATTCCCGTTATTGGCGGCATTGCGGCTGCCATCGGCTTTTTGGCAGCTTGCATTGCGAGTGTGTGTGGTTCCGGCTTTGGTATCGAGTGGGGCCGTGATCTTTCGCTCAAGGTCGATGACGGCATGGACCGTCCACTCATGCGTTCCACGTCGTTTGGTCTCGGAGTCTTTTCGAGCGTTATTTCGGTCGTGCTCGAGGTTATCGCTGCCATTCCCGTTATCGGTGTAGTGCTTTCGCTGGTGGAGGGCGTGGTAATTGGCGCCGCGGGCTCGTATTCTTATTACGGCTCCTATGCACTCGAGGCTGCGCTGTTCGGTTCGCTCGGCCTGCTTGTCCTGGCGCTAATTGCCTCGGCGATTCTGGGTGTCTTCTTTAAGATGTTCGCCGACATCGCCGTGATGCACTTTGCGGTGACCGGGCGTGTCGAGAGCGCGTTTTCGCTCGATAAGGTCTGGGCGGCGTTTAAGCACAACAAGACCAAGCTGTTCTGTGCTTCGTTCCTTCCCGAGTTTTTGACGGGCCTGGTCGCCAACGTTGTCACATGGATCTTGACGGTCGTCTTTGGCGCCATTGCCTCTGTCGGTATGTATAGCTACTACTATCGTCCTACGGGTATTGAGGCAATTGTTACCGGCGGTGGCGTCACGCTCGCGCTGTTCTTGGTGCTGGTCGCTTTCGTCACCGTATTTCTTACGGTCTTTGGCAAGATGCTCAAGCACCGTGCCGTTGGCTATTGGGCCGCACGCTATGCAAGCGAGTGGGCCGATGAGGATAAGGACGACGTTCTGACTTTTGTGTTGCCCTTCGAGAAGAAGTCCGCTCCTTCGGGTTACAGCGCTCCGGATGCTTCGCCGGCGCCCGAGCCTGAACCGGCGCCCGAGTCTGAGACGGCATCTGGGCCCGAGCCTGCGCCTGAGCCTGAGCCGGCACCTGCACCTGAGTCGGCGTCCGAGCCAAGCTCCGACGAGGAACCTCAGGACGAGTAGCCATGCCGTCTGCCATTTGGGGACGGGGTAGAAATAGTAGAAATAGCGCTTGAAGAATGAGCGGGGGCGGACGTGTCGAAACGTCCGCCCCCGCTTTGACATCGCGATGTGGCTATGACTGCGAGATGCCAGCGAATCGACTACTCGTCGTGCTTCTCCTCGCGGCGTGCAGCAGCGCGGGCTTCGTGGATGCCCTTGATCGCGGCATGGCGAGCCGTTCGGGCATCATGGATGGCGTCGCGAGCCTCGGCGGTCGTCGCTTTGGCAGAGCGCAACTTGGCGGCCAGATCGGGGTTGGTTTCGGCGACCGCGGTAATCGCGGGGCCGTCGAGCTCCTCTTGCGTGGGCTCGGCCAAAAAGTCGATAGCATACTGGGCGGCCACCATGGAGCCCTTTGCCAGC
>DBFZQW010000148.1:0-4437 GCA_048521445.1 Collinsella sp. | reverse complement strand
GCGTATCGGGCAGATTGTCTTGGGAAAACGTCGCGTGACGGCCGACACCGACCTCCGTCTTTGCCGTTATTTTGGCCTGACGGATGGTTATTGGCTGCGCGCTCAGGTGGCGTTTGACCTTGAGGCCGAGAAAAGGCGGATCGAACCGGAGCTGAATAAGATCGTTCCTGTCCAGCAGGCCGCTGCGTTGTAGTGCTCAAAGATATTGAGGTTGGAGTGACGATGGAACGACGCCGACAGTCTGCCGTTTATAGTCCCGGTGGGTGTGGATGCGGCTTGTTGTTGCTTCCGGTTATTGCTGTGAGCATTGGCGTGATGTTTGCGCTTGCTGGGCTGGCTGCGGCGGCACTCGTACTGTTTATCACTGCCATCGGCGTGACGATTTGGCTCTGCCGCAATCGCGAGCGACGCCGTGCCGGCGGTAAAACCAATGTCGGCTGGGTTGTATTCCTGGTCATTGCGTACCCGCTGAGTGTCAGCTACCTGGTGTTCTTTGTCCTGTTGATGGTCAGTGCCTTTACCGGGGAATCCGTCACGGTGGGTTGATGCGCTGCCGGCAGACGGTCGCGCAAAGTGCGTTTGCTCGGCGTTTGGATAACTGCATTGGCCGTTTACCGCAACCTTAGCTCTCAGCTAATGAATTCAAGTTTAATCCTTCCTACGATGTGCTGTGTGCCGGCACGGTAGCCGGATCGTAGGAAGGATGAATAATGGCAAAAGAGGGAAAGAAGCCGATCGGTAAGATTGTCCTAGGCGTCATCGTGGTGCTGGTTATTGTCGGTGCCGTGGGCTCTATGGGCGGCAACTCAACCGATTCGCCTGCGAGCGATTCGGCAAAACCTGCCGGGACGACACAGCAGGCTGAGGAGCAAAAAGAACCGCAAGAACCGTATACCATTGCTGACGAGGCTGAAGACACTTCCAATCAGTTTGCCTATAAGATCACGGGGACGCTGACCAATAACACGGACAAGGAAAAGAGCTACATTCAGATTGAGTATGTTCTGTATGATGCTGATGGCAACCAGGTTGGAACGGCTCTTGCAAACACCAATCATCTGAAGGCGGGCGGCTCCTGGAAGTTCGAGGCGCTGGGCACGGTGTCTCCCGATCAGGTCGCCAGTTGGGAGCGTTCGGACGTAAGCGGTTTTTAGCATGTTGTATGCACTGGGGGAGGTGAAGTCGTATGCCCGATAAAAAGCTGACTGACGAGTTACTCAATGAGCTTCTCGACGCGCCAAACATCGATGGCTATATCAAAGAACACGACTTTGCCGCCCCGTCGCTTTCGGACTACCTGAAGCAGCTACTGCAGGAAAAGGGCTTGGAGCGCTCGCGCGTGGTTCGTATGGCCGATCTCAATGAGACCTTTGGCTATCAGATCTTTACCGGTGCGCGGCATCCGAGCCGCAATAAGGTGCTGCAGATTGCCTTTGCGATGGCGCTGGCGCTCAAAGAAACCAACCGTGCGCTGACGGCTGCCGGGGTAAGCGTCCTTAACTGCAAGGACCGCCGCGATGCGATTATCATTTTTTGCATCGATCGCGGGTGCAGCCTCCAAAAGGTCAACGAGGAGCTGTATCGCTTTGGCGAGGAGACGGTGAGTTAGCGGCTGATATCTGAGCCGGCGGAGCTGCCGAACAACGATGCAAGCGAACGGGGCGCAGATGCCATGGGGTGTCTGCGCCCTGCGCTATGATGGAGGCTATGGATACTCAGAGCCCAACATATTCCGATGACGAGCTGACCGCAGCGCTTGCCGAGCACCTGGCGTCGCTCGATCGCGACGACAGCTATCGCGTGGAGCGTGTACTTAAGCGCTCGTCCGTCGAAACAACCGAGCTCGTGTACTTTGAAGGAACCGGCGGTGGTTCGCTCGGTCCCTTTGTTCGTAAACGCATCGATGCCTCGGCTCAAATCGGCGGGGCATACGAGCGTCTGTTTGCCGCTCAGCGGGCAGGCAGGCGTTTTGAGCACCTGCCCAGAATCGTCGATTGTCGTCGTGTGGGCGACGAGCTCAACGTGGTTATGGAATACATCGAAGGGGAGACACTCGGGGCGCTGGTGGACCGTCTGGGAGCCACCCCCGATTATGCGCGTGAATTGTATCCTGCCCTATGCGATGCCGTGGGCGAGCTCCATGCCGGTTTTGCAATGGTGGGGGAGACGTCGGCGCCGGTGATCCATCGCGACCTCAAGCCGTCGAATATCATCGTGACAGGTGCCAACTATACGCCTGATGACGGCCTGGCATTTTCATCGCTGGTGATTATCGACCTGGGGATCGCGCGCGTATGGCGCGATGGCGCCGATGCTGACACCGTCAAGTTTGGCACGCGACCCTATGCGCCGCCCGAGCAGTATGGGTTTGGGCAGACGAGTGTGCGCAGCGATGCCTACGCACTTGGGGCCCTGTTGTTCTTTTGCTTGACGGGAGTCGACCCTAAACCAGGGCTCGACATGCGCGAGCAATGTGAGGCATGCGGCATTCCCACTCCACTTGCCGATGCCGTCTGCATGTCGATGGCGCTCGACCCGGCCAAGCGTTTTGCGAGCGCGGAAGCGTTGGGACGGGCGACGCGCGCGGCATACGATCTAAGTCGCCCCGTGCGGCCTCCTGCGCCTGTGCTTGTCCGTACTCCGGCCTCGGAGACGGTGTTGACGCCCCAAGGACTCCAGAACCCCACAGGGCTTCCTAGGCCTGCCGCCTCCACTGCATGCGGTCTGCTCTCTCGCGTTCCGGAGTCTCTGGGGCGCATTTGGAATACGCTCGTCTTCTTCTCGCTGCTTGTGTTCTTTGCCGGAAGTCACTTTGCCGTCTTTCACCCCACGGGAGCAAACCAAAGCTACCCGACGTGGCTTCTCATAATCGAGTATTTTTTCTTTGTCGATGGCCTTATGGTGCTTATGCATTTTGCGCTGTTCGACAAGCGTCGTCTTCGTCGGCGATTCGCGCTGCTCGACAGCTATCGCGGCAAGAAACTCGCGAAACTCTGGCTCAAGGCATTGGGTGTGCTGCTCCTATGCATGATCGTCATAGTCGCGGTTGCCAATGCGACCGGCGTCGTCGATACCTCCGCTACCTAAAAGAAAAGGGCCCCATTGGGGCCCTTTGCAGTTGCACTTAGATGCGGTTCATCTGAGCGGCGACTTTGTTGTACCAGTCCTGCCACGTGGGCGGGCAGTACTTTTTGGCTGCTGCCGGGGTAAGGGTGGAGCCGTAGTTGGCGCCCAGATAGGCAACGTGAGCGGAGATGCCCTCGCTCCAGCTGCCAAAGCTGCGCCAACCGCCGCCACGGGCACTCCAGCCCCAGGCGTTGTAAGAATTGGCGCAATAAGCACCCTTGGTGCTCTCGATGCAGGCGATGGCGGGGGACCAACGGGGGTCGACACCGGTATTCCAAGCGGCGACGGCAAAGTTATAGCCCTGGCCTGCCATGGGGGAGCCGGCGAGATAATTGTCGATGCGGCTCGTCCACTCATTAATGAACGAATCGTAATCGGAGCTACCGGTATTGGCGTTGTTCACCGTGGTGTCGATGGTGGTGTTGGTGTTGGTGGCCTGGCTGCTGGAATTGCTGCCGCTTACGCCCTCGCCCGAGAGCTTCTCGGCGGCAGCGGCCTTATCGGCCTCAAGCTTGGCAAGCTCGGCGGCATTTTCCTGCTCGGCTTTTGCCTGTGCCTCGCTGCGGAGCTGCTGGGCCTGTGCCAGCGCATCCTCGGCGTTTTTCTGCTCTGCCTCAAGCTGAGACTTGGCCTGCTGGAGCTCAGCCTTGTTCTGCTCGAGTTCGGTTTGCATGTTATTGAGCTGTTCGATCTCGTCGACGCTCGAGCTCGTGATCTGGTTGGTGTATTTGCAGGTCGTGATGAACTCACCCAGGCTCTGTGCGTTGACCAGGAAGCTCACGATGGGATTGGTGCCCTTCTGATACTTGTACAGATCGCGCATGGCGGAGCTTGCCTTGGCCTGCTGCTCGGGAAGCTTGGCCTCGATTTCCTCGATGCTTGCCTCATTGGAGTCAATCTGCTTTTGCAGGTCATCGAGTTTGGTGCGGGCGTCGTTGTAGGCGCTCGTGGCGGCTTCGATCTTCTGCTGGGCTGCGGAAAGCTGGTCCTGCGTTGCCTGCGAGGCGGCATACGCCGCAACGGGGGAGAGCATCGGCGTGGCCGTCAGCGCAACGGCGAGCACGGCGCTCGTGATGATACGAGCCGGCTTCGACGCAATGAACGCTGCGGTGCGATGATTCGAATGCTGCATCCAGTCCCTCTGCAATCAATCGTAGGTTATGGTTCGAACGGTATTCTACTACTGCTTTCGACCTCAACTTGAACCTTAAAGGTTCCAAAGGGTCAAGTTGAACTTGAGGCTTTGGCTTTGACCTGCAGTTATGATGAATTGTTGAGAAACCATAGAGTTCAACTTTAACGTTACAGAGC
>DBFZQW010000147.1:0-3097 GCA_048521445.1 Collinsella sp. | reverse complement strand
CTGGCGACTCATGCCGCGGGCAAAGAGGTTATCGTCAGCCGCGGCGAGCTTGTCGAGATCGGCGGCAGCTTCCGCATCCCCGATGTCATGGCGGCTTCGGGCGCCAAACTCGTCGAGGTCGGCGCCACCAACCGCACGCATTTGGGCGACTACGAGCGCGCCATTACGCCCGATACGGCCATGATCCTCAAGGTCCATCCTTCCAACTATCGCATCGAGGGCTTTCACGAGGAAGTGGGCTCTCGGGAGCTTGCCGCCCTGGCCCACAAGCATGGTCTGCTGTTCTACGAGGACCAGGGTTCGGGCGCGCTTTTGCCCGATGACATCCTGGTGCGCGGCGGTGAGGAGCCCACGCCGGCTTCGGTCGCGGCAGGGCTCGATCTGGTGTCGTGCTCGGGCGATAAGCTGCTCGGTGCCGCGCAGGCAGGCATTATCATGGGTCGTCGCGATCTGGTCCAAGCCTGTGGGTCACATCCTCTTATGCGCGCCCTGCGCCCGGGCAAACTGGCTCTGTCGGCGCTCGAGGCCACGCTGCGTATCTACATGGACGGCGCCGATGTTGCCCATCGCGATATTCCGGTGCTCAGCATGCTTACGCTGCCGCAGGCCCATTTGGAGCGACGTGCCCGCAAGCTGCGCGATCGTATGGTCGCCGGGCTCGATAAGGCTGGCTGCCCGTGTGCCGTGCAGGTGGAGACCGTCGAGGAGTCTTCGACCCCCGGTGGCGGCTCGCTGCCTACCGTGGAGCTGCCTACGATGTGCGTTGCCGTGCGTCTTGTTGACGAGCGCCTGACGGTCGACGCGCTCAAGCGCTCGCTCGTCCAAGACTTCGATACGCCGGTCGTCACGCGCGCCTCGCACGACCGCATTCTGTTTGATGTGCGCACGCTCGTGGGCGACCGCGATATCGAGACGGCGGCGTCGACGCTTGCCGCATGCGTTGAGAAGGCGATTGCTCGATGAGTGAGGTTCAAGCGCTGGTGGAGTGTCCCGTTATCGTTGGCACGGCGGGCCATGTTGACCACGGCAAGTCGGCACTGGTCGAGGCACTGACCGGCAAGAATCCCGACCGTCTGGAGGTTGAGCGCCGTCGCGGTATGACCGTGGAGCTGGGCTTTGGCGAGCTGGCGCTGCCGAGCGGCAAGATCGTCGGCCTGGTCGACGTGCCGGGCCACGCGCATTACCTGCGCGCCATGGTGCAGGGTGCCACGGGCATTGATGTTGCCGTGTTGGTGGTATCGGCCGTCGAGGGCGTGATGCCGCAGACCCGCGAGCACGTGCATGTGCTGGAGCTGTTGGGCGTCACACACATGGTTGTCGCGCTGACGATGTGTGATCTGGCTGACGCCGAGATGACCGAGCTTGCCGAGCTCGATGTCGATGACTTTTTGTCAGGTACCGTGTTTGCAGGCGCGCCGATCGTGCCCGTGTCGTCTAAGACGGGCGAGGGGATCGACGGGCTGCTTGCGGTGCTCGACGAGCAGGTAAGTGCCTGCTGGGATGCCTGCCGCGACCGTTCTGATCGGAGCGATGCCGCGCCTCGCCTGCCGATTGACCGCTGCTTTACGATCAAGGGCGTCGGCACCGTCGTGACGGGAACGCTGCACGATGCGCCGGTTGCGGTGGGCGACGAGCTGATGGCTTTGCCGTCGCGCACGGTCTGTCGCGTGCGCGGGATTCAGGTGCATGGCGATACGCCGCGGGCGTTGCCCGGCCAGCGTGTGGCGCTCAACTTGGTGGGCGATGCTGTCGCCGCGCTCGATCGCGGTGAGATGCTCGGCGTGCCGGGCCGCTTTGGCCAGTCGATGCGCTTTATGATGACGTTTACGTATTTGGGTCGCGAGGGAGCCAAGCCGCGTGTGCTCGAGTCGGGTGCGCGTGTGCACGTGATGGCGGGTACGGCCGAGGTTGTCGGTCGCATCATGTTCATGGAGGGCGAGGCCCCCATGGCGGTGGGAGAGACGCGAGTGGTGCAGGTACGCTTGGAGGAACCGCTTCCGCTGCGCGCCGGCGACCATGCCGTGGTGCTGTCCTATTCGCCCGTGATGCTTATTGGCGGCGGGCGCGTGCTGCTTGCGCGCTGCCGTCGATCGCGCGAGCTTGCTGAAGGGGAGCGCGTGCTGTACGCGGCGCTCGAGTCCGGCGATATCGCGGGCGGTGTGGGCGCTTGGCTGGCGTTGCAGACGCTGCCGGTTACGGCGATTGATGTTGCCGATGCTTTGGATCTTGGTGTCGGCGAGGTCGATGCCGCACTGCGCGGGTTGGTGGCGCAGGGCTCCGTTCGCAAGCTTGCCGTGGGTGATGCAGGCCTCTTGGCGGACGCCGTGGTGCTCGACGCCGCGATGGATGCACTGGCGGCGACCCTGTCAGCCATGCACGCGGCGGCTCCCAAGGAGACAGGCTTTACGCCCGGCGCCGTTGCTCATGCTGCGTGGCCTGCCGCTGATGAAGGCGTTGCCGCGGCCCTGATTTACGAGGGCTGCTCGCGCGGCGTGTGTGCCTCCGAGGGCGCCGAGGTGTTCGACCCGCACTCCGCTGCCGCGGCGGCACGCGTGGTGCGCGAGGCCTGCGAACGTATCGTTGCCTTGCTGGACGAAGCCGGTCTCGATGTACCGACATTGCCCGAGGTGGGCGAGCAGTTGCAGCTTGATCGCGACACCATGACGCGCGCCCTGCGCGAGCTTTCGCTCAACCGCTCGATCGTTAAGGTCGAGCGCGACGTTGCCCTGTCCGCTGCCGCCGAGGCCCATGCGCGTGAGCTCGTCGCCGCCGCTATCGAGGCAGCCGGCGGCGCTGCTACCACGAGTGTGCTGCGCGAGGCGCTGGGCGTGTCGCGCAAACGTGCCATCAGCATCTTGGAGCACCTGGATGCCGTGCGCTTTACAGTGCTCGACAAGGAGGCCGGCGGCCTGAGGTCCCTACGCTAGATTGACTGCTCGGTTTGGTAAAATACCGCCGCACTTGGGAACGGATGGGCTCCGGTGGGCTCCGCGGTCCTCAAAACCGTTGCGAGGCGTGCAAAACGTCTTGGATGTGTTCGATTCACATACGTTCCCGCCATACGCTACCAGCGCTTTTGTGCTCGCGGTCTTGCTGC
>DBFZQW010000146.1:0-21447 GCA_048521445.1 Collinsella sp. | reverse complement strand
GTACATGTATGGGCAAGTATATACTTATGAGCGTTTACGACCCAACTCAACTACGCAAGAAGGCACCCAATGGACGCAGTTTTTTCCTTTTTGTTTGGCACCCGCACCGGTTTTGCCATCCTTTTCGCCGGCGGCATCCTGTTATTTGCGATTCTTGCCTTTGTAATGGAGAAGCGTACCCATAAGATGTACGTCGACCGCGGACCCAAGTCCGAGGATGAGGAAGACAGCTTCTGGGACTAACCTGCCAAAAAGGGACAGGTTTATTTTGGTCTGTTTTATCTGGGCAAACGCAAGCGCCCCGCAACTGGAATTGAGCCAGTTGCGGGGCGCTTTTCGCTAAAAGGACAAAACCGCAGAAAATACCTGCCAAAAATAAACCCGTCTTTTTTTTGGTCGGTTTTACTGGAGAGTTGCGTCGATTGCCTTGACCAGGGCGCTGCGCATGCCGGCGTCCTCGAGCGCAACGACGCCCTTGATGGTGGCACCACCGGGCGAGCATACGGCATCCTTCATCGCCGCAGGATGCTGACCAGTTGCAAGCTGCAGCTTTGCCGTACCCAGCACCATCTGGCTCACAATGCGATAGGCATCGGCACGCGGGATACCGTGCTTGACCGCCGCATCGCCCAGGGCCTCGATTGCCATAGCGACAAATGCCGGAGCGCAACCACCCACCGTGCCGCCCACAAACAGCAGGCTCGTATCGAGCTCGACCACCGCACCGAGCTTGCCAAGCAGATCAAGCACCACTGTGCTCTGCTCATCACTAAGCGTGGAAGCCTTCTCACAAGCGATGACGCCCTCGCCCACCGAAACCGGTGTGTTGGGCACCGTCGAGATATGCGCGACGCCCGGCAGGACCTGCTCCCACTTGGCACTGTCCCAGGTCCAGGCAACCGACAGAACGACCTTTTTGGCAAGAGCATCCTTGAGCGGGGCGAATATCTTCTCGATCATGTACGGTTTGACCGCAGCGACCACGATATCGGATGCGGCGACAACCTCGGCGGCATCGTGGCAGGCGACCATGCCGCGTGCCTCGCAGCGCTCAACCAGTGCGTCGTAGCGACCCGCGCAGGCGCACATGTCGCTCGCAGCTACACCGGCAGCGATCCAGCCATCGGCCATAGCGCTCGCCATATTGCCAAAACCGACAAATCCAATCTTCATATCTCATAGTCCTTTCAGACACGCTCTTCAAAACGAAAGCTATTGTCCCACGCCATTGTTTCGTATTGCCGACCTATTTGTGATACGGCTCGCCACGGCTGATCTTGCAGGCGCGGTAGATTTGCTCCAGCAGCACCACGCGCGCCAAGTTATGCGGCAAGGTAATGCGTCCAAAGCTGAGCATCTCGTCGGCGCGGGCGCGCACCTCATCGCTCACGCCGTCCGAACCGCCAATCACAAAGGCGATGTCGCTGCTGCCTCGCAGCATAAGATCGTCGAGCCTCGCCGAGAGCTCCTCACTCGAACGCTCCTTGCCCTCGATAGCCAGCAGGATCACATGCGCTCGAGACGGCAATGCAGCAAGAATTGCCGCCCCCTCCTTGTCGCGCGCGGCATCCACGCCGCCCGCCTTAGCCGGGTCGATATCGGCCACCTCGCGGATATCCACCTTGGCATAGGCGCCTAGGCGCTTGGTGTACTCAGCGCACGCGTCCTTCCAAAAGCGCTCTTTGAGCTTGCCAACACAAACGACGGTGTATTTCACGCGTGCCTACTCCTTTGACTCGTTCTGAACCTTACCGGCAGCCAGCATCTGCTCGAACATAGAGGCCGACTGCGAAAAGTCGCTCGGCAGCACGACCGTCGAGGTTTTACCCGTGCGAGCGAACTCCGTCATCATCTCGGACCACTGCATAAACATGAACAGTTGGTTGGCCTCGTCATTGCCGACACCCGTCTCCTGGATGATCTCGAGCGAATCTTTGATACCCAGCGCGATGGCCTTGCGCTGGTTGGCGATACCCTCGCCCGCCTTTTCCATAGCCTCGGCCTCGGCAGTCGCCTCGGTGACGCGCTTGATGCGGTCGGCCTCGGCGAGCTCCTGTGCCGCAGCGCGCTTGCGCTGGGCGGCGTTGATGTCGTTCATGGAGTTCTCGACCTCGGTCGGCAGTGCGATTTTGGTGATGAGCGTCGACACGAGGGTGAAGCCGTAGGCGGCCATCTGCTCGGAAACGGTAGCGTTGACATCCTTGGCGATGTCATCCTTCTTGGCAAAGACCTCATCGAGTGTGTAGACGGGGATCGAAGAGCGCAGGGCGTCGGTGATGAAGTCACGCATCTGGTCGACGGGCTCCTGCAGCATGTAGTAGCTCTTATAGATACCCGAATCTGCCGGGCCGGCGCCCATGTCATAGCTCACGTGATATTGAGCCGAGACCTCGAGGCCGATGGTCACGTTGTCCTGGGTCTTAACGTCGATGCCAAAACCGTTTTTCATGGTGCGCAGACTCACCGTGGCGGCTTTGCGGTCGATCACGGGCACCTTCATGTGGAAGCCCGCGTTGACGATGCGGTTAAACTTGCCCAGACGCTCGATGATCACGGCATGCTGCTGTTCAACGACATAGCAGGCGTTGGGAAGCAGTAACAACAAAATGATGATGGGAATCAAAAGGCTGGTAAGGGCGGCGATGATACCGGACAACAGCATGGTCTCTCCTCTGATAGGCACACGTTGGCACTAGGATACCCGCACGAAGCAGCAACGTGACATCAACAAGAGGCCCATAACAAAAAGCTCCCATTGCTGGGAGCTCTTTCAATCAATGGTGCGGGCGAAAGGACGTCCGCGTATCCGCTTCGCGGATCCGCACCGGCTTCGGCCGCCTGCCGGCGTCCTCGCCAGCTCGCTAAAAACGCTCCGCGTTTTCTTTACGCTCGCTCCTTCACAGGTTCAAGTCCCTGTGATGGGCCCATAACAAAAAAGCTCCCATTGTTGGGAGCTCTTTCATTTAATGGTGCGGGCGAAAGGACTTGAACCTTCATGGGGTTGCCCCCATACGGACCTGAACCGTACGCGTCTGCCAATTCCGCCACGCCCGCGTGCAGGAATTAGAATAACGGAGCGCCACCACGAACGCAAGAACTATTTTTGAAAAAGTTTGCAGGCATTCTCCCAAGCGGCTTGCACGATTGTTTCGGCGTCCTCACCCGTGCGATCGACACGGTCGTTGACCAGCGTGTTTGCCGTAATGGAGATCATTGCGGGCTCGCATTCAAGACCGCGGATGGGCTCCGGAGCCATATACGGGCAATCCGTCTCGAACAAAATTCGATCGAGTGGAGTTGCCGCAAATGCCTCGCGCACATCGTCGTTGCGCTTAAAGGTAGCCGCACCGCCATAGGCGATATAGCAGCCCAAATCCACAAAGCGCTCCATCGTGGCGCGGTCCTCGCCAAAACAGTGCAGCACACAACCAGCCTGAGGCACGCCCACCTCACGAAGCACGTTGTACGCATCAACGTGCGAGGTGCGCTCCCCATCCGAGTCCTCGTGACGCAGGTGCAGCTCCACCGGCACATTGCGGCGCACGGCAAGCTCGAGCTGGCGCGCCATGCAATCAATCTGCACGTTATGGGGTGCCGGCGCGATATCGTCGTCATAGTCCATGTGGTAGTCCAGGCCGATTTCGCCAATACCGGCGCATAAGGGGTCATCAAGTGCCGCAACGACCTGTGCATGAACGTCGTCGGTATAGTCCGGCGCGCCATACGGATGCACGCCGGCAAGATACTTGATCTGCGGGATATCCTGCATCGGAAGAATCTCGCGCACCAGCCAGTCGCTATAGTCCGCCACGCTGCGCTTGTCAGCAATGGGGTCGAACATCGTCACCAACAGGTCGACGCCCGCGGCTTTGGCGCGCACGAGCGTCTCGGGCACTTCTTTGCCCCAAAACGAAAGCAGATGCGCATGCGTGTCGGCAAGCGGCGCCAAGGGCACGGGACAAGCAACCGTCTTCTTTTTCTTGGTAAACGTCACGCGTTCGGCATTAAGCGTCATGGATTAGCTCCTGGGCCAGGCGGACAAAGTCGGCAACATCAAGCGTTTCGGCGCGCGTGGTGGATGCGATACCGCAAGCCTCAAAGGCGGCATCGAGCACGTCCTTGGCAAAGCCGTTGGCGCTCATGGAGTTGCGAATGGTCTTGCGACGCTGAGCAAATGCAGCATCAATCACGCGGGCCACAAACTCGCGGTCGAGTCCTTCGGGCACCACGCCGTCAACACGGTCGATACGCACGACGGCCGAGTCCACGTGCGGCGCCGGCATAAAGCAACGCGGCGGCACCTCAAAGCGACCCGTCACCTGCGCGTACAGGCCGAGTTTTGCCGTGTATCCGCCATAGGTCTTGTTACCGGGCGTTGCGGCAATGCGATCGGCAACCTCCTTTTGAACCATGACGACAGCGCGCTTAAGCGCGGGCATCGTCTGGAAGAACTGAAGGATGATCGTCGCCGCCACGTTGTAGGGCAGATTCGCGACAAACACCGTGGGTTCACCGCCCGCAACCTGCTCAATCTGCTCCGGCGTCACCTTAAGCGCGTCGCCCATGATAAAGTGGAAGTTGGCGTAGTCGGCGGCGTGAGCATCGAGCACCGGCTCGAGCTCGGGATCTGCCTCAATCGACGTGACGCACGCCGCTTCCTGCAGCAACGCAAGTGTCAACGTACCGCAACCCGGACCCACCTCGAGTACGCGCTCGTCACCTGCAAGCTCGGAAAGCTCGCAGATACGCTCGATCACATGATTGTCGATTAGAAAGTTCTGGCCCAGGCGATGCTTAGTCGCAAGGCCAAACTCCTCTAGCAGCTCCCTGGTGGCCGTGGGGTTTGCCAAAGGCGAAGTTGTCATGGTTGCCTCCTTAGCATGATGGCGGCGTCTTGAAACAAAAAGGCATGGACCGTGGCGGCCATGCCCTTACAGCTAAACAGCAAATTGCCGATATGGCGCTCGCGCGGTCTCTACGCCAGACGCGGGAACAGCGGATCGCCCTTCTCGACGGGCTGACCACCAGCAAGCAGGCCCCAAGCGCAAATGCCCTTGAGGTCGTCGCTCGCGGCCTCGTCCTCGCAGGACAGGCGGCGCAGAGCCTCGGCAGAAGTCTGGGGCATGAGCGGCATCAGCAGGTGAGCGGCAATGCGGATGGCCTCGAGCAGGTTGTAGATCACAAACGCCAGCTCGTCAGCCTTGGCCTCGTCCTTGGCAAGTGCCCAAGGCTCGGAGTCCTCGATGTAGTGGTTGGCGGCGTGGATGAGCTCCATGACCTCGTCCTTGGCTCCACCGTAATCGAGCACGTCCATCTTGGCCATGTAGCGCTCGACCAAACCGTCGGCAATCTTTGCCAGCGGGTTATCGAACGCATCGAACGATGCGGGCTTGGCGGGCGCGCAACCGTCAAAATACTTGCCGCTCATGTTGAGCGAACGCGAGATGAGGTTGCCCCAGCTGTTGGCCAGGTCGGCGTTGTAGACCTGCTCCATGCGGTCGAAGCTGATGGCACCGTCAGTGCCAGGGACGACGTCGGTCATAAAGTAGTAGCGATAGCCCTCGACGCCCAGCATGTCGATAACGTCCTGCGGAGCGATGGCGTTGCCGCGGCTCTTGGACATCTTCTCGGCCTTGCCGGTCTCGGCATTGCGCACGGTCAGGAAGCCGTGGGCAAAGACGTGCTCGGGCAGGGCCTCGCCGATGGCCATGAGCATGGCGGGCCAAATGACGCAGTGGAAGCGGATGATGTCCTTACCCACGATGTGGAACTGCGCGGGCCAGCGATAGGCCAGCTCGGCACGCGCCTCGTCGGTGTCGACACCGTAGCCGACGGCCGTCATATAGTTGAGCAGCGCATCGAACCACACGTAGGTCACGTGACCCTCGTCAAACGGGACCTGAATGCCCCAGTCAAAGCTCGTACGGCTCACGGAAAGGTCATTAAGGCCGCCCTCGACAAAGCTACGTACCTCGTTCATGCGGAACGCAGGCTCGACAAAGTCGGGGTGCTCGTCGTAAAGCTTGAGCAGCTTGTCCTGGAAAGCGGAAAGCTTAAAGAAGTAGGACTCCTCCTGCACGCGCTCAAGCGGACGGTGGCAGTCGGGGCACAGGTGCTGGCCGACGCTGCCGTACTCCTCGTCGCCCTTCTGGACCTGCGTATCGGTGAAGTAGGTCTCGTCAGGCACGCAATACCAACCGTCGTAGCTGCCCTTATACAGGTAGCCGGACTCCTTCATGCGCTCCCACAGGTACTGCACGGCATGATGCTGGCGCGGCTCGGTGGTGCGGATGAAGTCGTCGTTGGAAATCTCGAGCTTGCTCCAAAGCTCCTTGAAGTGCGGGGCCTGGCTGTCGGTCCACTCCTGCGGCGTCATGCCATGCTTGGCTGCGGCCTCGGCGACCTTCTCGCCGTGCTCGTCCATGCCGGTCAGGAACTTGACGTTATAGCCGGCGGAGCGACGATAACGGGCCTGAACGTCGGCGATGATGGTGGAATAAGCCGTGCCCAGGTGCGGATCGGCGTTGACGTAGTAGATGGGCGTCGTGATAAAGAACGAAGGCTTGCTTTGATCCATGGGGTTTGTCCTCCAGAAAAACGTTGCATACAGAGGATGATTCTAGCGCAAGGGCTGGATATCCTCCATCTATTGCATATCGAGCACCATGGCATAGACATCGCGCTTGCGGCGCGAATACTTCTGAGACAGGCGCTTGGCCACTGCAGACGCGGGCTCCCCCTCCTCGAGCGCGGCGCGGATATCCTCGCGCAGGGCCTCGTCGTGATCCGCTGCCGCGGCGCCAACCGGCACGGCACCGGCCTCCTCATCCTCGCTCGGCGGCGCGATGACCAGCGCAATCTCGCCCTTTACCTCGCCGCGAGCACGCAGCTCCTCGGCAAGCTGGGCAGCGGGCCCGCGCAAGACTTCCTCGTGCAGCTTGGTGAGCTCGCGGCAGACGGCAACCTCACGCTGGGGAAAGACCTCCACCACGGCCTCGAGCGTCGCCACGATGCGATGTGGAGACTCGTAGAAGATGAGCGCGCCGGGCACCACGGCAAGGCGCTGCAAACGGCGCACACGGTCGCCGTGCTTTCGGCCCAAAAAGCCCTCGAAGAAAAAATGCTCGCAGGGAATGCCGGACGAAACGAGCGCCGTGACGCAAGCAGAGGGCCCGGGAATAACTTCTACGGGCACATCGGCCTCACGTGCCGCCTCGACCAGCGCCTGGCCGGGATCGGACACGCTCGGCATGCCGGCGTCCGAGGCAAAGGCGAGGGCCTCCCCCGCCAGCAGACGGTCGACTAGGCCGGCGGCGCGGCTGGCGATCACATTCTCGTCGCAACGGACAAGCGGCTTGGAAATGCCCAGGTGCATCAGCAGCTTTGACGTCACACGCGTGTCTTCGCAGCAGATGGCATCGGCGGCGGCAAACGCCTCGCCAACGCGCGGGGACAGGTCGCCCAGGTTGCCGATGGGCGTGCCGACCACATAGAGTTTGCCCGTATGGGCGCTGTTTTGCGTCATATCAACCTATTCAATCATGCCGCGCTCGAGCGTACCGAGCGCCGCGCGGGCGTCCCATGCTGCAATGCGCTTCTCGGTCTTCCACGTTTGGAAGAACCAACCGGCAGCCGGCGCAAACGAAGCCAGCTGATTGGCGATAAACACGCGCTCGTAGGCATTGCGGCCCTCGGGCGTAACCGACGAGTTGGCAAAGATCGCCGCGCCCGACCATTCGCCCACCAGCACGGGGAACCCAGTCGAAATCGCTTCTTTGAGCTCGCGCTTGTTGCGCGAAATCGCCGTCGTCAGCCCGCGGGGGCTCGTGATATCGAGCGCATACTCGTCACGGTAATGGTACAGGTGAAGGTCCATGTAGACGTTCTTGTACTTGGCGCCGCGCATAAAATGCTTCCACTCGTTGGGATGCCCCGACGACGAGAAGACGACGATCTTATCCTCGGGCATATACGAACGGACGAGCTCGTAGGCGTCGCGATAGAAGTTGCGCAGGTAGTGCGCCGGAATGCCATCCGTCATGGCAAAGAGACTCTTGCGGACGCTCATCTGCGGCGTGTCCAGCAGCTCAATGCCCAGCAGGCTCTCGGCCTCGCCGTAGCGATCGGCCAGGCGCTCGAGCACGTCGAGCGCGACATGACGGCCGTTGGTGGACGAATGCCACTCGGCGACAGCCTCCGGCGTGGCGGGCGAATCGTTGGAATCGCCCTGGCCACCGGGCACAGTTGCCAGATCAAGCAGCACGCGGATGTCGTACTTGGCAGCCCACTCAATTGCACGGTCGATGTAGTCGACAACCGAGATGTAGGACGCATCGGACTCCTGCGAGCCAAAGGCATACCAAGGCACCGGCAGGCGCACGGCGTTGAGGCCGATCTGCGCCATGCGACGGAAATCATCCTCGCTCACAAACGTCTCGTAATGACGGCGCATGCGCTCGTTATAGGCGGCGGTGCCCATGGCCTCCTGCAGCTCGGCCGCGTTGGATGCACCGGTCGCCGCGTATAGCGACGGGGTCACCCAAGGCTCGGGAATAAACCAGCCAGAGAGATTAACGCCGAGTATCCTCTCCATCACTGCCCCCTTTTGAATCATACGGGCTAAGCCCGCATCGTTCTTGCATGACATATCTATCGATTTGAGTATACCCGCGCATGCAGACAGGCGACCGAACGGTCTACAAAGTGGCGCAAAAGTGGGAGGAATGTCTGGGACAGGTGGGCACGAGCTGGTGCGCCGAGATGTGCGCGCACATCGGAAGTAAGCGCCGGAAAGCGCATCCCGTTTTTCGTAAAAGACTGGGATGCATTTTCCGTTCGAGGCCTCAATCGGAAAATGTATCCCGTTCTGAGCGCGGGATCTGGGACGCAGTTTCCGCCAAAGACCGCAAAAGGAAAGCACATCCCATTCTGACGCCGGATTCCGGGTCGCGCTTTCCCAAGCGGCCTCAAAGCGGAAAACGCATCCCACTCTGAAGCCAAATTCCGAGACGCAATTTCCGCAGAGCCCTCGATAAAAGAAAAGGACCCCTTTGCAGAGGTCCTAGTCAATTCAAGGTGGCGGGGAAGGGAATCGCGTCCGCGCGCTGCGCGGACGGACCGCTGCGGCGCTTACGCGCCTTGCGAGCTGCGCTGGCAAACGCTTACGCGTTTACTCAGCTCCGCGCCCTCACGGGGTTCGATTCCATGTGGGAGCTTCATAAAAGAAAAGGACCCCTTTGCAGAGGTCCTAGTCAATTCAAGGTGGCGGGGAAGGGAATCGAACCCCTGACACGAGGATTTTCAGTCCTCTGCTCTACCAACTGAGCTACCCAGCCATTTGAGGTGTGCCTTGTTTCAAGGCTTGATTAGTATAACCAAGGACGCGTTCCGGTCAACCGAGAATTTTAAAAAAGTTTATAGCACAGCCTCGGTTCTATAAATCGGCACGTCAGAGGCATCAGCCGGCAGCAAGAAGTTTTTCGCTCAGAGCCGCACGGGCAAACTCACTTGGCGTCATCCCCTCGGCAGCCGCCCGTCGACGAATGGCCTCCTTCATTCCCAGAGGAATCTTGACCGACAGCGTTGCCGTCCCCTCACCTGAGAGCGGGGGCCGTCCATGCACGATCCCACCAACGGTGTGTTCGCCATCCGGAAACTCTCCGCGCTCGTACGACTCGCACCACGCGTCAATCATTTCATCCGTTACAACCTGACCATTAGCGGCCGTATACGTCTTGCCCATCATCGACCCCTTCCGTCAGGTGCTTTTTAGCGTTGGGATGGATCTCAACATCCATGCATCTTCTCCTCCATCTTACCCAATTTCGTATGACGAAAGTCCACTGTCGCCAATTCTTAAGCCGGCACGCGTTGGAGAGCAGGGGTCGAAACAATGATTGAAGGACGCTCTAGTACGGCCCAGGCGCCGGGGCAGGAGCACATACGCCATGGACGTACGTTTTCGTAGCATACGAGAACGTAGCCGCGTGCATCGATAAAGGCGATGTCGATGGGATAGGCCATAAAACACGTATGGACCGAAGAGCAGCGTGGAAACGCCATGACGAGCGGCAGGCCGTTGGCGGCAACCGGACGCCGTCCCAGCATGCCGCGCAGGCGCACGACAAACGACTCCGCCGCCACAAACTCGGCCGGCGTCCAACCCAGCCTATTGAGTGCCCGCGCGTAGGCGATGTAGGACGAGACCGCGGTCACATGACCACCCCCGGACGCCATGGATCGACCGTCACCGCACGCTCGTGCGACAACGTTGTCGGCGCCCCCAGCGGAACGCCAGCGATGCTGAGAGAAGTCGGCCACGGCTCATAGTGCATTGTGCAGGTGTAGGTCCTAAACGTACCGGATAGGGAGAGCAGGCCACCATCCGATGCCTTCGCGCCTTGCTCGCTCGACACTTCGATCTGTAAGTCATAGCCTTCCATGGCATTCAGAATTTGAGTCTGAACCGTCGCCGAGGCATCGGCAGAGCTTTCGTCGCCCTCCCCCTCCGACGCCACGGCATGCGCTAGCACGATGTCGGGCACCACGCGGTCGAAGCGCGCGACAGCGCTGGCAAAGATCATGACGTTGTACACGATGAGTGCCAGCACCAGCAAAACGGGCGTAACCACTGCCATCTCCACCGTCGCTTGGGCGCGCTCCTCGCGCAGACGCATGCGGATACTCATTACGACCCACCGCCCAGAGCGCCAACCAGCGTGGCGACATCGACGGTGAGCGGGATGGAGCCGCCGCCGGGCAGAGGAATCTCCGCAAGTGTGAACACCGTACCGCTAATGGTGCGTTCGACTTGATATTCCAACGCCTCGCAAAGCGCCTTGGGATCGGTCACGCCCAACGGAATACTTCGCAGTTTGTCTTGCGCTTGAGAGAGACCCGCAATGTCAGACCCCGGACTCTTAATGATATTGGCGGAATCGGTCAGCACCGGCTTTCGCAGGCGCAAGTCGCACGGTTCCAAACCCAGCGCCGCCACGGACGCCGAAACGGTATCGCCGAGCCACGATGCGATGGAGCCCAACGCGCCGCTGCCCCCTCCTAGGCCTTTAATCATCTCGTCCATAAGTTCGTCGGCTGAGCCTTGGATATCACCGTATCCCACGAGTAGCCGTCCCCAAACATCCATGACGCCGTCGAGCACGCCGGCAACGCCGCCCGAGCGTTCCTTCAATGTCGAGAAAAATCGCGAAAGCACGTTGTTTTGCGCCGTCGCCTCATCGGGCGCCAGCACCGCGGCAGAGATAGCACCGCAATCGCCAAGCCTGACTGCCGCGTTAAACGAGGAGTTAAGTTGATCGGGGCTGGTAATGTCGCCCGAAACTGCAAAGGCGACCACGCCGTTGCGGCCAGGTGGGGCGATACGCGGGCGCTCGCCGGAAAGCGCTTTAATGGCCTGGTCAAACGCATTGCCCGCACGGTCGGCCTCATCCTCGGTCTGACGCTCAAGTTCGAGTTCTTTGTTGCGGCATTCGACGTAGTCTTCCAGAGCCTCTTTGAACTTATCGAAGTGGTACTCGAAGCCCCTTTCGACAGAAGTCGTTGCAATCGCAACGTACCCTAAAGACGACACACCGAAATGGCATTCGCTACACGTTTCGTGACCGTCAAAATCTGCGACGGATGCCAGCCCACCCGGCTTTCCTTTTTTGTAATTTGGACAGTCAGTCCCATAATGCAAATAGGTAACTTTATCTACTTCACTCGTGGGCCAACGCGCATCGGTATAGAGTTCAGTCGTCCGCGCCTCATCTGGATTTCGCGGAAGGAAAGGGATGCGGGCGGAAACTTTGCCGTCCTTTTCAGTTATATATGCCCGCTCGACTTCTTCGCCCGCATAAGCGAAGAACACCTTTCGTGCAGCAGAATCTGCCTGTTTTTCCGGACCCTCGCCAAGCGGTTTCTCATTTGCCAGGCGCTGGCGATAGTAGGCCTTCGCGCGATCGAGCGCCACTTGCGGCTCCCACGTAACGCTCGAAGCGTAATGTGGATTTTGAGCACCAGAGAGATCCGCTAGGCTTTTCGCACGCTCCCACATGCAAGAACAGCTGCTGACCGAGCCCTTGTCCGACCCACCACAATCCGCCAGCCAAGCGCGCTCCTTTGCCTTCGCCGTCTCCTCCGAGGCCTTCCGCAGCTCCTCGGCCGCACGCTCTAAATCATCTGATGTGTCTTTAATGATATCGGTCGAGATCTCGGACCCTTTGAGCGCGGCGAAGTCCGATTCGGATGTCCTGGGCACGGCAAGCGCCGTACCGGTATAGGCCACACTATCGGTATCCTGCGCCGACACCGCCCGCGTGGCACGCGCGGCAATCAGATACGGCAGAGCCGTCTCGATTTTCTGCAAGCCTTCCGATGCGCTTTTGGCAAACTTGTTGCGCGTTTTAATGATCTCAATCCCGGTGTCGACCATATTGCCGGCAACTGGTTCGGCACCTGGGATGAGGATGGCGACCAGGCCCGTCCCGATTGTGGCAAACCCCGCCAGCCCCAGACTCAAGATGCTCGCATCAACCACCGTGGCAGCCGTGTGATAGGACGACACTACGTTGGCACCCGCCAGCGCGCCGCTATCGGCCGCCACCTGGGTATCCCCGGCACGCGACATGCTCCATATCGCCGCGGTCGACGAAAACAACAACGTGAGCACCACTAGGATGACCACGGCAGAAGAAAGCGTGGTGTAGGCACCGTCTTCGATAAACAGGTCGATACCGGCGCGGCCCATAAAGCCGCCTCGCTTGCGATGGCAGCTCGGACGGCGCGTCAAAACGCATCTAGACCAGAAACGCTTAATCCCATGCAGCAATCCACGAATCATAATCTCCCTCCAGCCATTCGGGACGCGATTGATACGAGACATCGACCTTGAGCTCAACGTAGCCGCCCTCGGCGGTACCACCCATAGCCCGCGCAAACGCACCGATCACAGGCAACGGCTTGACCTCGCCGGAAACGGACACGGCCGAGACGCCACCCGCACCGGCCCGGCCAAGCTCGATATCCCACGACAACGGCCCGCCGGCATGAAAGACCGAAACGTTGGGCACTGCGGCAAGCCGGCGGCGGGTGAACTCCTTAAGATCGTCGTCCTCCGCCGTCGTCGTGGTCATGAGCCGCGCGGTCTCGGCGGCGGCAGACTCCATGACCGCGTGCGTATAAAGCAGACACACCGGTTGCAATGCGAGAAGGATGAGCGTCAGAAACGTCGGCAGCAAAAAAGCGGCCTCGACCGTAGACTGCGCCCGGTCCTCGCGCGCGATATCAATACAACGCGATGTCCTTAGCACCCGCAGCGGCGTCGATAACCGACGTCGAGGCAACGCCATGGGATGCCGCCCGCTCAACCAGCGCCGCCAAGCGTCCATCGGTGCCAGCACGCCAAAGTCCCACAATCGCCAGCACGATCGATAACAGCGCCACCGTGACGATGGCGTATTCCACAGTCGCTTGGGCAAACTCTTCACGCAGAACGCCATGCATTTCACGATCCCTCCTTTGAGCTTATTGTTTGCGGGACCAGGCGCACGGCGCGCAGACGACACGAAGCATCGCCAGCATCCGCGGCAACCGTCACCATATCGACCCAGCCGCGCCCATCGCGCACGATGGCGCCCCATACGTTGCCCTTAATATCGAGATAGCCGCTCAGGGCAAGCTGGGCCGTTGGCACCTCGCGATAGGCGCGTAACATATCCGCCGCTGCCTCGGTCATCGGTCGGTCCTCGGACCATGCAAGCCGGACCGCAATCGCGTTGTCCTCAGGCGAATCCGTCGCAGTGCCAGACCGCTTGTCGAGCGTCCGCAGAAAAGTTTGCGCCGTGACAGCGACATCCGAATCGTCCGCATCTCGCATCTCATCTTTTTGAGACGCCACCGCCGAATCTGAGCCCAAATCGGAGGCGGCCCCAGGACGCTGCTGCCGCGCGGCGTTAAGCCCCCAAAGCACCGCCGCTATCGCCACGGTCAGGCAAGCAAACACCAGCAGCACCCCGATGGGGCGCTCGCCCTCTACAGGCTGTTGATGCCCTCGCTGATAGCGTTCCATAGATCTTGGACCTTGCCTTTAAATGCAACGATGGCAATAATCGCGATCACCACAAGCACACCCACCAAAATGGCGTACTCGGTGGTACCCTGCGCGCTCTCCTCCTGCAACAGCTCCTTGGCATGCTGGCGAGCGCGAATCGCCCGGCAAAAAGCCCAGCCCTGGACCTTGCCGGCAACGTCAGTCATCGTGTTCATGTATTCCTCCCTACATCATCCCGCCTGCTCCCAGCAGCGGGCCCAATATGGACAGAAGCAACGCCGGCAAGATGAGCGTGCCGGTGGGAATCAGCAGCTTGACGGGCGCACGCTCGATCTCGCGCTCGACCGCGGCGCGATGAGCCGCACGGATCTCGCGACTTTGAGCGGCCAGCGTCTCGGCAAGTGGGGCACCCAGGGCGAGCGCCTGCCCCACCGTGATGGCAAAGGTCTCGAGCGCTCGCACGTCCAGGTCGCGCGCGGCGGCCAACAACTCGTCCTCACGCGTACCCACGCCCACTTGCCACGCCATGCAGGCCCGCTCAAGGCGAAGAGCCAGCACTGACCGACGGTTGGCGCAGAAAATCTCAAGCGCCGCATCAAACGAAAGACCGGCCGAAAGACCCAAGCGCACAACATCGATCATCTCGGACACTTCGCCGAGCGAAACTCGCGCCGGGCCGCCCGCTCCAACCGCGCCCTTCACTCGCGCGGTCAGGGCATCGACCACCGAGCGACCCGCGGCAGCGACCAGCACCGCCTCGCGCTTGCAGGCCCCTGCGATCTTGCGCGCATCCGCCCGATCCAAACCCGTCGCGACAAATACACTCAGGGCACACAGGCAAGCCACAACTGCAACCAGGGCGCTCATAGCTCCACCCGCATAATGCGCCGGATAACCACCAGGGCAACGACGTTGAGGGCTAGACCCAGCACCACAGCGCCCGCACCGGCAGGCGTCGCAAGACCGCGACGAAAATCTGCCGAAAGCAGCGCCAACACCGCGCACATGCCCGCCGGCATCGCCGCGACCATGTGTGCCGACATACGCGCCTGTGACGTCTTAACATCCAGGCGGCGCTTGAGCTCAATGCGCTCCCCCACCATGCTCGACGCCTCGGACAGTAAGTCGGCAAGCGGAGCGCCAGTGCGCTGTGACACCTTAAGCGCCAAGGTCACAAGCGAAAGACCGGGGGCGTCGATGCGCACGAGCAAGTCATCGAGCGCGTCGGTCGCCGAGATGCCGCAATCGATCGCCGCCGCTACCCGCAAAAACTCGGTATGTACCGGCTCTTGCGCATGAGCGCCCACAAAGCGCATGCCCTGGGCCAGCGAATGTCCCGAGGCAAGCGACATGGAAAGTGCGGTAAACGCCTCGGGCATGGCCTCTTCTGCATCGTGTTGCTCGCGCCGGCTCTCAAAGCCATCCCGAGCGGCGCCAACGGCAATCGGAGCAACAAGTCCCAAGGCAAATCCGAGGGGCGATAACGACACCATCGTTAGTAAAACGCAGCAGACACCGCTCGATAGCAGCAGAAACGCCAAACGCCCCGAAGCATCTTCAATCACGAGGCCAAGGCGATGCGCCGGAGCCAGCGATGCCCACGAACGGGCAATCTTTTTCAGCAGATCGTTTTCCACCAGCTTACGCGGCAGCTTCTCTGCCACCGTCTCGAGCGCCTGACGCGCCAGCTCCGCCGGCGGCACCTGCGGCACACGAGGTTCCGCCCCGCACGCCGTCGCAACAGAAAACCCTGCCAAACCCCCTACGACGAGGGGCACAGCGACCTCCATTCGTCCACCTCCTCTTGTGTGAGCGTCCCCGACCGCAGGCCTTCTGCGATAAACGGCGGCTCGCGGTCAAGCGTCCAGGTGCGCTCGGCGGCATCGAAAGTCACATAGCGCTCGAGCTCTACGCCGCCCGACGTGGCGCGACGCACCCCCGAATACGAGGAGACAAAACGCCTGCCATCGGCGTGGCGCTCGGACATCACGATGCCGTCGAGCGCCATGGCAATCTGCTCCTCGATGAGCTCGCTCGGCAGATCGATGCCATAACGTGCAAGCAACGTCAGACGCACCACGGTCTCCTGTTCTGAGCCCGCATGAAGTGTGGTGAGCGACCCGTCGTGGCCCGTGTTCATGGCCTGCAACATGTCGCAGCACTCGGCACCGCGCACCTCGCCCACCACGATGCGGTCGGGGCGCATGCGCAGGGCATTAGTTACTAGGTCGCGAATCGTCACCGCACCCTCACCCTCAATTGAAGCCTCGCGCGCCTCTAGGCGCACCACGTGCGGATGATGCGCAAACTTGAGCTCGGCAGAGTCCTCGATCGTCACGATGCGCTCGCCAGTGGAAATCTCGCATGACAACGCGTTGAGCAGGGTGGTCTTGCCAGATCCCGTGCCTCCCGCAACCGCCAGGTCCTGTCGCAGCGACACCGCACACGACAGCAGCTGCGCATACCAAAGCGGCAGCGACCCCAGCCCCACAAGCTCGTCCAGCGAGCAGATGCGGTCCGAGAACTTTCGGATGGTGAGAATCGGTCCGTCAATCGCCACAGGCGGAATCACCGCGTTGACGCGATAGCCCGTTTTGAGGCGGGCGTTGACGATGGGGCTGCGCTCGTCGATACGGCGGCCAAGTGGCGAGATGATGCGGTCGATAAGCACACGGATCTGCTCATCATCCTCAAACGCATGCTCGATGGGGTGCAAGACGCCGCCGCGTTCAAAGAAAGCCGAGCGGCAGCCGTTGATCATGATCTCGGTAACGGTGTCGTCCTCGATGAGCGGCTGCAACGGCCCCAGGCCCACCACGTCATCCAAAATCTCGTCGATGATGGTCTCGCGCTCGGGCGTCGCGAGATCGGTCGGCTCCTCAACATTGAGCGCCGCCTCCACCGCGGGACGCAATTCCGAGCGGGCAAGTGCCGGGTCGATATAGGCGCTGATACGCGCCACTTCGTCGTAACCCATGCGGTCCATCACGGCGCGCTTGGTGCGTCGTTTCACCGCGCGGCGACGCCCCGCATCTACAGGCGCTGCCGCCGCTGCAGCGCCGGCAGCCTTAATCCTTGTTTGCAGGCTCATCGCTGATCACCCTCGCGCGACCAGGGAAGGCGGATACGCGGGCGCTCGGTCCGCGTTGCACGGTCGGCGACCATATCGCTCCAAGGGCCGACGGCGCACCCCAGTTCCACGAGCATCTCGCGCGTGGCCTCGCGCACGCTGGTCGCAAAAGCGCTGGTCTGCCCCACTGCCTCGTCAGCGCGCCCAAACGCCATGAGCGCGGCGAGATCCTGCCCGCCATCGGCGATACGAATCTTGGAGCTCAACGCACAGGCAATCTCAAAGCGCATGGCGACGTCCTCGTCTGCCCCGCGCGCACCGAACCGGTTGAACACGGCGCTCATGCGCGTGCGCGGCACACCTACTCGACTTGCCAGTTCAATGACGCGCGACGCCGATGTCGCGGACGATACCGCCGCATCGCCAACGACCAGGCAACGGTCGCTCGCCGCCACCGCAGCCGCCACGGCGTCGCCCCAAAAGACCGAGGTATCGATAAAGACCACGTCGGATTCGCGACGCAGAACATCAAGCAGTAGCTCCACCGGACGTGCCATGAGCTCGGCTTGCTCGGGCGCCGCGACGGGGCCCCAGAGCGTAACGCCCGGCGCCACGCGCATCGATGTGGCCACGATATCCGGCTCGGCAAGCGCGCCCGCCGCCGACGGCTCGATAAGTGCCGCCATATCGCGCGGAGCATCGACGCCTAACAAGTCGTAAAGGTTTCCAAACATCAGGTCCAGGTCGAGCACGGCGGCACGCAAGCCCAACAGCGACGATGTGTGTGCCATGGTGGCAACGATCGTCGACTTGCCGCAACCGCCCGAACCCGAAATGGCACAGATGACCGGAGCTCGATGCTGCGGAGCGGCAGCGTCTGCCGGCGGCATCGGAGGAGGCGGAGCGGGCGTCGGTGGCAGCGTCCCCGTCTCCCCCGCCGCAACCACACGCTGCGTCCAAGCCGGCATGGCAGCTTGTTCGGTCTGCGAGGCAGGTTCGTTCTGCGCAATCTGCTCATGCTGCATCAGCGACAACTCGCCGCACCCGGCAAAGCCCTCAACTTCGTCGAGTTCATCCGCCAGATTCACGCCGTGCACGTATCCCATATCTACAGCCGGGGAGTCGCCAGCATGCTGCGCCGGCCCTCCAGCGTCATCGTATACAAGGGGGTTCCGGGGGCGCCGACCATGCTCGGCTTCCGCTTTTCCATAATCATCAACACGCGGGCCTCTTGTAGCGCGAGGCGCCCCGGGTTCCCTATCAACAAAAGCATCGGGCTCAATCGTCATGTGCCGATCGGAATCAACCGCTCCCTCGCCCGCGCGCCCGTTGCCGCATATACTGTGCGCAGCGATGACCTCGGTCGCCCCTGCGCGAAACAGCCCCTCGATATCCGACGGATCGAGTGCTTCTATCAACACGACCACGCGACTCACGCGGCCTTCGGCCGTCAGGCGCGCAACAGTCTTGCGCACATCTTCGGTATCAAACAGAGACGCCGCGATGATGGCAGCCCCGCGGCGCGACGGAAACGCCCGCGCCATGGAAATCAGCCCGTCCAGGTCACCCACGCGAAGCACCTGTGCACCCGCATCACGGCCCTCGACTTCCCGCTGCAACAGCCCGTAATCGCCGCACGCGCAGCACGCAAGCCAGATCGCCTTCATCACTCGTCGCCTCCGCTCTTTTTGCCGCGCGCCGTGGCGGGAATCGTCAAGCTGACCGTTCCCTTGCCCGAAGCTCCCAGCAGTTCCTTGACGTCTTCGGGGTCAGCCGCCAGCGTCACCCATTCGATCTTGCCCTCGCGCGTGGCACCGGAATCCTCACTGGTATCGATTACGTACGCGCCGCACAGCCGATCGGTTACGCCGTCTTTTTGCACATACACATCCACGTAGCTGCCCACGCCCGTGGCGCCGCCGACCGAGTGCTCGGCATCGACCGCCACCGAAACGGCGACCTTGCCCTTAGGCACCTCGAGCTTGTGGCTCTCGGCCTTGGTGTAGACATTGCAGATCACGGCGTTTTTGGGAATACGCGAAGTCGTCACGTCGCCGCGCACCTGGCGCAGCTCGGTCACCGCGTCACGCGGCAGCAGGCTTGTCAGCCATTCCTGGGTTATGACATTGGTCTCATCGAGGGTCTCGCCCACATCGATATCGCGCGCCGCGACGCATACCTCGACGCGATCGCCACCGTACTTGGCCAAGGTCTCAGCCTGGACCTGTTCGGCTTGCGAGCGGATCGACGAGCCGTAAACCATGCAGAGCAGAGCAGCGAGCACGCCCGCGACCAGACTGATGGCGATGCGCTTGCTCTTGTTCACGGCCGCTCCTCTCATGGCAGTGCCGGGCGAATGCCCGTACCACCATTGTCTGGGCTGTCAGAGTGCAAAGCGGCGCAATCGCGATCTTGGTTTTCGATGTCAAACCAATCGCTGACCAAAAGCTGACCAGCCCGTCAAGCTCGTGGCAAGGTTTTGGTCAGCACGTCAGCAAGCTGCATGTTTCGAGGCTTTTCCGCAGCAAAAAAGCCGTCTCCCGAACAGTTGGGAGACGGCTGTCATAGGAAAAATCAATTACAGATGGACATCGGGATCGAGCATTTGAGCGCTCACGCGCATGGATGACGCCAGGTTTTGGAACGTTTCCAGACGCAGGCTGTCGATCTGCCCGGCGTCCTCGGCCTCGCGAACGGCGCAACCCGGCTCATGGGTATGTGTGCAATCACCAAACCGGCACGCGCGCGATGCCTCGACAATCTCGGGGAAGGCGCGCGCCAGACCCCGCTCGTGACCCACGAGCGGCAGGCTGCGCAGGCCCGGGGCATCGGCGATCACGCCGACGTCGCCCGGCAGCGCCACCATCACGCGCGCGACGGTAGTGTGACGGCCCTGGTCGTCGCGTTCGCGCACACCGCCGGTCGCCAACGTATCGTGGCCCAGCAGTGCATTGAGCAGCGTCGACTTGCCGGCACCCGACTCGCCCAGAATCATGGCGCAGCTCCCGGCAGGCACGCAGGCACGGACCTCGTCCAGGCCGCGGCCCTCGGCAGAGGACGTCACGATCACGCGCACGTCCGGACCCACCAGGCGGCGCACGCGGTCCAGATCGCGCTCGAGCTCCTGGGCATCGCAGCGGTCAGCTTTGGTAAGCACCACCACCGGCTCGGCATCGCAGTCGAGCGCCAACACCAGCGAGCGCGCCACGCGGTCGAGCAGCACCTCACCGGCACCGAGCGCCTGCACGATTAGCACGCTATCCACGTTGGAGCAGAGCACCTGGCGCTCTCCACGGGCACGGCCGCGCCAACGCTCAAAGCTCGTACGGCGCGGCAGCACGCACTCAATCACGCCCATATCGTGCCCGGGAGCGCGGCGCACCGCCACACGGTCGCCCACGGCAGGCAGCAGGACCTCGTCCTCGCCGCGCGACTTGGCAAACCCCACGGCATGCTCGGCGCGGAAGGTATCGTCGGCAGTCGCCACCAGCGGAAACCCGCGATCCAAGCGCACCACGGCGCCAAGCTGCATCTGCTCGGGCTCCTCGGCATGTGCGCAGAAATCATCAAAGGCAGTCTGCTGGGTTTCATCGACCGGCAGGTCATCAAACGCCGGAACGTCCTGCAGCGCGTCAAGTCCCGGCACGCTTGCCAGCAGCTCCTCGGCAGATGCGGGAGCCTCGGTCGCGAGCTTCCGACGACGATCGCGCTTAGCCCGCGCCCCCGTCGTCTTTTTCTTCGCCTTAGCCTTCGCCTTGCCCACAAGCGCCTCCCAGCACCATAAATCACAACTGAGCAGGTATTTTAAATCAAAAAGAGCTGGCCGGGCAAAGCCCGACCAGCTCACAAACTTTTCCTCAGCCCTTTTCATCCGCACGGGAGAAAAGCCAGCAAGGATACCGCAGGGCCCGCCCCGGGAGTGTTTTCTTCTGAGCGATCCCGCAGCGCGAAGCGCGAGGACCAGCGAAGAAGAAAACACGCAGGGGCGGGCCCGGACAGGTTAACTTACTCCTTCTCGACCGCGCGCATGATCGCCTTGTAGATCTCCATCAGCGGGATAATCAGGAAGGCCAGGCCCAGCGCGGCAAGAACGCCCTTGAGCTCAAGCGTCACAGGACCAAAGAACATCTCGGCAAGCGTCGGCTGCACGGTCACGATCACCGTCAGTACCAGCGCCAGCGCGGCCGAAGCCCACAGCCACTTGTTCTGCTTCTTCATGGTGAACAGCGACGCACGACGGCTGCGCATATTGAAGCAGTGGAAAATCTCGACCATGTTGAGCGTGATGAACGCCATCATCACGCCTTCCTCGTCGGCATTGCCGGCG
>DBFZQW010000145.1:0-18324 GCA_048521445.1 Collinsella sp. | reverse complement strand
GAAGACGGCGTCGTAGCCCTCCTCGTGCACGCGGTCGGCCAGGGCGGTCATCTTCTTGCCGGCCTCGTAGACGTTCCTGCCGTCCTCGAGGTAGCCCTCCTGGTCGAAGTGCATGATCTCGATCTTCTCGGTCTCCTTCATTCCCGCTCCTTTCACGAGCAGTTTGAATTGTCGCACGGAATGAACGGGCTTGCCGCCCCGTCGCACCGCTTAACCTTGTGGACATCTTGGCCCCAAGCTCAACAATTCAAAGGTTCTTAATACCAGTGAACGATTACAGGTTAGCCGTTTTTAATACCGATTTTATGATTTCATCCTCCCCTCTCGGTAGACGGTCAGTTTTTGCCGCTCATCGGTCAAGCGACATATATCCGTAAAAACGAGCGCCCCCGCCATGCGCAGGGACGCTCTAGACGCTAATAGTTGTAGGTATATCCGCCGGCGTCGCCGCGGGTAAAAGACTTGGCATGCTCGATTGCCTGCCCACTCGAGTCATAGGTCAGGCCTTCCAGCACGAGCGCCAGATCGCCCGGCTCAAGATTGAGCAAACTCGCATCGCGTGCGCCCAGCGCTTCAATATCGAGTTTCTCAATCGACTTGTCCGGCTTGCGCCCCAACATGTCATAGGTCTCAAACAGGCTGAAGACCGAAATGTCCACGTCTTCGATGCCCGGAAACAGCGGACACGGAATCAGCGTCATCTCGATCGATACGGGCTCACCATCAATGCAGTTGAGACGGCGCACCGAGTAAAGCAGATCGTCCTCGGCGATGCCAAACAGGTCGGCGTAATACGGGCCGGCGTAGCGTTTGGAGCGCGCCAGGATGCGCACCGACGGCGTCGCGCCCGACGCCAGAACCGACTGACGGAAGCCGCCCTTGCGTTCGTGCTCGTCAAACCACTTGTGTCCCACAAAGGCGCCTTTGCCCTGCACGCGACGAATCTGGCCACTTTTGACCAGCTCGTCCATGGCGCTTCGGATTGTCAGGCGCGTCGTGCCAAACTCCTCGGCCAGCTCGTTTTCGGACGGAATCATCGAGCCCGTCGGGTAGTCGCCGCGCTCGATTCGCTCCGCAATGCAGCGGCGAATTTGCTTGTAAACCGGCAAGTCTTCTACTGCATCAGCCATTCGACACCCACCTTCGTCGCAACGCCGTCTGCCTCGCCGTTATCGGCAAAACGATACTTGGTCGGCAGAATCACGGACTTGCAATACTCGACAAAGCCATCGGTCTCGTCGCGCTCGTGCGAAGCCTTGTAAAACACCGGCGTGCCCTCCTGAGCATTCAGCAACTTGGCCTCGTCGGCGTTCAGACGGCTGATGGAAATATGCTCCTTGCCGTGCGCCACATGGACATTCCCCTCTTTGAGCAAAACGTCGTAGAGGCTCTCCTGCTCAAAATCATGATCGGGAAGCGAGGGGCACAAAGACAGATTGACGTAAGCCGTCTCGATCGATGCCGGAGAACCGTTGACCACACGCACGCGCCGAATGCAGAAGAGCGGCATGCCCAGGTCAATCTGGGCTTTTTGGGCAAGATCGATATCGGCATACACGACCTTGGACCAAACCAGGCGTGCGGTCGACTTTGAGCCAACCCTCTCCACCGCCTGCGTATAGTTCCATGTTTCCTGAAAGATGTTCAGCGGTTTGGGAGGACACACATAGGTGCCCGAACCGCGGCGGCTTTCCAAAGTTCCGCACGAAATAAGGCGCGTGATCGCAGCACGCAACGCCGTGCGCGACACGCCCAGCTCTTCACAGAGCACACGCTCGGCGGGCAGCCGGTCGCCACTCTGCAGGTCATAATGTTTGATATACCAAAGAATGCCCTCAAAGGCGCGATCTTTGGGCGGAATCGCATATGGTTCACTCGACATGGGCAAGACTCCTCAACCGCTTGATGCTGCAGGAATCATTGCTCCGGACGCCCCATGGCGTCGAAGGCTTCTTTGATCTGCTCCGCAACGTTCCGATACGACCGATATAGGCCGGAGTCTCGCTTGACTTCGCCCGCGGTCACCGGAATCTCAAGCTTCGAAATCTCATCCTTGCCGGTTTGCACGACAACGATGACACCCATACCAAGGCACATATTACGCTTGGCAGCGTTGTTTTTGGTAGCCTGAGCTGGATTAATCAAAATCTGCTGAGCCAGTTCGCGTTTGCTGAGCTCCGGCACATCCTCGGGATTTCCGGTCTCGGCAATCTCGCACTGCAGCACATCCGCATAGTCAAAAATCTTCGGCTCGCCGCCGCGCTGATGCACGGCCCACTTGCGGCGCGTGGCATCCTGGTAGATAGCCGGCAAAAACGTAAACCGCGGTGGGTCCAAAATCGTATCCGTGATGGTAAACACATCGGGATCAAAGGCATCCTGCGGGTTTTTCTTCTTGAACAGCCCCATATCAGCCTCCCGTACTAGCATTAAACAACTCAAGCTGAATATAGCACCAATTTCAAGCCGCTGCCTTACCCTATCGGTGCGCGGCGTCTATGGCTCGCCCAGCGGAAGAGTTAACGGACGAGGGCCGGGGTGCCTGCCGGCAAATAGCGGACACTCCGCATGCAATCTATGCAAACAAACAAGTACGCTTAGCTACATTCGGTAAGTTCGAGCACGCTGCCCTTAACGATAAGCGCCGGCTCCAGGACGACCTCTTCGGCACGCCTGCCGCCCCTACCGGCAAGACGCTTGGACATGCAGCCAAAAGCATGCTCCGCAAGGACACCAGGATCCTGCTCAATGGCGGTCAGCGCCGGCTCAAAGAGAACGTCGGCCGCCGAGTTGTCATAGCTCACCACCGAGATATCGCCCGGGATGCTCTTCCCCATCTCGTGCAAGCGCTTGAGCAGACCGAGGGCGATGTTATCCGAACTTGCGAACACAGCGGTGGCATCAGTTGCGAGCACCGCCTCCGAGGCCTCGTAGGCACTCGGAATGTAGTACTCGCTCTCAAACTCCAAACGTGCGTCGATAGGCAGGCCAACCTCGCGCAGCGCGCGCTCATAGCCGGCAAGTCGCTTACGCCCCGTATTGGAACGGCGCGCGTTAACCAGGCAGGCAATGCGACGGTGGCCCTGCTCGATCAGATAGCGAGTGGCCATGTAGCCACCCATCTCGTGGTCGAACATCACCTTGTCGCACTCGAGCCCCTCAATGGCGCGGTCGACCATCACGGCAGGGATAGGCAGATGGCTGACTTCTTCGCGCAGGGCGCGGTCGTCGGAGAACTCGTCGCCCACGACCAGGAAGACGCCATCAACGCCGCGCGTTACCAGCTGGCGCAGCAGCTCCAGATCGTCGTCGGCACTTCCACCCGAGCTGGTAATGAAGAGCGCATAGCCGTCCTCGCGGCAGCGCTTTTCCAGGCTACCGGCGAGCGAGGCAAAAAAGCGGCTCTCGATGTTAGGGACGATAAGGCCCAGCGTGCGCGACTCGCGCATGACCAGACTACGCGCAATCTGGTTGGGGACATAGTGGTTGCGCGCCGCGACCTCCTTGATGAGCTTGCGGTTTTCTTCCGAGATGCGACAGGGCCGATTATTGAGAACAAGCGAGACCGACGAGGGGGAAAGCCCCACCTCCTGGGCGATCTGCTTGAGGGTGACTTTGTTGGCCATCTCGCTCCTTCCGGGTTTACGCGCAATCTCTTGAAAGTATAGCGACTACCCCTCTACCTCGGTGATAAACACTTTACCAATCCGGTAGACGGCTGTTTTATCGCCGCCAGCGCACCAAATCCGTCCGGGTGGGGTATATTGCAATCGATTGATGACAACGACCACCAAAAGGCGGCTATTAGTATGCACGAAAACGATTTTTTTAACGAGGACCTGCTGTGCGCGCTTGCTGGCGTTGCCGGCGAGGACAACGTACTGATGAGCGAGCCCATGCGCGAGCACACCACGTTTAAGATCGGCGGCCCGGCCGACGTCTTTGTCACGCCCGATACCGAGCAGGGCCTCGTCGCCACGCTCGATACCTGCTATCGCTGCGATCTGCCCCTCACCATCGTGGGCAACGGCTCCGACCTACTCGTCGGCGACAAGGGCATCCGCGGCGTCGTCGTGGCGCTGGGCGAAGGCCTCTCCGACATTACGATCGACGGCACGCACGTCACGGCGGCAGCCGGCGCGCTGCTTTCCGATGTCGCAGCCGCGGCAGCCGAGGCCGGTCTCACCGGCATGGAGCCCATCTCGGGCATCCCCGGATCGGTCGGCGGCGCCTGCTACATGAACGCCGGTGCCTACGGTGCCTGCATGGCCGATGTGCTGGAGTCCGTGCGCGTCTACAAACCCGCTCGCCAGCTCGACGACGGCACCCGCGGCAGCGGCAATATCATCGAGTTCGATGTCGACGAGCTCAACCTGGGTTATCGAAAGAGCCGCATCGCCGATGACGGCTTTATCGTGCTTTCGGCCACCTTCAATCTCGCCCCGGGCAACGCCGCGATGATCAAGGCCGACATGGACGACTACCGCCAGCGCCGCGAGGACAAGCAGCCGCTCGACATGCCGAGCGCCGGCTCCACTTTCAAGCGCCCCGAGGGTTACTTTGCCGGCAAACTCATCATGGATGCCGGCCTGCGAGGACACGCCGTTGGCGGCGCGCAGGTAAGCGAAAAGCACTGCGGTTTTATCGTCAACGCCAACCACGCCACCGCCGCCGACGTTGACGAACTCATCCGCGACATCCAAGCCAAAGTCAAAGAGCAGTTCGACGTAGACCTAGAACCCGAAGTCCACCGAGTAGGCGAATTCCTTTAACAAAGAAGGCCCCGAAAGGGGCCTTCACCATATTTATTCAGATAACCCAGTCCGGCGTGTGGCGTATTGGATCCGAGAGGTCCGTGGCTGCCCGAAAGGCATTAGGTTGATCGCGAGTTCCACACGAGCCGGAGAGCACTTAATGTGCTCTCCGTGCGAGCAGGACTGTCCGAGCAGGCAACCTAATGCCTTTCGGGCAGCCACGGACCAACTTACTTCAAACCACCGTTACGACAGCGCAATACCGCCGAGCCAGCCCCAACGCACGCCAGAGCCAGTGCCATAGAAGCTAATAAACGAATCGAGCGACTTCGATGTAATGGCACCCTCGTTGCTCATAACGATGCCGCCGCCAACGTAGATACCCACATGACCGTAGATAAGGCCCGGAGCACCCGTGCCGCTGTGCGAGGAATCGGCCACGATCATGCCCACCTGCAATGCCGAGCGGTCGGAGCTATAGCACCATGCGTTAAACATATCGCACGCGTTGCCGCCAAAGTAGCCAACGCCAGCGTTACGGAAGACATTGGTAACCCACGCCGCGCACCAGTTCTGACCCGGCGAAGGCGTAGAGTAGCACGCGTTGATGACGGCCTGCTGTTTGCCCGAGCCGGCATTCTGTTGCGGGGTTCCGGGCGCATACGATCCGCCACCCGAGCTTGAACCACCCGAGTAGGAATTGTTCTTGTTCGCGGCAGCGGCAGCAGCGGCGGCCTTCCTGGCAGCCTCCTCAGCCTGGGCGGCAGCGAGGATCTCGGAATCGCGCTGAGCCATGAGCTCCTTGACGTCGTCGGAAAGACCGTTCAGCACGGTCTGGACTTCTTGCTGCTTGGCCTGCATATCCTGCATCTGAGCCGTCTGCTGGTCCTTGAGCTTCTCTAAGTCGGCTTTCTGCGACTCAAGCTCGGTCTTTTGCGCATCGAGCTCTTCCTGGATGGTCTGGATATCCTCGATGGCATCGCGGTCGCTCTTGTTGATCTTCTCAACGTAATGCGCGTTGGCGACGAGTTCCTCAAACGAGCCAGAGGCCAGCAGCAGCGACAGGATGTTCGTGCCGCCGGACTTGTAGCTGGCGGCCACGCGATCGGAAAGGTCATTGCGCTTCTTCTTGAGCTCGGCCTTCTTTTCATCGATCTGGGCTTGCGTGTCGTCAATCTTGCCCTGGACATTCTCGATGTCGTTGAGGGTCTGGGCATTCTTGTTGGCCAGCGCCGCATACTCATTTGCGATGCTGTCGAGCTGGGCCTGAACCTCGTCGAGCTGGGCCTGGGCGGCATTCAGTTTATCGGTGGTTTCTTTGGAAGCCTCCGCCGCATGGGCGCGAGCGGGCAGGCCAAAAAGAACTGCCGCAGAAGCGGCGCCGAACAGGGCCTTGAGGGCAGTGCGGCGCGAGAGCTCCTGGGAAAGGATGGAATCGCTGTTTGGTGACATATGTACTCCGTTACATGCTTATTTATATGTCGCTCAACTCATACATATTAGCGTACATATGGCGCGTCCCAACGATTTCCACGAACGGCAGGAAACTGCAAGGTCAGCGGCTCGTAAGCAAATGCCAAAGATCAGGTTATGCGTACGCAAGCTCTTCTATGAGTACGTTAGCACAATCCTCTGCTTTTCCTACAGCGCACGATTTGGGCGTCCCTGCCTGCGCTATACTCCCCTGAAGAAGTGTTCCTGATTCGATAGGAGACTACATGTCCAAAGCACTCGACCCCAAAGACACCTGCGTCCTCGTTACCGGTGGCGCCGGTTTTATCGGCTCGCACACCGTCGTTCAGCTGCTCGAGGGTGGCTACCAGGTCGTCATCGTCGATGATCTCTCCAACTCCAGCGCCGTCGCCGTCGACCGCGTCAAGACCATCGTGGGCGACGAGGCCGCCAAGAACCTCACCTTCTACGAGGCCAACGTGCTCGACCGCGATGCGATGAACAAGATCTTCGATACCCATCAGATCGACCGCGTCATCCACTTCGCCGGCTTTAAGGCCGTCGGCGAGTCGGTGAGCAAGCCCGTCGAGTACTACCACAACAACATCGAGAACACCCTGGTGCTCATCGACGTCATGCGCAACCATGGCTGCAAGTCCATCATCTTCTCGAGCTCCTCGACCGTCTACGGCGACCCGGACAACCCGCCCGTCACCGAGGAGGATCCTAAGAAGCCCGCGACCAACCCCTATGGTTGGACCAAGTGGATGATCGAGCAGATCCTTATGGACGTCCACACCGCCGACCCCGAGTGGGACGTCGTGCTGCTCCGTTACTTCAACCCCATCGGCGCTCATCCGTCGGGCCTGATCGGCGAGGACCCCAAGGGCATCCCCAACAACCTGGTGCCCTATGTCGCCCAGGTCGCCGTGGGCAAGCTCGAGGCCGTTCAGGTCTTTGGCAACGACTACCCCACCCCCGACGGCACCGGCGTGCGCGACTACATCCACGTGTGCGATCTGGCCTCTGGTCACGTTGCCGCCCTTAACTGGATGAACGGCAAGACCGGCGTCGAGATCTTTAACCTGGGCACCGGCACCGGCACCTCGGTACTCGAGGTCGTCGCCGCCTTCTCCAAGGCTTGTGGCAAGGAGCTGCCCTACGTGATCCGCGAGCGCCGCGCCGGCGACATCGCTGCCAACTGGTGCGATGCCTCCAAGGCCGAGCGCATGATGGGCTGGAAGGCCCAGTACGACATCGCGGACATGTGCCGCGATAGCTGGAACTGGCAGAGCCACAACCCCAACGGCTTCGCCGACGCCGAGTAGCAAAAACCTACATACCGCTCTTGCCCCGATCTCACGTTGTGAGGTCGGGGCTTTTTCATGGCATGCAACCATTCGCCGAAAATCGACCAACTTTTTTATCTTGCCTGTACATGTTTAAACAACATGTTTTACAATAGGCGTATCAGATCAGAACATCGGAGGCGGACTGCACATCCATCGGCAGGCCGACCCCACAACAAGAAGGTTGGTGAGCGCATTCATGGAGCGTGCAAGCGGCGTCCTCATGCCCGTCTCATCTCTGCCCGGACCATACGGAATCGGCGGCTTTGGCTGGAATGCCTACGACTTCGTCGATTTTCTCGCCTCGTGCAAACAACATTACTGGCAGATTCTGCCCCTTACGACGACCAGCTATGGCGATTCGCCCTATCAGTCGTTCTCGGCCCGCGCTGGCAACCCCAACTTTATCGACTTTGCCGAGCTTATCGAGGCAGGGTATCTGGAGCAGCGCGATATCGATGGCGTGTATCTGGGATCCGACCCCAGCAATGTCGACTACGGTGCTATCTTTGGCGGCCGCCGTCAGATTCTCGACCGCGCCGCTGAGCGCTTTGCCGCCGACAAGCCAGCCGATTTCGATGGCTTTATCCAAGCCAACGAGGACTGGCTCATCCCCTACTGTGAGTTCATGACCGTCAAAGAGGAGTGCGGTCTCAAGGCGTTTTGGGAGTGGCCCGCGGAGCTCCGCACCCGCGGCGAGGCTTCCGCCAAGGTCTGCGCCGACCATCCGGCGCGTATGCTCTACCACCAGATGACGCAGTACTTCTTCGATCGCCAGTGGAGCCGCCTCAAGGCCTATGCCAACGAGCGCGACATTCTCATCATCGGCGACCTGCCCATCTATGTCTCGCGTGACTCCGTCGAGATGTGGGCGACACCTGAGCTCTTTAAGATCGACGCCGCCGGCAATCCCGTGAGCGTCGCCGGCACGCCGCCCGACCAGTTCTCGGCCACCGGCCAGTACTGGGGCAACCCCATCTACGACTGGGACGCCATGGAGTCCGACGGCTTCTCCTGGTGGGAGGGCCGCATTCGCGCCGCCCTCGACATGTACGACGTCATCCGCCTGGATCACTTCCGCGGCTTCGAGGCCTATTGGGAGGTGCCGTTCTCCTCGCCCGATTCGTCCTACGGTTCGTGGACGCAGGGTCCCGGCCTCAAGTTCTTCAAGACGCTCGAGGAAAAGCTCGGCACGCTGCCCATCATCGCCGAGGACCTGGGCTTCCTCACCCCCGGCGTCATCGACATGCGCGACAACTCGGGCTTCCCCGGCATGAAGATCCTGCAGTTTGCCTTTGAGGGCACCAACTCGTACTACCTGCCGCATAACTACATCGCCAACACCGTCGCCTACGTGGGCACCCACGACAACGAGACGGCGCGCGGCTGGTTTGAGGGAACGGCCACCCCGCGTCAGCGCGAGCAGGCAGCCCTGTACACCCATCAGCAGGCCGGCGAGCCTATCACCGACGCACTCAACCGAACCATCGCAGCCAGCGTGAGCGACACGTGCATCTACACCATGCAGGACCTGCTCAACTTGGGCAACGAGGCGCGCATCAACACCCCTGCCACACTGGGCGGCAACTGGACCTGGCGCATGCTCGACGGCGCCATCACCCGCGAGCTCGAGCACAAACTCACCGACTGGACCGAGACCTACTTCCGCATCCCGTCGGAAGCCGAAATCGAGCTTCCTCAATAGGAGCTACCGCGCCCAACCCCTCCCCACCGTGCGGACGCGCTTGCTTTTCCCGCGCGAGGCCACCCCAATCCCCTCGCGCGGGCTTCTTATGAATTGCAGACATGAAACAACCCATCACAGGAGAAAACATGCCCCAAATTAACCTCATGGAACTCGCCGAGCAGTCTTTTGGCACCTCGCTCGAGCAGCTCGACGACCGTCGCATTTACAAGCTGCTGGTCAAACTCGTGCAGGAGCGCTCCGCCGCCTGCCCGCTCAACAACGGCAAGAAAAAGCTCTATTACATTTCCGCCGAATTTTTGATCGGCAAGCTGCTCATCAACAACATGATCGACCTCGGCATCTACGACGAGGTTAAGGACCAGCTCACCGCCGCAGGCCACGACCTCAACAAGATCGAGGAATTCGAGGTCGAGCCGTCACTCGGCAACGGCGGCCTGGGCCGCTTGGCCGCATGCTTCCTGGATTCCATCGCCACGCTGGGCTTGACCGGCGATGGCGTGGGCCTCAACTATCACTACGGTCTGTTCCGTCAGCGCTTTGTCGACAACCAGCAGAAGGCCGTCCCCGACGAGTGGCTCGGTGAGCAGGACATCCTAGTCGACGATGACCGCTCCTACACCGTCGAGTTCGGCGATTTTGCCGTTACCTCCAAGCTCGTCAACATCGATGTGCCCGGTTACGGCCAGCCCACCAAGAACCGCCTGCGTTTGTTCGACCTGGCGAGCGTCGACGACGGCCTGGTCCCCGGCAGCTCCATCGACTTCGACAAGACCGAGATCGCCAAGAACCTCACCTTGTTCCTCTACCCCGACGATTCCGACGAGCAGGGCCGCCTACTTCGCATCTATCAGGAGTACTTCATGGTGAGCAACGCCGCCCAGCTCCTGATCGACGAGGCCGTCGAGCGCGGCAGCAACCTGCACGATCTGGCCGATTACGCCGTTGTCCAGATCAACGACACGCACCCCACCATGGTCATTCCCGAGCTCATTCGCTTGCTCACCACCGAGCATGGCATCGAGTTTGACGAGGCCGTGACCATCGTACGCTCCATGGTCGCCTACACTAACCACACGATTCTTGCCGAGGCGCTCGAGAAGTGGCCGCTCGCCGGCCTGCAGAAGGTCTCCCCTGCCATCGCCGACATTATCGTCAAGCTCGATGAGATCGCGAAGGCCGAGCACGATGACCCGCGCGTCGCCATCATCGACGAATACGACACCGTCCACATGGCCCACATGGACATTCACTTTGGCTTCTCCATCAACGGCGTAGCCGCCCTCCACACCAAGATCCTCGAGGACACCGAGCTTCATCCGTTCTACGAGATGTATCCCAAGAAGTTCTCCAACAAGACCAACGGCATCACCTTCCGCCGCTGGATCCATGGGGCCAACCCCGCGCTCGCCAACCTGCTCGACGATGTGATCGGCACCGACTGGCGCAGCACCGGCGATCTGAGCAAACTCGCCAAGTTCGCCGACGACAAGGACGTTCTTGAGCGCCTGGCCGCCACCAAGGTCGAGGCCAAGGCCATCATGCGCCAGTTCATGGCGCTCGAGCAGGGCGTGACCATTCCCTCCAACGCCATCATCGACGTCCAGGTCAAGCGCATCCACGAGTACAAGCGCCAGCAGATGCTCGCGCTCTACATCATCTGGAAGTACCTCGATATCAAGAACGGCAACAGACCTAAGCACCCCGTCACCATCATCTTTGGCGGCAAGGCGGCCCCTGCCTACACCATCGCCCAGGACATCATCCATCTGATCCTGACGCTGTCACAGTGGATCGCAAACGACCCCGACGTGGCTCCCTACCTGCAGGTTGTCATGATCGAGAACTACAACGTCACCGCCGCCGAGCGCGTGATCCCCGCCGCTGACATCTCCGAGCAGATCAGCCTGGCCTCCAAGGAGGCGAGCGGCACCTCCAACATGAAGTTCATGCTCAACGGCGCCCTAACCCTGTGCACGCTCGACGGTGCCAACGTGGAGATTGCCGAGCTCGTGGGCGACGAGAACATCTATACCTTTGGTGCCTCGTCCAAACAGGTCGAGCAGCTCTACGCCGACGGCGCCTATGACGCCGGTGCGCTCTACCGCAAGCCCGGCATTAAACTGCTGGTGGACTTCATCACCAACCCCGCCTTTATGGCGACCGGCAACGCCGAGCGCCTGCAGCGCCTGCACGACGACATTAAGGGCAAGGACTGGTTTATGGCCCTGCTCGACATTGAGGAGTATATCCAGACCAAGGAGCGCGTGCTGGCCGACTATGAGGACCAGGACGCCTGGATGCGCAAGGCGCTGATCAACATCGCCAACGCCGGCACCTTCTCGTCTGACCGCACGATCTCCCAGTACAACGACGAGATTTGGCACCTGAGCTAATTTCGTTTCCTTTACCCATCCTCTTGAAAGCGGAGTCGTGGCAACGCGGCTCCGCTTTTTGTGCCCGCACGCTACCCTGTGACCCGACTCGACCGAAGAATCTCGATCTGTAACATCTAGCCTGCAAAATTGGGTCCACCTGTTACAGATTGAGACAGACGGGCAAGGCGGCTAAAACAATCTCGAACTGTAACAGGTAACCGCCGAAATCAGTCCTTCGTGTTACAGATCGAGATGAAAGGACGGGCAGCTCGACGCTGTCTCAATCTGTAACATCTAAGCCCAATTTGGCCTTCCTCCTGTTACAAATCAAGACAAACTGGCCGATGGACAACCCCAACACAAAGAAAGGCTCCCCTCTCGCCCAGTGGACGGGAGGGGAGCCTTATATGTGACCGCGGCAAAAGGATGGCAATACCGCAGTCGCCCAAAGGAAGGGCCTGGTTGCACCGGGCCTAGATAAGGTTCTTGCCAGAGACCTTATCGAAGAGGTGGGTCGCGTTCTTCTCAAACTTGAACCAGATGGTGTCGCCAGCCTTGAGCGCGCCCTTGGCCTCGAGGTCGACGACGGGGATAATCAGGACAAACTGGCCGTCGGGAGCGGTCACGTGGACATGCTCGGTCGAGCCCATGAGCTCGGTCACCTCGACGGTACCCTGGAGCGCGCCCTCCTCGCCCTTGTCGGCAAGCAGAATCTGTTCGGGACGCACGCCGGCCGTAATCTCCTTCACGTCGCCGCCGTCCCAGTTGAGGGCAAGTTGAGCGCAAGTCTCGGGGGCGAGTGCCACGTTCATATCCTCGGTCTTGACGGTAAAGCCGTTGCCCGAGCGCACCAGCTGGGCATCGAAGAAGTTCATCTGCGGCACGCCGATGAAGCCGGCGACGAAGATGTTCGCGGGATGGTTGAAGACCTCCTGCGGCGTGGCGATCTGCTGGACGACGCCGTCCTTCATGACCACGATACGGTCACCGAGGGTCATAGCCTCGGTCTGGTCGTGAGTAACATAAATGAACGTGCCCTTGATCTCGTGGCGCAGCTTAATGAGCTCGGCACGCATCTGGTTACGAAGCTTGGCGTCCAGGTTGGACAGCGGCTCGTCCATCAGGAAGACCTTGGGGTCACGCACGATGGCGCGGCCGATAGCGACACGCTGGCGCTGGCCGCCGGAGAGCGCCTTGGGCTTACGGTCGAGGTACTCGGTAATGCCCAGAATCTCGGCAGCAGAGCGAACCTTGCGGTCGATCTCGTCCTTGGGAACCTTCTTGAGCTCGAGCGTAAATGCCATGTTCTCGTACACCGTCATATTGGGGTACAGAGCGTAGCTCTGGAACACCATGGCGATGTCGCGGTCCTTGGGCGCCACGTCGTTGACACGCTTGCCGTCGATGAGCACATCGCCCGAGGTAATGTCCTCCAGGCCGGCGACCATGCGCATCGTCGTGGACTTACCGCAGCCAGAGGGGCCAACGAGGACGACGAACTCCTGGTCGTGAACGGTGAGGTTGAAGTCCTCTACAGCGAGCACACCGTCCTCGGTAACCTTGAGGTTGTGCTTCTTCTCCTCGGTCTTCTTCTTTTTGCCAAAGAAGCCCTTCTTTTTTGACTCGTTGTTGGGATACACCTTCTGAACATGTTTGAGAACGATCTCGGCCATGTCTCTACCTTTCGATATGCGGCGCCGCGCTGAGGGGCGCCGCAGAAACTTGCAAAACAGTTACGGCATCAGCCCTTGACGGCACCTGCCACCACGCCGTCGATGATGTACTTCTGACAGAGGATGTACATGATAACGATGGGGATAACGACCATCATGATGCAGGCCATCATGGGGCCGAGCTCGACGTGGCCGTAGCCGCCGCGGAAGTACTGGATCAAGATAGGAATGGTCTTGTACTTGGTGGAGTCGAGTGTAAGGTAGGGCAGCAGATAGTCGTTCCAGACCCACATGGTCTCGAGGATGCCGACCGAAAGATAGGTGGGCTTCATGATGGGAAGGACGATCTTAAAGAACACCTGGACCGGGTTGCAGCCGTCGATCATGGCCGCCTCTTCGATCTCGAGCGGAATGTTCTTTACAAAGCCGGCGAACATAAAGACCGCCAGGCCCGCGCCAAAGCCGAGGTAGATAAAGCAGATGTTGAACGGCGTGTTGAAGCCGATGCGGTCCGCCAAATTGGACAGCGTGAACATGAGCATCTGGAAGGGCACGACCATCGAGAACACGAACAGGTAATAGAAGAAGTTCGAGATCTTGTTGTTGACACGAACCACGTACCAAGCGCACATGGAGCAGCACACCAAGATCAGCACGACCGACGTGACCGTGATGATGAGCGAGTACATAAATGCCGAGGCAAAGCCCTGCTCGTTAAGGGCGTGCATGTAGTTTGCGAGGCCGTTGAACGTCTCGGGCGTGAGCAGATCGAATGCCGTGGTGGTGCTGATTGCGGTCGCTTTCTTAAAAGAATTAAGCGCAATCATGAACACGGGGTAGATCCACGCGAGCGACAGGATCGTAAAGAAAATCGAGAGCGCGCGGTTGATAACCTTATCGCGTTTCATTACTGCTGCACCTCCTTGGACCTCGTGGCCTTAAGCTGGATCATGGAGATGGCCACGACCAGGATGCAGAAGATAACCGCCTTGGCCTGACCAATGCCCTGCCATGCGATACCGGCACGCGAATAGAACGTGTTGTAGATGTTCAGGGCGAGCATCTCGGTGGAGTGCGCGGGGGCGCCGCCGGTAAGGGCGAGGTTCTGGTCGAACAGCTTAAAGCCGTTGGTGATGGACAGGAACAGGCAGATGGTGATGGTCGGCATCAGGTTAGGGATCTTAACCTTCCAAAACGTCTGCCATGCCGTGGCACCGTCGACCTTGGCGGCCTCGATGTAGTCGGACGGAATGGACTGCAGACCAGCGATGTAGATGATCATCATGTAGCCGACCTGCTGCCACAGGGTCAGGATGATAAGGCCCCAGAAGCCAGCAGCAGAGTTAAGGGCGATGAGCTGGGCGCCCACATTGGAGAGCAGGCAGTTGATCAGAATCTGCCAGATGTAGCCCAGCACGATGCCGCCAATCAGGTTAGGCATAAAGAAGATCGTACGGAAGATGTTGGTGCCTTTGAGCGCTTTGCGGGTGAGCGCCTGCGCGATGGCGAGGGCGATCACGTTGATGAGCACCGTCGACAGGAAGGCAAACGCCACGGTAAAGAAGAACGACGTGGCAAACTGCGGATCGGACAGTGCGCGCACGTAGTTCTCGATACCGACAAAGTGCGTGTTGTTGATGGTAATAAACTGGCAGAACGAGAGATAGAAACCCTGGATAAAGGGGATCACGAACCCGATCATAAACGCCAGGCACGTGGGCAGCATAAAGAGCGGCCACCAGCGCTTGAGTGCTTTGCCCATAGAAGGGTCCTTTCAATATGCAGGGGGCGGGCAAACCTACGTCTGCCCGCCCCCTGTCGCTAATCAGATAGCTTGGGCAGCAACTGCTTACTCGGAAGCAGCCTTCTCGGTCTTCCAGCCATCGACGAAGGCGTTCTTGACGCCGTCCCACTTGGTGTTGTCGGCAGCATAAGCGATGAGAGCCTGCTTGAGGTTCTTCTTCCACTCCTCGGAGGGGATGTAAACGAAGTCCCAAGCGACGGTCTTCTTGCCGTCCTTGGCCATGGCAACGGCCTGCTGAGAGAAGACGTTGGTGGTCTCCTTAGCGCTCTTGAACGGGGCGGTCAGACCCATCTTGTCAGCGATGATGCTGGTGGCGGTGTCAGAAGTGACGCACCAATACATGAAGTCCTCGGTGGCCTTCTGGGCATCCTCGGAAGCCTGGGAGCTAACGCACCAGTAGTTCTCGCCGCCGGAGCACAGGCCCTGGTTCTCCTCGCCGTCAACGCCGATGTAGATCGGCAGCATGCCGAGCTGGTCGTCGGTCATACCGGCCTTGGTGAGGTCAGCGTAAGCCCAAGAGCCGTTCTGATAGAAGACGGCCTTGCCGGTTGCGAACTCGTTGGTGGCGTCGTCGCCGGTCTTGGAAGCAAGCTGCGAAGGATCGCAAGTGGAGTCGGTGATGTACAGGTCGAAGATCTGCTTGAAGTTGTCGAGATACTCGCCCTTGATCTCGTCGTCCTCCTGGTTGTGCTCCTTCTCGAACTCGTAGTAGAGCGGGAGGTTGGCGAGGTGGGTGGTATAGCGCCAGCTGGAAGAGTCATCCATGCCGGCAGAAGTGAAGGCACCCTCAACACCAAGCTCGTCCTTGCGGGCCTGGATGTCGTCGGCACAAGCCTTCAGCTTGTCGAAGGAGTTGATGTCCTCGGCCTTGTAGCCAGCCTTCTCGAGCAGCTGCTTGTTGTAGATGATGCCGTAGCTCTCCTGGACCCAGTCGATACCCAGATCCTTGCCATCGGACTGCAGAGCCAGGGAGTCGTCAATGAGCTCACCGCGGAGCTTGGTATCGGACAGATCGGCGCAGTAATCCTTCCAGTTCTTAAGACCAGTGGGGCCGTTGACCTGGAACAGGGTCGGAGCGGAGCTCTTGGACATCTCGGACTTGAGCTTCTCCTCGTAGGTGTTGGAGGCAGCGGTCACGATCTTGACCTCGACGCCCTTCTCCTTCTTATAGGCCTTGGCGATCTCCTTCCACTCCTTGTCGACCTCGGGCTTGAATTGGAGGAAGTAGACCTCGGCAGCGTCACCAGAAGCAGAGGAGCCGGAGCCGGCAGAACCACCGCAGCCCACGAGGCCCAGACCAAGAACCGCAGCCGCGGAACCAGCAAAGCCCAGGAACTGCCTTCTGCTCATTTCGTTCTTCATTACAATCCACCCTTTCACACCGTGGCGGCACCCTTTGCCGCCGCCTTCGGAGATTGGCTCGGGGACTTTGCCCCTTTTGCTGATTTGTACGATACGCTATTTGGCTAGTTGTTTGAACAAGTATTACTAGAGCGGTAGAAAAACTTCGGTGAACGGTAATTTCAACTTGATACTTGACAAGTTTTGTATAAACAATTATTTGTTATCGAATGCAGAGAAAACGCCCGGTCAAGCCGATGCATCGTCGGTTTGACCGGGCGTTTTCTCTTTGAGGGCATGAGTCTCGTCAGGCTGCGAGCTAGCCGGCTATCGCTTGGAGTTGACGCGGTAGTGGAAGATCTCGGGATGCGTGCGGGCATGCGTGACCTCGAACAAGATGCCGTCCGAGGTGTACGACTGGCTCTCCATGACGGCAACGCAGTTGTATTTGCCAAGGTCAAGATAGCTGCAGTCCTCATCGTTGGCAAGCTCGACGCTCACCGTACGGCGACTCGCCATCACTTTGACGCCGCGTTTGTGCTCCAGATAGTCGTAAATTGACTTTGCGGCGATCTCGGGCGTCAGGCCTTTGGCGATCGACTCCAGAAAATAGCCGTGGTCCACCTGGCGAGCGCTACCGTTAAGGCTACGGACGCGCACCACGCGAATCAGCTCCTCGCCCACCTTAAAGCCCAGGTGACGAGAGAGTTGCTCGGTGCAGACCAGATGTTCAAAAGACTTAACGTCCGTCGATGCAACGGCATTGTTGCGCTTTGCAAACTCGCCAAACGACTCAACCTCTTCGAGTGCGCCCAACATGTCGGTTTCGCCCTTAAGCCAAATAACGCGCACGCCCTTGCCGTGTATGGGCTGCACAAACATCCCGTCGGCCAGCATACTCAAGGCGCGACGGACGGTATTGCGAGTGCATCCGAATTCCGCAGTCAGCTCGGCCTCGGTCGGCAGCATCTCCTGGAACGCATAGGTTCCGTTGATAATGCGCGAACGAATCTCGCGGTAGATTCCTTCATAAATCGCTTTTGGCATTGTTTCACCTCTAATGAATATGTATGGCTAGGCACGATAGCATTTCTTTGGGTTGTTTAAACCGATTATCGGTAAAGCACGGATTATTTACCGTCGACGGTTCCCCCGAAACCCAAATCGGACCGAATCAAAACCGTCAATGCGGCAAGCAGCCAGTCCTCTACAATGAGTTCATTGTTTAAACGTTCTTGCTCGCACAGCATGTTGCATCCGAAAGGCATATTATGCTGCAGAAAATCCAACGTTTTGGCGGAGCCATGTTCGCGCCCGCCATGCTGTTTTCTATATCAGGCCTCATGGTCGGCATCTCCGCCCTCGCCACGACCGTAGACATCGTCGGCGATCTCGCCGTATACGGAACCCCTTGGTACGTTTTCTGGACCATCATCCAGCGCGGCTCGTGGACGGTCTTTAAACGTCTCCCGCTCCTTTTTGCCGTAGCGCTGCCCATCGGTCTTGCCCAAAAACAACCGGCTCGTTGCTGCCTCGAGGCTCTCGTCGCCTATTTTGCCTACTGCTTCTTTTTGAGCGAGATCATTAAGCTGAGCGGAGACAACCTTGGGCTTAAGTACCCGTCATCTTTGACCTCCGCCAGCGGTATCACCGTCATCGACGGCATCAAGACGCTCGACACCGGCATTATCGGCCCGCTTGTGGTGTCGGCAACCGTCGTCGCCATTCATGACCACTTCTACGATGCCAAGGTTCCCGATTGGCTCGGCACCTTCTCGGGATCCTCGCTGGTCTACCTCATCAGCTTCTTTGCCGTGCTCGCCCTTGCTATCGTCTCGGCCGCCATCGTGCCTTCCGTATACGCAGTG
>DBFZQW010000144.1:0-5183 GCA_048521445.1 Collinsella sp. | reverse complement strand
TAGGCCCTCGGGACCGCCCTTGCGGAGCCGCTCTTCTTCTTTCCGGACATGCCGTCCTCCGATCTCCCGGGGCCGGCCGATCCGGCCCTCAGGGTATCGGGTTCCCACATTCATCCGCACATGTGCGGATGAATGTGGGAGGTGTTCGGATAAAGTTGATAATCAAGGGGCCAGAGAGGATTGCCCTTTCCGATGGTCGATTCTTGACAGGCAAACTCAAGCCTCGTTAATATTACATGGTTTGCCAGACCGAATTAACAAAGGAGGGGTGTCGTGGTTGGTCTTTTCCGCACGTGGATGAGCGCCTAGAAAGCGGCGCTGTTGTGGCGTCGCGCTGTTTTTCTGCACGCCATTTCACGATTGGACATAACCATGATATTTGAAACCTCTCGGGGCAGGTCTGCTCTGCTGTGCCATTCATGGCAATTCAAGCTTTGTTTCGTATGGGGCGGGGAGCTCGTGTCGACATTGACGAGTTCGATTCTCCAGATGGGTCTCATTTGGCATCTCGCCCTCACGACAGGGTCGTCTTCTCTCCTCTCCTTAGCATCGCTGGCAGGCTTTCTGCCGATTGCTTTGTTCGGAATCCTTGCGGGCGCCGTTGTCGACAGACTGCCTTTGAAACGTGTCCTCATCGGCGCCGACCTCTTCATTGCCGCGGTGGGTGCCGCCTTGGCGATTGCCTCGTTGGCCGGCAGCTTACCTGCATGGCTAATTCTCATCGCCTTGTTTCTCCGTGCAGTTGGTACTTCGTTCTACACGCCAGCCTCCCAATCTCTCACGCCCCATCTCGCCCCACCGGAGCATCTCGTTCGCCTATCGGGGGTGACTCAGGCGATTCAGTCCGGCGGATACATTCTTGGCGCCGCGCTTGCAGCAGTGATTTATCCCGTGGCGGGCATTACCGCTATGATTGTCCTCGACGTGCTGGGAGCGCTTTTCGCTTCTTTAGCCGTCCTCGCCGCACAGATAGACGCAGGGGGCCTCGACGAAGTCGACCGCAGCTTGTCCTTTTCCAATAAGGTTCGAGAGCTCTTCTCTGAGATTTCGGACGGCTACAAGCTGATTAGGGGGTACAGGGGGCTGTTCGCCCTTCTTTGGTGCGGGTTCGTCTTCGCTTTCGCGTTCTCTCCGCTCGCGGCATTGTTCCCAATAATGACCTTGGGGCATTTTGGCGGTAGCACGGGGGATGCCGCTTTGGTGGAAATCCTTTTTTCTGCAGGCATGCTGGCTGGGTCCGGTATCTTGGCGGTTACGGGAGGGTTCCGCAATAGGTCGTTCACCATGGTCGCCGCGATTGCCGGCTTCGGCATTGCCGCAATCGTATCCGGATCGCTCGGCCCGTCATTGTTCGCTGCTTTCCTGCCGGTGAGCTTTCTTATGGGCGCATGCTCCCCGTTGTACGCGGGAACCCAGACTGCCCTTATGCAGGAGCAGATACCTCCTGAGTACCTAGGCCGCGTTTTCGGCCTCTACGGAACCATCATGGCTTGGGCCATGCCCATGGGCCTCGCAGCTCCCTCCGTTTTTGCGGATCTGCTTGGAGCTCCGTTATGGTTCGTCGGCTCTGGAGCGACCATGGTACTGCTTGCGATGGCTATGCTGCTTGCTCCGAGCGTCCGAAGCGCGGGGAAAAGAGATACCGGGCAGATTCAATAGCCCAAGTATTCGAAAAAAAGAGGCGGCAGCCATCGGTTCACGCGTCAGCCTTCAAGTCCTTGCGACGACGAGGTATTGCGCCGACATCCCACATCGCGCTCCTTATTCGTCGCCAACTATCATTTTCGGATTTGCCGGCTTGCGCAAGGTCAAAACGCTCGCGCCGGCAATTGGGCAAAGGCGAAAAATCGACGTGAGCAATCTTTTTTGGCATGGCTGCGCTTCCAGTAAAAGGCTAATACACAAAAGGCGGTTCAACCTATGGAACTCATAGTCAAAGCTAAAGACATCTTTTTGGAATATGCCGGCCGCGATATCCTGGATATCGAAGAGTTGGAAATCTACTCCTACGATCGCATCGGCTTGGTGGGAGACAATGGCGCAGGCAAAACCAGCCTGCTTAAAATTCTGAGCGGCAATCTTACCATTGCGGACGCCGACGTCAGGCGCTTCGGCAGCATTGCCCTCATCGGCCAACTCGATGAACTCGACCTTGATGCGGCTCAGGACAGTGGTGAGATGCTCTCCCGTCTCAACGTCGCCGGAGTGGCGCAGGAGACGATGAGCGGCGGGGAGGAAACACGCGCCAAGATTGCCTCTGCACTCTCCCAGCATGCAAGCGCGATCTTCGCCGACGAGCCTACGAGCCACCTCGACCAAGACGGCATCCGCCTTCTCGTCGGACAACTCAAGGCATTTGATGGGGCTCTGCTCATCGTGAGCCATGACCGTCATTTTCTCGACCAGGTGGTAGACAAGATCTGGGAGCTCAAAGACGGCGGTATTTCCGAATTCTGGGGTGACTACTCCGACTATCTGCGACAGAAAGAAGAAGAGCGCAAAGCTCAGGCGACTCGATACGAAGAGGCGATGCGCGAGCGCGATCGCCTCGAAGCCGCCATCGAAAAACAACGGAAAAAAGCACGGCAGGTCGACGCCAAGCGGAAGGCTGCGAAAAAAAGCAACGAGTATGCAGGTCGATTGGGGCATCAGAAAGCAACCGGCACCAAACAGAAGAGGATGTACCAGGCGGCTAAGGACATGGAGAAGCGCCTCGAAGCACTCGAAGGGATTGAGGCCCCAGATAGCATTCGCGCCGTGCGGTTCCGCCAGAGCAAGGCCCTGGAACTGCATAGTAAATTTCCCATCTCGGCAGACGATTTCAGCTTGAGCTTCGGCAACTGCATGCTCTATGACCACGCGAATTTCGAGATACCGCTCGGTGCCAAAGTGGCCATCACCGGTGGCAACGGTACAGGAAAGACCAGCCTGCTGAAGGCAATCGCTCGACGCGCCGACGGTATCAACATCTCTCCCAAGGCAGAGATCGGTTACTTCGAGCAAACAGGCTACAAGTTCGACGCCCGTCAGTCTGCGATCTCGTTCATGCAGGATGGTTGCGAGTACAGCATGACCGAAATTCGAGGCATCCTCGCCTCTATGGGAATCGGACCGCGCGACCTGACAAAGGACGTTGGCGTTCTCTCGGGAGGCGAAGTCATCAAGCTGCTACTCGCGAAGATGCTGCTGGGCAGATACAACATCTTGCTCATGGACGAGCCTGGAAATTACCTGGACATCAAGAGCGCCGAAGCCCTCGAGCAGATGATGAGCGCCTATGCCGGAACGATAGTGTTCGTCTCCCACGATAAGAGGCTGGTCGAGAACGTCGCAGACATTGTCTACGAAATAAAGGACACCAAGCTAGTCAAAATCTTTCAGCGCGAATAGCCCTAAATGAGCAAGAAATAATCCCCGAACGGAGACAAGGGAGTAAAACGGCAAAGAAAGAGCCTCCGTCCCAACACAGGGAACGGAGACTCTTTAATCGCTTTTACTCATCTCCGTCGCTGGTGGCTTTGTCATGACTCTCGTACGAAACGAAACTCAGCGGCATAGTGCGGCACTCAAAATCGCAGGTCAGAACCCTGTCGTCCTACTCCCACTCTATCGTCGCCGGCGGCTTGGACGTGATGTCGTAGCACACGCGGTTGGCGCCGGGAACCTCGGCAACGATGCGGCCGGAGATGCGGGCCAGCACGTCGTAGGGCAGCTTGGCCCAGTCGGCGGTCATGGCATCGCTGGACTCGACGGCACGCAGGATGATCGGGCGCTGATAGGTGCGCTCGTCACCCATAACGCCGACGGACTTGATGTCGGGCAGGACCGCGAAATACTGCCAGCAGCTGTGCTCGGAGTTGCGCTCGCCGGTCTGCTCAAACAGACGCTGGTTGTAGGCGTCGAGCTCCTCGCGCACGATGGCGTCGGCGTTCTTGAGGATCTCGAGCTTCTCCTTATCGACCGCGCCGATGATACGGATAGCAAGACCCGGGCCCGGGAAGGGCTGACGGAACACGATGTGACCCGGCAGGCCCAGTGCCAGACCAAGTGCGCGGACCTCGTCCTTAAAGAAGTGGTCGAGCGGCTCAATGAGGTCGAAGTGCACGCCCTCGGGGAACGGGATCAGGTTGTGATGGCTCTTGATGGTGGCCGTCTTACCGCCCGTCTTGCGAGCGCCGGACTCGATGATGTCGGGGTAGATGGTGCCCTGAGCCAGGTACTTGACCGGCTTGCCATCGGTCTCGAGCTGCTGCGCCACGGCAAAGAACTCTTTCCAGAACTGCGTACCGATGATGCGGCGCTTCTCCTCGGGCTCGGTCACGCCGGCCAAAAGCTCGGCATAACGGTCCTCGGCGTGGACGTGGATAAAGTCGACGTCAAACTGCTTGGTGAAGACCTCCTCCACCTGCTCGGGCTCACCCTTGCGCAGCAAGCCGTGGTTGATGAACACGCAGGTCATCTGCTTGCCCACGGCGCGAGCGCCCAGCGCAGCCACGACGGAGGAGTCGACGCCACCGGACAGGGCCAGAATCACGCGGTCGTCGCCGACCTTCTCGCGGAAGTCTGCCGTCATGGTCTCGACCAGGTTGTCCATGCTCCAATTGGGCTCCAGGCCGCAGATCTCAAACAGGAAGTTGCTCAGCAGCTGCTGACCATACTCGGAGTGCTTGACCTCGGGGTGGAACTGCGTGGTGAAGATCTTGCGCTCGACGCACTCCATGGCGGCAACCGGGCACACGTCGGTGCTGGCGGTAACGGTAAAGCCCTCGGGCACCTCGGACACGGCATCGCGGTGGCTCATCCACACGGTCTGCTCCATGGGCGTGGAGTTAAAGAGCTTGGCGCCGGCCGTGCGCGTAATGGTAGCGCGGCCGTACTCGCCCACCTCGGAGTGGCCGACCTTGCCGCCGAGCGTCACGGCCGTGATCTGATGGCCATAGCAAAAGCCCAGGACGGGAAGGCCCAGGTCAAAGATGGCAGGATCGATGGACGGAGCGTCCCCGGCATACACAGAAGCCGGGCCGCCGGAAAGGATGAGCGCAGAGGCGTTCATCTCGCGAATCTCGTCGGCCGAGATGTCGCAGGGGACAATCTCGGAATACACGTTGAGGTCGCGGACGCGACGGGCAATGAGCTGACCGTACTGCGCACCAAAGTCGAGTACGAGGACCTTTGCGGAAGCC
>DBFZQW010000143.1:0-5826 GCA_048521445.1 Collinsella sp. | reverse complement strand
GCCTCGGGGACTTACTGTACTGGCTATGTACCCATTGCCGTGCATTTAATCACGCGGATTCCTAAAGACCCGAATAACGATTGCTTGATACCGCATACCGAAGTCTCGCACTTTTCTGTGGCAAAGTGCGCTATAGGAGGGCGACGGCGACTTTGGTTTGGTACTTAAAAAATGTCTTTGACCTGCTGGTTTTACGGAAATGAAAAAGCCGGGCTCCCCTGTTGGGAAAGCCCGGCAATGCGTGTTGAAACCGTGAAGAGGCCTCTCTCCTAGCGCATGGGAGACGCCACCCCTAGCAATAACTAGCTATTGAGCTTGTTAATGTCGTCGTCGGTGATAGTGCCCTCCTGGCTGGACGATTTATCCTCGGAGGTTGCGCCCTCGCTGCTCGAATCGGAGGATGCGGACTCGCTGGATCCGGTGTCGGTCGACTGCACGTCGGCGCCCGAGACCGTCTTGGTGGTGAGGTCATAGGGCATCGTGCCGTACCAGACGGAGTGGACCGCCTCGAGCGTGCCATCGACCGTGATACCGTCGAGGGCATCGCTCACGGCACGGCATAGCTCATCGTTGGCCGCGAGGCCCGCGACGCCGAGCGTCGAGGGTGTCTCGAGCGCGCCGACGTAAGAGATCTGGCTCATCAGGCGCGCAAGGTAGCCGCCGGCCGTGGAATCGCAAATCACGTAGTCGATCTCGCCGGACTCGAGCGCCTCAAAGCACTCGTTGATGTTGGAGAAGGTCTTCTGGTTGGCCGTGATGCTCTGCTTGGCGAGCGCTTCCTGCGAGGCCGAAGAGGTCTGAACGCCCAGGGTAGCGGTGTTAAGCGTTTCGGTGGAAACGCTTAACGACTCGCCGTCGCTCGTCTTTCCGAACACTGCCGCAGCGTCGTACAGGCAAGTACCAAGCGTGCTGATGTCACCATCCGTGGAATTGATGTCGCCAATGAAGATGTCGGCCTTTTTGTCGCCAAGCGCGGAATCGGCAGAAGACGCATCGACGAAGGCAACCTTGAGGCCCATGCGACTTGCAAGGGCGCGGGCAGCGTCGACCGCGTAGCCCGTGAGGTTACCATCGGCGCCCTGCATGGCCTGCGGAGCATCGGAGGTATCGAGGGCAACCGTCAGGGTACCGGGAGTGACCAGGGCATCGTCCGACACCGTAGGGGTAACGGTCTCGCGCTCGATCTGGTCAATCGTGGGTGTCGTGAACGTGGACAGTGGATTGAACGCGCATCCGCTCAAGCCCAATACGGCAATGACCGCCGCGGTCCCAGCACCTAACCGAGCCGCGTGCATCAAGCTGCCCCTCACCATGTCCACTACCCTGCCTTCTGTGTCGTATACAATCCGTGCGTTGCGCGGAATAACGGGTGTTCCCACCAGCTGACCTGGTATTTGACCCCACACTTGCGCACCGGGGTGTTTGCTCGGGAGGCCATAGCCACCTTCACGACTGGCCCGCTCGCCCGCGAGGCGGTATTGCCCCAAAGAAAGTAGAACGGACGGTGCGGCTTACATCTAGGACGCGCCATGATCGCGCCGCGCGCACGCGGTCGCTTACGTGGATCCCTTTGACCGCGTCTGTCTTGGACTAGGATGGACATTTCGTCCGTCCGCAACCACAGCCTGGCAGGAACGTAGCGCATTATAGCTAAGTTCAAGCTAAAGTTTAAGGTTAGGGGCGCCATTCGCACCGTGAGCACAGATTTTGCAGGTCGGAGCGGACCATTCGTGCCCTGATTGAGCCCGTCGCTCCCCTACGGAGAGCTCCGGGGCACCCGTCTCAGGGTGCCGTGTGCAAAAAACGGCAAATATGAGTACTGCTACCAATTTAGTAGCAGCGTTTTTCCGCCCCGCGAGCCCTTTTTGAGTTCCGCACAGCCTGCTTGGCGCCAAGATATTCCACATTCGTTTATTATCTCTTCAATGAATCCAAATATTCGGCCCAAGTTTCTTTGTTTTTACTGCCACTAATCTAGTAACAGTACTCATATTTGCCGTTTTTTGCACAGGGCATATAAACAGACCCCCCTATAAAGCCATAGTTTTACGCCGGCTTGAGCCCAAAGCACGCTCGGAGCGTATTCAGCAGAGCATCTTGCCTCTTTCGACGCGCCTCTACGCGATTCTGATATCGCTTACCCATGCGTTGGTAAATGCGCCATGCGAGCGCTTCCATCGCTTCCATGTCGCAGAGCATTTCGTTGTTGACCGTCGCGACCTCGATTCCCATAGTAATCAAGCCCGTGTTCCGTTTTTCATCATGGACACGTCCCCTTCGAGAGGAATGACCCAGCTCACCGTTGTATTCAAGGTCAAACCGGGCTGTCTCCTGATACGCATCGCAAACTGCATGCGGCATCCCCGAGATTGCCCGCGCGCGGTCATCAAACTCGATCTTGTAGTCGGTCTTAAAGGGACCGCAGGCAAATCCGCCATAGGAAAACGGAAGCGAAAACAGAGCGAGCATGATGCACTCCATGGGTGAGCGCAGGTTTTCCGACAGATAGGGACACAGCCGCCGCAGTTGTTTGGCCGCACTCCCCTTGCATGCCGCAAGGTAATCTGCCAGGCGATCGGGCGTCAGCACCGGCTCGACTTCAAAGTAGCCCACGTCTGCCGGTTGGTCCTTGTCCTTTGCAAGTCTATTCGCAACAGGCGAGGTATAGGGAGGTAGATACTTCCCGCGATCGCTCAGTGAAATCTTGGAACACAGTTCTTGGGCCAGGGCAAACGCCTGGATACAGCCGACCTCGCGGGCGACGGCAACACAAAGGGCCTCGGGAGATAGGCTGTACACCCCCGGTTCCACCTCTAGAATCGAGCCGGCAGGCAACCCGGAACACACGGACCAGCCCGCGCCAGGCATGCGGCGGCGCTGCGCCGCAGATCCCACCAGCAAGCACAGATCTTCTTGCACCTCGCCGCTTTTGGCTCCAATTCGCACCAGGTCGGGAAGATAGATATCCTCGGTCGAAGGCGATGACGTACACAGCACGCGGCGCTCCTCCTCGGGCTCAAGGTCCCTCCAGCCGATGTAGCCCATCTGCCGGCGCTCGGCTCGAATTATGCGCAACGCCGAGGCGCCCGTCAGGATCACGGAAGCCGCAAGCTGTTCTTTTGTCGGCTTGTTGCACTGCCTGATTGTTGCCGCCACATGAATCACCCCTACCAAACGCGTGCGATAGCGAGGCCATCAACGGCCGCGGCACCGGCGCGCTTGAGTTCCGCCGAAGCCGCTGCCATCGTCGCACCCGTGGTGATAACGTCGTCGATGAGCAGCAGGCGGCGGCCCCGCACGTCCTCAACGGTCTCGTACATGCCTCGGGCGCGTTCACGACGTTCTTCACGACCGAGTTCACGCTGGTCGCCATGGCCGTACTTAACGAGGGCGTCGAGCAGCGGAACACCCGACAGCTCGCAAAATGGGCGCGCGATGGCTTCCATATGATCGAAACCGCGTCGCCGAAACGCCACCGCCGTCGCGGGCACAAACACCACGGCATCGGCGCCGGACAACACACCGCCTAAGCGTTCGGGTGCCGCGACCTGGGCATGTAAGGCGGTGTCGTATAGCAGCTCTGCCAGATACGGCGCCAGGCGTCGCTCGCCCGCGTCTTTGTACGCTTTGATGATCCGCGGCAGCGGATGCGTGTAAACGGCACATGCCAGGCACCGGTCGAGTGCTTCGGCCATCGCCGAGGACGTACCCTCGACCGAACACTCGGTGCACAGCAAGTCTCCAAACGGGGCGCCGCATCGAGTGCAGCTATGCCGCGGGTCGATAAGCGCAAGCGCCGCCAAGCAGTCTTTGCAAATAAGCGCGCCGGAGCGCTCGCAGCCGGCGCATCGCGTGGGCGACAACGCCTCAAGCGCCTCGTGCGCCGCCCGCTCGGCAAACGGCAGCAATTCGTCCGCAAACGGTAGGATGCCGGCACCTTGCAGGCATCCCAACACATTCAAATGTCTCTTCACGACACAACCCTCCCTACGCTCGGTCGCAGGGAGGGTTGTTGATTCAGCGCTATGGTACCCCGACGCGTTTGGGGTCAGGCAGGTTAAATCCGTTTGCGGGCGCTATTCGCCGGTGGGCGGTTGCGGTGCGGACGAGTTTTGGGTCGAGCCCTCGCCACCATCTTGACGCGGCTTGCGGGAACGACGACGGCGACGGCGCTTCTGGCCCTGGTCGGCCGAACCCTCGCCACCACGATCTTCGCGCGGCTCGCGTTCGTCGCGAGCAGCGCCGCGCGCGGCCTTGGCTGCCGCCCCTCCGCCATCTCCAGGGCGACGGCGCGTGACCTTGACCTCGCCGTCCGAGACCTGATCGGCCACGGAGGGCACCGAGGGCTTTTGCTGCGTGCCCGAGGAATGGCGACGACGCGGACGCGGGGCGCGCTCGTCATCGTTGCGCTGCTTGCCACCCTTGTCGGCAGGCGTATCGGAACCCGAACCACCCTTGGGGGCGGCACCGGCTTCGCGAGCGGCTGCGGCGCGGAAGGCGTCCTCGCGCTCCTCGCTCGACAAATGGCGACGGCGACGGCGCGTGGGATTCATGCCACCGCCGCGGCTTTGCTGCTGAGGCTGCTGAGCCTCGCGCTCGCGGGGGGAATTCTTGCCTGCGGGAGCGGCCTCGCCGGCATCGCCCGAACCCGAGCGCTTGCGACGGCGACGTCCACCGGCAGCCTCCTCGGCCTCGGGTGTCTCGGCCTTGCCGCGACCCTTACCGCGGCCGCGACCCTCGCCCTGGCTCTGACCGGCACGGGTATCGGCGTCCGCATCGCGACGGCGGCGCTTGGGCATCGTCGTCCCCGCCAGTCGGTCGGCACTCGACAGGCCATCGCCCACGTCGACGCCGTTCTCGCGGTCGAGCTCCATGAGCGCCAAGCGCATCTCGGGCGACTCGATACGCTCGAGCACATCGCGCGTCACGCAGTCGGGACGGCAGTTGCAGCCCTGCTCGGCGGCCTTCTTTTTGCAGCCCTCAGAGCAGGTCATGTCGGCCAGGTTGACCTTAAAGACTTTGCCGTTCTCCAGGCGCAACACCAGCTGCTCGCGCGGCGTGTCATATTCCTGGATACGCGCCTTGCCAAGCGGCGTATCGATAAGCGTCTTCTTTTTGGGCGCGCGGCTCTTAAAGTCCTTGTACGCCTCGAACTCGTAGCGCAGGCAGCACATCAGGCGGCCGCAGACGCCGCTAATTTTGGACGAGTTGAGTGGCAGGTCCTGCTCTTTTGCCATGCGAATCGAAACCGGCTCAAACTGTCCGCCAAAGCGCGTGCAGCAGAGCTCCTGGCCGCACTGGGCATAGCCGCCCACCAGGCGGGTCTCGTCGCGCACGCCGATCTGGCGCATGTCGACGCGAATGTGCAGCGTCGAGGACAGGTCCTTGACGAGCTGACGGAAATCGACGCGCTCCTCGGCGGCAAAGTAGAACACAGCCTTCTCGCCGCCGAACAGGTACTCGACGCCGACCGGCTTCATCTCGAGGTCGAGTTCCTTGACCAGACGGCGGAAGTCGACCATGGCCTCGTCACCCTGGATAGCCAGGTCGTCGGCAAGCTGCAGGTCGATGTCGCTCGCCACGCGCAACACGGGCTTGAGCGGCTGACCGATCTCGTCTTGCGGCACCTCGAAGGGATCGGCCGTGACCAGGCCGATCTCGGTTCCGCGCTCGGTGGAGCAAATGGCATAATCGGCCTCGAGGATATCCAGATCCTGCGGGTCGAACCACAGGTCGCGCGAGGCGTAGGTAAACTTAACGGGTACGACTAACGGCATTTCAGTGCCTTCCTGATATCGAACAGCATGACCTCGATGGCCAGCTGGG
>DBFZQW010000142.1:0-17304 GCA_048521445.1 Collinsella sp. | reverse complement strand
AGACGCCTCCCCCGCCGGCAGACGACCTGCTCAACCACTACACCTGCGAGCAGATGCGCGCGCATTGGCTGTCGCTCGGCCTGTCCGAGAAGCCGGTGAGCTTTAGCCCCAAGGCATACGACACCCGCGTGACCGGCAAGGACAAGGACGGCAACGAGGTACGCGCCTGCGACGACAAGCGCGTTATCGACCCGGCCCTCAAGGAGAGCGCGCTGCTGACCGGCGTCTTCAACCGCCTGGCCCGCAGCTGCTTCTACGGCGTCGCCGTCAAGGAAGGCGACGAGAGCCCCTACCGCAACGGCTGCATCCCCGCCGGTGCCGCTTCTGACACCGTGGTCGAAGCCGCCCAACAGGCAGCCCTCGCCTTTGAGCAGGCCATGTACAAGTTCGAGACGCACCGTGCGCTTGCCGTGTGCGACGACTACCTGCGCGCCGCCAACAAGCGCTGGAGTGACGCCTCCAAGGCCGCCAACAAGCTCGAGGGTGAGCCAGCCAACGCCGCCATGACGCAGGCCCTCGTCGACGCCTTTACCGAGCTGCGCGTGGCGACCGTGCTCATGCACGGTATTGTGCCGGCCGGCTGCGAGCTCATCTGCGAATACTTCGACGTCGATCCGGTCGCCTTCTTTAGCTGGGATAACATCTTTGCCTCCACGGACGAGTTTGTGGAGAGCCTGGGCGAGAAGCCCGGCGAGCACCGCGTGAAGCCGCTGCCCCCGCGCTTCGACTTCTTCAGCAAGCACGAGAGCCAGTACTAAAACACTCGACATGTAATGGAATGGGAAGGAAAGACGGATGTCCAAGCCGCGTCGTCGTAAGCAGAAAAAGCAGGTCAAGGCCGAGCTCAAGCTCAGGCAGTTTGCCGCTACCGAGCTTTCCGACCAGCTTGCCGCCCTTCCCTGCGCCGCCGACCTGCCGCGCTTTATGGTCGACACGGTCGCCGGCGCCTATGCCCCCACCGATGCCGAGCTCATGATCGAGGGCTTTGGCGCCGCAGCTGCACGCCCGGTCACGCTGCGCGCCAACACGCTCAAGGCAACCGCCGAGGACATCGCTGCGGCGCTCGATGCCGCCGGCATCGCCCACAACGCTGTCGCCTGGTACCCGGACGCCTTTATCCTGCCCGAGGCCCAGGTTTCCGACCTATGGGACCTCGACATCTACCGCGACGGCAAGATCTACCTGCAGAGCCTGTCATCCATGATGCCGCCGTTGGTCCTGGGCGCCCAGGCAGGCGAGGACATCCTGGACATGTGCGCAGCCCCTGGCGGCAAGACGACGCAGATCGCCGCCCTCACGCAGGGACAGGCGCACCTTACCGCCTGCGAGATGAGCATTCCCCGTGCCGAAAAGCTCGAGGCCAACTTGGGCCGCCAGGGCGCCAAAAACGTGCCCGTCATGCGCATTGACGCACGCGAGCTTGACGAGTTCTTCCGCTTTGACCGTATTCTGCTCGACGCCCCCTGCACCGGCACGGGCACCGTCATCAGCGGCAACGAGAAAAGCCTGCGCGGCCTGACCGAGCAGCTGCTGAGCAAGTGCGCCCGCTCACAGCGCGCGCTTCTGGACCGTGCCATGGGAGCCCTCAAACCGGGCGGCACGCTCGTCTATTCCACCTGTTCGATCTTGCCGCAGGAAAACGAGGACACCCTGCAAGAGGCCCTCGACAAGCATATGGACTGCGAGCTCATCCCCCTCGACGGCACGCCAAGCGAAAGTGAAGCACGCCGCGCCCAGGAAGCTGGTGAGGAGCCGCACATCGAGTCCAACGCCCTGACCGAGGCCATTGCTGCGAGTCAGGTATCGGCCATCACCAACGGCCTGCCCGGCACGCTGACCATTCCGCCTAGCCGCGACTTTGAGGGCTTCTACATTGCCCTGATTCGAAAACGCAGCTAGCGCACGGATCCAAAACTCAACAAGCTATCTCTGTGCGCGTTTGCCCTGCTGGTCGCGATGCTGTTTAAGCATCGCGCGCTCCTTGCGTTCGGCCCCTTTGCCCTTAATGGCCGTGACCACAAAGTAGATGACCGCGGCGGCTACGATTGCGCCCACGCATAGGCCAATCGAGCCCAACATTGCCGAAAATTCCATACCGCGTCACCTCTCTTTTAAACGGGACTTTCAAGATAGCACCTCGATACCCGCCACCACAGCTCCTTCACGTTCGCCGGCCCTTCGGTCTAACGGATGGCGCGGCGGGGAAAAATCAACTCGTCAAACGATTTAGCATTCGCAATTCCGGCTGCATCGCGCCGGCCATCATCACATAGAATCGAGCCTCCATGGATACCCTCAACGATCTAAATGAGCGCGTCGACGCCTTCGTCGGCACCAGCTCCTTCGACACGCCTGCGGCGGCAAACGACCAAGCTCCCATCGATGTGCCCGCCGAGGTGCACGAGGACATCGTCGCCTCGGTCGATTTTTCCGAGGTCGAGCTCGCAGACGAGTTCGCCGAGCCCCAAGTAGCCGTCACGCCCAACGGTCTGCTCCCTATGGAGCCCCTGCCCATCGACGGACGCCTGCGCAAGGCCGCCCTTCGCATGCCCGACGAGATCGAGGAGGCCAGCGGCTTCACGCTCTTTGGCCGCCGCATCAAGTCGCTCATTTACACCACCGATGTCGCGGTTATCCGCAACTCCAACGCCGATGCCGTCTTTGCGGTCTACCCCTTCACGCCGCAGCCCGCCATTACGCAAGCGCTGCTGACCGTCGCCGAGTGCCCGGTCTTTGTAGGCGTGGGCGGTGGCACCACCACCGGTAAGCGCTCCGTGCAGATGGCAGCCGTCTCCGAGATGCAGGGCGCGGCGGGCTGCGTGGTCAACTCCCCCGCCACCGCCGAGATGGTCGAGCACATCACCAACATCGCCGACATCCCCGTCATCGCCACGGTCGTTCGTTGCGACGACGATGCTCACGCAAAGGTGCGCGCCGGCGCCAAGATCCTCAACATCGCAGCCGGCAAGAACACGCCGCAGGTCCTGCGCGAGCTGCGCGAGCACTATCCCAACCTGCCGCTCATCGCGCCGGGCGGCAAGACGCCCGAGAGCATTCGCGAGACCATCGCCGCCGGCGCCAACGCCATCATCTGGACGCCGCCTTCGGCCCAGCAGCTACAGACCGACATGATGCAGCGTTATCGCAAGATGAAGGAAGACGCCACGCCCGTTATTTCGCGCGACGATGTGCCCATTATCGACCAGGTCGCCGCCGCCGAGGTCAGCCAGGTCGAGAACATGAATCCCGACGTGCCGATTCCCGACGAAGTCATCGAGCGCGTCGCTTCGATCCACGAGCGCGTCGAGGAGCATCGCGCCAACCGCGGCCTTAAGCCATCACTGCACGGCTTCTTCTTCCGCGGAAAGAAACGTTAGCCGCAACAGCAAGGCCCGCCCCACAAACGTGAGGCGGGCCGTTTTCGTTTGAGCAATCACGCAGCGACGTGATGGGGCAAGTTAATCCACGCGCTTGTCGCCCATAAAGAAGAGCGCCACCGTACCAGGTCCGGTATGCGAGCCAATCAGAGTACCGATGTCATTGATCTCAATCTTGCCTTTAAGCTGCGGAACCTGTTCCTCAATCAGCGCCGCAACTGCCTCGGCATCCTCGCGGCACGCCGAGTGCGACATGATGCACTTACCCGAATAATCCGCACCGTCCTGCACGTGTGCCAACATGGTCTTAGCCATCTCGGAAATCGCGCGCTTCTTAGTGCGAATCTTCTCACGTGGCGACAGCTTGCCGTCGCAATCGACCGTCATAAGCGGGCAAATCTTAAGCGCCGTGCCGATGATCGCGCTCGCGGCCGAAATGCGACCGCCGCGCAGGTAGCTCGACAGATCGGTCGAGAAGAACCAGTGGTGCAGGTTGAGCTTGTGCTCCTCGATCCAGGCGGCCGTCTCGTCGAGCGAAGCGCCGCTATCGCGCACGTCGGCGGCATATTCCAGCAACAGGCCAAAGCCCGAAGACGCCGCCAGCGAATCGATGACGCGCACCTTGCCGCCCTGGGGATAGCGATCCGCGAGCATCTGCGCCGCAACGCAGGCCGATCCATACGTGCCCGAAATACCCGACGACAACGTCAGGTGCAGCACGTCTTTACCCTCGGCAACAAACGGCTCCCAAAACTCCTCGTACTCACCCACGCTCACTTGAGACGTCTTGGGCATGGCGCCCGCGGCAATCTGGGCAAAAAACTTGTCCGGCGTAATCGACTGATACAGATCGTCCGTATAGACAACATCGTCGATCTCGTAATGAAAACACACGACAGGGATATTGCGCGACGCAAAGAACTCACGGGTTCGGTCGGCGGCGGATTCACAGGTCAGGACAAAATCACTCATATGAGGCTCCTTACTCATTGCTGCGCAAATTATCGCACAGTGAGCCTACATACGGTACATATGTCCACTATTTACCAAATCGAACCAAAAATAGCGAACATCTTTACCACCATCGTCTCCACCGGCCCCACGCATAAATATCTGAGAAAACACCTTCTGTCGTCTCCACTCAACCGCCATATCTACCTCAACTAAATCGATTTACCAAACCGTTCAGCCGACAATTCAGCCGCTGGCGCAAAATCGAAACAAAAGCGGCGCATACTGATAAACGTTTGACGCTGTTTATCAGTTTTACCAGCTCCATCGGAAGGTGTTTCATGGTCGCATTCGATCGTAACCCGCAAGACTTCAAGTATCTGCGCCTGCTTTCGAGACAGTTCCCCACCGAACAATCCGCGTTTACCGAGATCATCAATCTCTCGGCCATCCTCAACCTGCCCAAAGGCACCGAGCATTTTATGAGCGACGTGCATGGCGAGTACGAAGCCTTTATGCACATCCTCAACAACTGCTCGGGCGTCGTGCGCGAACATGTCGACGAGATCTTTGGCGACACGCTCACCTTTGACGAAAAGGGCGAGCTGTGCACGCTCATCTACTACCCGCGCGAGAAGATCGAGCTGGTCCGCAGCCAGCGCGAGGACTCACCCACCTGGTACAAGACGATGCTTGACCAGCTCATCATGGTCGCACGCTCGCTTTCAAGCCGCTACACGCGCTCAAAGGTGCGTAAGGCCATCCCACGCGACTACGCCTACATCATCGACGAGCTGTTGCACACGCACCCGGACGAGAACAACTATCGCGTGCGCTATCACGAGCGCATCGTGGAGTCCATCCTAGAGACCGCCAGCGCCGACGACTTTATCGAGTCGCTTGCCTCGCTCATCAAGCGCCTGGCCGTCGACCACCTGCACCTGGTGGGCGATATCTTCGACCGCGGCGGCGGCGCGGCCAAGATTATGGACCGTCTGCTCACCTACCATTCGCTCGACATCCAGTGGGGCAACCACGACCTGCTGTGGATGGGTGCTGCGGCCGGTGAGCCCGCCTGCATCGCCACGGTGTTGCGCAACAACCTACGCTATGACAACTACGAGATCCTCGAGAACGACTACGGCGTCTCGCTGCGTGAGCTTGTCGCCTTTGCCGATGCCACCTACACCGCCGGCGAGTCCATCACCCCGCTGATCAAGGCCATCAACGTGCTACTCTTTAAGCTCGAGGGCCAGATTATCCAGCGCCACCCCGAGTTCGATATGACCGATCGCCTGTTACTCGACAAGATCGACCACGACACCGGCACGGTCACGCTCGCCGACGGCAGCGTGTGGCCGCTCACGACCAACGACTTCCCCACCGTCGACCCGGCAGACCCCTACACGCTCACGTCTCAGGAGCAGCACATCATCGACAAGCTCGTGTCCGAGTTTGTCACCGCCGATCACCTGCATCGCCATATCGATTTCCTCTATTCCCACGGCTCGATGTACAAGGTCGCCAACGGCAACCTGCTGTTCCATGGCTGCGTGCCGCTCAACGAAGACGGCACCTTTAGCAGCATGAACTGCTTGGGCACCTGGCACGCTGGCCGCGATTATCTCGATTTTTGCGATTACATCGCCCGCCGAGCCTGGCGCGTGGGCGACCGCGACGCCCTCGACTGGATGTGGCACCTGTGGATTGGCTTTAACTCACCCGCCAGCGGACGCCTGGTGCGTACCTTTGAGCGCGCCTATATCGCCGATAAGAGCACCTGGGTCGAGCCGATGGACCCGTACTTTACGCTTACCAAGTCGCCCTCGGTCTGCGACGACATCATGCGCGAGTTTGGCGTCGCGCCCATGGCATGTTCACCGACCGGTCACATCATCAACGGCCATACGCCCGTCAAGACGACCAAAGGCGAGCAGCCTATCCGAGCCGAGGGCAAGCTGCTGGTCATCGATGGCGGCTTCTGCCGCGCTTACCATCCCAAGACGGGTATCGCCGGCTATACGCTCATCTCGAGCTCGCGCGGCTGCCGCCTCAAGTCGCACCGGGCCTTTACGACGGTTGCCGAGGCACTCACGCGCAACGTGGACATCGAAAGCGAGACCAACCGTTTTGACCAAGCAGACCGTCGCCGCATGGTGAGCGACACCGATTCGGGAGCCAAGATCCGCGGCCAGATCCAGGACCTGCGCCAGCTCCTCGATGCATATAGAAACGGTGCTATCGAGGAGCGCGCCTAGCACCACCCGCGGGGATTGGCTAAACTTGCTGAGTTTGTCATCCCCGCGGCGCTTCGGCGCCAGCTTAAGGCAGGTACCATGCAAAAGCTCCTTGCGCAGATCATGAAATTTGGCGTCGTCGGTGTCATTGCCACGGTTATCGACTTTGGCATTATGAATCTGCTCCACTACGGTCTGGGCCTCAACATCCTAATCGCCAACACCAGCGGCTTTATCATCTCACTCATCTTTAACTACCTCGCAAGCATGAAGTACGTGTTTGCGCACAAGGAAGGCATGAGCCGCCGCCGCGAGTTCATCATCTTTGTCGTGCTGTCCGTGATCGGTTTGGTGCTCAACGACGGTATCGTGCTGACACTCAACGCCGGCCTGGGACTCGAGGCCAATATCGCCAAGATCTGCGCCACCGCGCTTGTCATGGTCTACAACTTTGTGACCCGAAAGATCTTCCTGGAGGGCGACGAGACCAAGTAACTCGCAACCTTACAGCCTCACGATGCCCACGGACAATGCGCGCTCAGCACAGTATCGCCCGTGGGCATCGTTCGTTTACGGGCAAATTTTCAACGTCTGCGGATTAGCTCTTGAAAATTTGACGAGTTCATATAGTTCTTAGCAAAGACCTTACGTTTCCCTTGCAAAAGCTCTAAAGTATCCTCTGCTCGGTTCATCAACGCATTGGATGTGATTACGTGCGCAAGGCGCTGGCACAACCTCATACCAAGCAGTTCCTCAAGTTTGCCGTCGTGGGTCTTATCTCCTTTGGCATCGACTGGGGTATGCTCATTGCGCTCGTCGAGCTGTTCCACCTCGACTTTTTGATGAGCACCACGGTCTCGTTTACCACGTCCGTCGTGGTTAACTACTGGCTCAGCATGAAGTACGTGTTCGACCATCGCGAAGGCATGAGCCGCAAGCGCGAGTTTACGATCTTCACCATCCTGTCGGTGATCGGTCTGGGTCTCAACGACCTGTACATGTTTGTGGGCGTCACGTTTTTGAGCATCGGCTACCAGGCCATGAAGGCCATCGCCACGTTCCTCGTCACCTGGTACAACTACTTCAGCCGCCGCTTCTTCCTCGAGGGCGCACGGTCGTAGTCGATTCACTATTTGCTTGAATGTATAACCGGTTGGAATTCCCGTTCCAACCGGTTTTTTTGTTTGCAGAGAGACCCGGCGACCCAGTCCCATTCGCATGAAAAACGGGCGGTCCGGATGTTGGTCCGAACCGCCCGTCTGGCGCGCTATGTCGAGGCCTCTAGCCCGTTACGTAATACCAAACAACGTTGTCGCCATTGGAGAGAACGTAGTTACTGCAGGCCGTCATGGGCGTTGTGCCGTTGACGGAGTACATCCAGCCGCTCGTGCCGCCGTACTGTTTCTCGGCCAAACCACCAATCGCGGAGACATACGTACCGTACGACGAGCCATGTGCGTTGACAGAAAGGCCCAGCGCGCACAGGGCATCGTAGACGGTAGCGCCTTCGTTAAAGGTAAAGGTGCCACCAGAGGACACAGGATTGCCCACAGAGCTCGATGTGACCGAAACCGTCACCGTAACGTAGTTGGACTCCTGCGAGCCGCTCTGGCCGCCCGAGGAGGCGTTTCCACCATTAGAGGATGAGGCTCCATTAGACGACTGGCCACCGCCCGAAGAAGCACCACCAGACACCTTGGAAGTATCGCCGGCTCCCGTATTCTGGGCAGCGGATTTATCGCCAGACTTCTTGCCGTCCTGGTCCTCGGACTTCTTGCTATCCGAGTTTTTGTCCGATTCCTTGTCCGAAGACTCGGAATCGTCCTTGCCGTCGTTCGAACCCTTGGACTCATCTTTTGCGTCATTCGATGACTTGGAATCCTTGGAACTGGCCTCGCCCGAAGTCGTAGTCGAGCCAGACGCCTTGGTGTCCTTGGTGACGACGCTCTCCCCCGTCACGGTCTGAATGATCCAGTCGATGGACCAGGCACCGCTTGTGGAAGGATGGACGAAACCCAGCGAGACGACGATCAGAATGGTGCATGCGGCAGTCAGAACGCCGAGGAGCGCCTTGCGACGAGATGTGGACGCCGCCGAAGCGGCGCCCTTTTGCTTTGGATCATCGAGCTGGATAAACGAGGAGTCGGGCTGTTGCCCGCTGGTCTCCTTGGGCTTATCGGGCATTACCGTCACCCTTGCCGCGCTTGGTCAGCGCGAAGACGGCGATGAGCGCGAGGCCAATCACGCCGGCGGCAACGCCAACAATGGCGAGCGGGTTGGTGCCAGTCTCCTGCTCGGAAGCACTAGAGGGCTTCTTAGCAGTGGTCGTGGAAGCAGCACCCGTATCGGACTTGGAATCGGACTTCTTGTCGGACTTGCTGTCCTTCTTGTCAGACTTCTTCTCGTCCTTCTTATCGGACTTATCGGAGTCCTTCTTGTCGGACTTGTTGTCCTTGGTCTCGGTCTTGGTCGACACCGTCGTCTTGGTCACCGGCTTCTGGCCCGGGGCAATAGCGCCGCCCTTCGAGCCGGAGCCAGAACCCGCGCCAGCGCCAGTGCCGGAACCAGTACCGATACCAGAACCGCCGCCATTCGAACCAGCGCCGCCATTACCGCCAGGGTTAACGGCATTCTTGGTCCACTTGGCATACAGCGTCAGGTCGGCCGTTACCGGCGTGCTAAAGTCATACGCCTGCGTGCAAGCCTCATCGGTATACCAACCGCCGAAAGTGTAGCCATCGCGCGTCGGATCGGCCGGCTTGACCAGCTTGCCATCGGCCGTAGCAACAAACTTAGTGTCGCAAGCAGACCCGCCGTTGGAATTAAAAGCAACCGTCCAAGACTCAACGGCCCCAAGCTTGAACAGCGTGCCCGAGTCATTGATGTAGTAGAGATTGCCAGAAGCATCGGCAATGACCGGAGAGTCGCAGTGCTGGTAATGGCCAGCCGCATCATAAATCTGCGTCGCCTCTGCATCGCCGAGCGTATAGCGATACACGCCACCACCAGCAGAGTAGTTGACGTAATCCTTGCTATCCGCGCTGTTAACGGTGAAGTACACATGGGTCTTTCCACCCTGAACACTCACCAGCGGAGTAGCAGCAATACCGTTGAAGCCAGCCGGCAGCGCCTTGCCGTCAGCAGCGGTGACCATCGTGGTCTTACCGGTCTTCAGATTATAGAGAGCCAGAGCAGAGCCAGTAGCCGTCTGTCCGCCGACAATCAAGTTTTCGCCAGCCACCGCCGGTGCGCTCATGTTATTAGTAAGACCCAGGTCGACCGTCTTCTGCTCGCTCAGTACGCCCTTCGCCGAAAGCGAAATCACATGGAGCTTTCCATCGTGCGTTATCTGATAGAAGGTCGAACCATTGGACGGATCGGCGACACAGTCGGCGTTCGCGAGAGCGCCGAGCTTCATGGTCGAAACGACATCGCCCGTCGTCTTATCAATGCACTTAAGCGTACCCGCGCTCGTAGGAACGATGGCATACTTATCCGTCAAAGCCGCACCAGTCCAGTAATAGCCCTCGGCAGGGTCGATGTTCTGCCAAGAAACTTCGCCCGTGGCAATCTTAATGCGCGCAAAGGAGCCGTTGCCGTAGGTCGCGTTGTAATTCTCGTCATACGAAATATCGACCGAGCCTACATAGACGTACTCGCCGTCCGAAACGACGGTGCAGGAGCTCTGCGTCAAGTCCGTCAAACCAGGCGTCAGCCACTTGCAGATCAGCTTGTCTGCAGTAATCGCCTGGACCGCACCGCCGTTGAGCGGAACGATGATAAGGCCATTGGTATAGATCGGACGAGAGGTATAGCTCACCTTGGAGGCAAGCGGCGCAGAGGCAACCTTTTTGCCCGTGGACGAATCAATCTTAATGAGCTCGTTCTCGGTCGCGATGTACACAAAACCGTTAGCGATGACAGGCTCGCTGCAGTTGGCATACTGCTGGCCAGACTCGGCCTTCCAATCGAAGGCCCACTTAAGACCGGCGGCCTGCGCAGGCGTCTTGGCATCCGTTACGGTCGAACCGTTGCCACTGTTGCCGTAGCCAGCCCACTCGGCATCCCAATCAGGAGTCGTCGCACTCGGGTCCACGACAATCTTGTCGGGATCGGGCATGGGCGCACCATCGGTCGTATAGGCAAACGTAACCTTGTCGCCGCTCGTGAGCGTGACCTGGTTGGCGCAGAGAGATGAGGGCTTTCCGTTGATATACAGATACCAATATTTATTGGTCGCACCATCCCAGCCATACGGCTTGTGATCGAACGGCGAGTTGATGGAATTGAGGAACCAGTACTCACCACTCTGGGAGCCGTTGTACGTAACGCCCTTGGCCTTCAGGACCGTCTCAATAAGGTTCTGGGCAGTAGAGCCTTCGGGCAAAGAAACATTGCTTGCCGAGCCCCAGCGAGTATTGTTGCCGTTGACATCGGGACCGATAACATCGACAGACCCAAGAACCTGGCCAGGAAGGGCATCGGCGTCAGCACCATACATAAAGGTGACGGCATCGCCCTCTTGGAGCTCATAGGCACCGGCGCCAACGTCGGCGAACTTGTACTTTAAGTCGGACTTGCCCTTTACGTAGAAGCGCCAATAGCTATTGGTCGCAGCATCATAGCCACAATAGGACTCATCATCGAACGGCGAATAAATGCCGTTGAGGAACCAGCCCCAAGACGATTCGCCAGCATTGAGAGTAAGGCCGGTCTGCTCAAGGAGATCCTTGGCAGTAGAGCCCGCCTTGAGACTCGTCTGGCCCGTCGAGGCCCAAACCTGCTGCTTGCCGTCCTTGTCCTTACCGAGGACCTGAACGGAAGCATGGACGGAATCAGAGGGCAACTTGTCGCCCCAGCCACCGTAGAACCACGTGACGGTATCGCCGGCATGGATGGTGACATTGTCCGCCGTATAGTCACTCGACTTGCCGTTGATGAACAGCTGCCAATAGGTCGAATAATCGAACGGCGTACCCAGCTCAACGCCGTTGTACTTAAGGCTCAGAATGAAGGAGCCCGCAGCAACGGCGTCAATGTCGTTCGCCTCGAGTGCGACCTTCGTAAGATCGAGCGCGCTCGAACCGGACGTCACCACATACTGCGCGTTGTCGACCCAGGTCTGAGTCTTACCCTGGGCATCGCGACCAATGACGGTCACATTCGCAGCAAGCTGGTCCTTAACGACAGGGGATGCGCTACCACCCGTAAAGGCAAACTCAATCTTCTGCCCCGGGGTGAGCTTAACGCTGCTCGCGCCAACCGAGGAAGACGCGCCGTTGACGAACAGCTGCCAGAAGGCATAAGTCGTCGGATCGTAGGCGAGCGTGCGGCCATCGCTCGGGGATGTGATGCTTTCGAGGTAGAAACCGTATGCTGTGTTCGGTTCGTACTTCGCCTTGAAGCCCGTCTTCTCCTGCAGCTTAATGAAGGCATCCGCGGCCGTCGCGCCCTCGTCGAGCTTGAGCTGCGTAGGTGCCACCCAGGTCTGAGCCTTGCCGTCGGCATCGGTGCCGATAATCGAGAACGAGACCTCGACCTGCTTCTTGGCGACATCGCCGGTTTCTGTCGGGTTCTCTGTCTGGACGGCAGTCGCGGCGGCAGATCCTGCTTGGCCAGTGGATGCCGTCGAAGACTGCTCGCTCGTGGCAGGGCTCTCCCCCGTCGCCGAGCCTTCGTCGCCAGTTGCTGCCTCTGTTGTAGCGGCACTAGCTGCAGGCGCGCTCTCGGAATCCGAAACCTCGGTGCCGCTCTGCTCAGCGGCACCGCCCGCAAGCGCAGCGTCCTCACCCGGCGTCGCAGCCTGAGCCACAGCCTCGGCAATGCCCTCGGCGCCCTCGGCCCACAGCTGAGCCGGCGTGGTGCCAAAGGCCATCGCGAAGGCCAGGAATGCCACCAGGCCGCGCTTGGCTACACCGCGTGCAATCGCGCCACGGCGATGCAACGAGGCGCGCTCGCGCTCGTCCTCAAACATATCCAATTGTCCCCCATTGTCTGTACTTGGAGCGTTGCCTTGAGGCTGCCCCACGTCATCGCGTATGTTGCGCTCGAGTTCCCCCATCGGGGTCCTCCTTCCCTCCAGAGCCCTATGCACACCGGCGGCAAAAGCCGCAGCCGCATGCAAGATGGGAGGCGATCCGACTTAACCTTAACGGCTCAGGCGCGCCGTCCGATCTGCGACGCGAATATCCCGAGTCAAGAGGAATTACGGTTACTGGTACAGCCGGGGACTTGCACCCCGATTCTCCCAAACGCGCAGGAAAACCGCGCGTTCGTGCGTCTCCGCACCACCATCTAGGCCATCGATTATTACCGTCAAAATGGTATCACGCAAAAGGGCCCCGCACACAGGCGAAGCCCAAGGTAAAAGCTATTGTTTGCGATAGGAAAATGCGGTGACGGTCGCAGCCTCTAGTGTTTGCCGCCGTGGCTGTTGAGCCAGATATTGCGGCCCAGCATAAGCGCCAGCACCAGCGCGCTCACGTAGCCCATAAAGCCAATGACCGGGATACCAAACACAACCGGCTCGATGCGTGCGTAGTACACCACCGACGAACCGATAAACAGGCCGGCGATAACGATAGCCATCGACATGCGGTCGATAATTCCGCCCAGCTGTCGCAGTGCCTTATCGCTGCTCATGATCTGCGTGTTCACCTTAAGCTGGCCGCGCGTAAGCATGCGCGAAGCCAGCCCCAGGTACTCAGCCGCCTCGAGTGAGCCCTTCGCCGCGCGATAGCTGCTCGCGGCAAGATCGCGCCCCATGTCGCGCACGCGCGCATAGGTGCTTTTCTCGTTTCTAATGTGGGTTTGGATGATCTGGATCATGTTGACGTTGGGCATGTACTCGGTCAGCAAACCCTCGAGCGTCACCATGCCGCGCGCGAACATCGTCACCACGCTCGGCAGCTCAACATCGTTTTTGCGCGCCAGGTTTAGCAGCGAGGTCAAAAACTCGCCGATATCCAGGTCTTTAAGGTCGAGGCCCGCAAAGTCAGCCACGATAAAGTCAAGATCGGACAAAAAGGCCGAATGATCGAGCTCAGCCGAGTCGCCACGCGTCACGGCGAAGCGCATGAGCGAATCCTTGAGCTTGGGCACGTCACCCTCGGCCACGGCGAAAATCATGTCCTTAACGATGCCACGATCGTGGCTCGACATGCGTCCGACCATGCCCAAGTCGATAAAGTAAACGATGCCGTCCTTGAGAATGATGTTTCCCGCATGCGGGTCGGCATGGAAAAAGCCGTCGTCGAGCACCTGCGTCGAGTAGTCCTCGACAATCGCGGCACCGATCTTTTCCAAGTCATAACCCTCGGCCACCAAGCGTTCAGGATCGGCGATCGAAATGCCGTCGACGTAGTCCATAACCACCACGTGCTCGGTGCACAGGTCCAGATAGGATTTAGGGCACGTCACGCCATGAACACTCTTATGGAACTCGTAGAAGTCGTTGAGGTTTTTGGCCTCGGCCAAAAAGTTGGTCTCCTCGCGAAACGAGGTCCACAACTCCTCGACTACGCCGTGCAGGTCAACGAATTGATCGGTGTTGACAAACTTGGAAACGATGCGCACCACCGAGCGAATGATATCGATGTCCTGTGCCATAACCTGCTGCGCACCGGGGCGCTGCACCTTGACGGCCACGTCCTCGCCCGTCACCAGACGAGCGCGGTGCACCTGCGCGAGCGATGCACTACCAAGCGGATTGGGGTCGATCGCATCGAACATCTCCCCCAGGCGCAGGCCGTATTCTTCTTCCAGACAGCTGAGTACGACCTCGTACGGCACCGGCTCCACGTCGGAGCGCAGACGACGCAGCTCGTCGCAAAAGCGCTGCGGCAGAATCTCGGACCGGTTGGCCAGAATCTGCCCCATCTTGACGAACATGGGGCCGAGTTCCTCGAGCAGGCGGCGCAAACGAACCGGCGTGAGGTTATCCCACACGCGGTACTTTTTGACCAGGCGAACAATCTGCCCGATGCGTTCGCGACGACCCGCCGGCGTGAGCTGGTATTCCTCGTCCGGCGCCATCGCGTCGGGCTCCTCGGGGACCATATCGACAGCGCGCGGCTTCTTGCGAGCGCCCGAGACGACGGCATCGACCTCATCGACAACCGCCGCCTCGTCACCCAAGGGATCTAGATTGTTGTAATCGGTGGTGGAATCTGCCATCTGCGCTGCTACTCGGCCTCTTCGGTATCCTTCGCATCGTCGGGCTCAACGGACTCGACGGGCACCGAGGTCACGTTGTCCTCGACCGAATCGACGATGTCGCGCACATGGGCCAGGAAGGCCGTGCGCTCGGGGGCGGTCATAACGCGGACGCGGGCAAGGATGAGCTCGTCGAGCACGCGCTGGGCCGCGGTCTCGCCCTGCATGCCCAAGCGCTCGGTCAGATCGGAGATGGTACCGCCGGCCTGCTCGAACATGTCGGACACGCTGCGGGCGATATCGGGGGTGGCGGTGTCCTTGCGGACCTGCTCGCCCTTGGTACTGAGGTCGTCGAGAACCTTCTTGCTGCCCTCGACGGCAACGGCGGCAGCGCCAAAGCCAACGTTGATGGCGCCGTTAACAAGCTGATCGAGTTTCATAACCATGGTTGTCTCCAATCACAAACAACTGCATTGGCGTTCTTGTACCCAAGATTGAGCGAAAGCGACAAAGCGTTTTAGCGCTATTCGATCGACGGGAAATCCCTACCTCACGTTGTCGTTCATCGCGAAAGAGTTCTTCATGGCGCAGCTCGTGGTGTAGAGCACCTTGCCCAGTAGAGCATCGGTCTCTACGCGAACACGCTCGGCAAAGGCCTCATTGGCGCGTGCAAGCTCGGCAGGCACTTCGGCCTCGGGCAGAACGGCTACGGCAGCGTCGATGTCATGGATCTGCTTGTGGCCCATGCCACCGACCTTCTCCTGATAATCCTCGACCGCGCGACCGCACTCATGGAAGCGGACGTCAGCCAGCGCGCCGATCAGGCGGTTGGCCCAGTAGAAGTTTTCGGACGTCACGCGAGCCTGCGTGTCGGCATAGTACTCGGGCATGGTCTCGACGTTGGCGTACAGCGGAACCAGCGCGTTAAACGAGTTGGAGCCAAACGCCATCCACTGCACGGCGCGATAGGCCGGCTGCGCATAGGGACGCAGCTGCAACACGGCGAGCTGGCTGTTGCGGTTGATGCCGATGGGGCGATAGGCGCCACGCGTAGCGGGCGTGCCCTTGCTACCGTAGCAATCGTACTCCGTGCCCTGGTAGTGGCTCGAGAGTACGTACTTGATGTCCTCGATGGTCACCTTGCGCTCGGGCACGCGGCTCCAGGGGATATCGTCGCTCTCGGGCGTGTAGTCGGCGTCGGGGCCATCCCACACGTCGCTGGGGTTGAGACAGCGCTGCATGTACCACGCGCGCGGCGTGTTGTAGACGTGGTCGCTGTCGCTGTGCGAGCCAAAGGCCTCGCGCGGGTTAAAGACCGCAGCCGGGCCGTCGCCCTCGACGCCCAGCGTCAGGTCCAGATGCCACTCGGCCATCCAGGCGCGCAAGTCGGCGGAGCACATGTGGTCGGCCTGGGCGCCCTCGGCGTCATCCAGGTCAAAGCTGTCGATACCCAGCTGGTTGGGCATGGTCACATAGGCGTCGTCAGGCACGCGCTTGGCAATCCAGTGGTGACCACCGATGGTCTCGAGCCACCAGATCTCGTCCACATCACTAAAGGCGATGCCGTTGTTCTCGTAGGTGCCGTAGCGCTCGAGCAGGTCGCCCAGGATGCGCACGCCGTCGCGGGCGGACTTGGCATACGGCAGGACCAGGGTCACCATGTCCTCCTCGCCCAGGCCACCAGGCTGCGCCGGCACATAGCCGTCCTCGCCCTCGTTGCCCTTGGCGGGCACGTAGTCCACGAGCGGATCGGCGCCGCGAACGCGCTCATTGGTGGTGAGCGTCTCGGTTGCAGACATGCCCACATTGAGCTCGTTGAAACCGGCCTCGGCCCAGATGCCGTGGCCCGGGACAACATCGGGGACGCTCGTATAGCGCATGGGATTATCGGGCAGTTCAACGGTCAGGTGACTCAGGACGCTCGTGTAGACGCGCGGCTGCTCGTCGGGATGCACCACGCGCATACGCTTGGGCTCAAACACCCCGTTGGACGAGTCCTCGTTGCGGGCGACAAGCGTCGACCCGTCGTAGCTTGCGTTCTTACCGACCAGAATCGTTGTGCACGGCATGCGCATCCTCCTTGAGCGAAGAAATCAAACGGCAACAGTGTATCGCTTCGGAGCAGAAAGGGCGAAACCACGGCACCGGCAACCCCTGTGGTCAAAAAATGCCAAATATGAGTACTGTCACCAATTTAGTAACAGCATTTTTGCTACGCATGGGTGCCGGAAGTCTACATTTGTTCAAAAATTAGATGATGTAATTCCCCATAGGTCCAATAAAATAGGCTCTCTATCGATAATAAATATCGTTAGAGAGCCAAATTAACCTAAAATATATGTGACTATCTTGGCAACACTACTCATATTTGGCATTTTTTGTCCACGGGGTATAGAACTAACCCCTCAAACAGCTTCAAAACGCCTATTTCGATGCGCGCTCGGGGTGGCGCGCGCAGACGTGGTGTAAGAGCGTCCTGAGGTCCGTCGCTGCAAGTCCCGATGTTACTCCTTCTTGAGACCGCGCCTCTCGACTATCTCGTCCACTATCTCCCTGGCGCGCCGCCCGAGCGCGCGGCGCCTCCC
>DBFZQW010000141.1:0-4246 GCA_048521445.1 Collinsella sp. | reverse complement strand
GTCGAGGTCGTTACGCCTTCCGGCAAGACTCGCGTCTACACCATCGCCAAGATCGCACGCTAGACCACGGTCCCGCGTAAAGGTATGTTTTCGCTCCCTGGGACCGAATCCTGGGGAGCGTTTTAGTTTGAGGAGCTAACTTATGGCAGAGAACCAGAACGCCGCCGATCAGGCATCGACGCTCAACGACGAGCGCGCCACCCGCCTGGCCAAGCGCGCCGCCCTGTTCGAGGCGGGCCAGAACCCCTATCCCGAGCACTCTGAGCTTGAGGACTACGTCGCCGATATCGAGGCTAAGTACGCCGAGCTTGCCGATGGCGAGGACACCGAGGACATCGTGAAGATCGCTGGCCGTGTGGTCGCCAAGCGCGGTCAGGGCAAGATCATGTTCATCGTCGTGCGCGATGCGACTGCCGAGATTCAGCTGTTCTGCCGCATCAACGACATGGACGAGGCTGCCTGGAGTACGCTCAAGGCCCTCGACCTGGGCGACATCCTGGGCGTGACCGGCGTGGTCGTGCGCACCCAGCGTGGCCAGCTTTCCGTTGCCCCTAGGAGCGCGACCCTGCTTGCCAAGGCCGTTCGTCCGCTGCCCGAGAAGTTCCACGGTCTTTCCGACAAGGAGACCCGCTATCGCCAGCGCTATGTCGACCTGATCGCCAACGACGACGTTCGCGAGACCTTCCGTAAGCGTTCGCAGATTCTCTCCACCTTCCGTCGCTTTATGGAGTCCGACGGCTACATGGAGGTCGAGACCCCCATCCTGCAGACCATCCAAGGCGGCGCTACTGCCAAGCCGTTCATTACCCACTTCAACGCGCTCGATCAGGAGTGCTACCTGCGTATTGCCACCGAGCTGCACCTCAAGCGCTGCATCGTCGGTGGTTTTGAGCGCGTGTTCGAGATCGGCCGCATCTTCCGTAACGAGGGCATGGACCTTACCCACAACCCCGAGTTCACCACGATGGAGGCCTACCGTGCCTTCTCCGACCTCGAGGGCATGAAGGCACTCGCCCAGGGCGTCATTAAGGCGGCTAACAAGGCCATCGGCAACCCCGAGGTCATCGAGTACCAGGGCCAGACCATCGACCTTTCTGGTGAGTGGGCCAGCCGTCCCATGACCGACATCGTCTCCGATGTGCTCGGCAAGCAGGTCACCATCGACACGCCGGTCGAGGAGCTTGCTTCCGCCGCGCGCGAGAAGGGCCTGGAGATTAAGCCCGAGTGGACCGCCGGCAAGATTATCGCCGAGATCTACGATGAGCTGGGCGAGGACACCATCGTCAACCCGACCTTCGTGTGCGATTACCCCATCGAGGTCAGCCCGCTTGCCAAGCGTTTTGAGGACGACCCGCGCCTGACGCACCGCTTTGAGCTGGTTATTGCCGGCCACGAGTACGCCAACGCGTTCTCCGAGCTCAACGACCCGGTCGACCAGGCCGAGCGCTTTGCCGCCCAGATGGCCGAGAAGGCCGGCGGCGACGATGAGGCCATGGAGTATGACGAGGACTACGTGCGCGCCCTCGAGTACGGTATGCCTCCCGCGGGCGGTATTGGCATTGGTATCGACCGCGTGGTCATGCTGCTTACCAACCAGGCTTCTATCCGCGACGTGCTGCTGTTCCCGCACATGAAGCCCGAGAAGGGTTTCCAGTCCGGTGCCGCTGCCGCCAAGGCTGCCGAGGCCGGCAACGCCGCGAACCCATTCGTTAAGTCGCTTAAGCCCACGCTCGATTACTCCAAGATCGCCGTTGAGCCGCTGTTTGAGGAGTTCGTCGACTTTGATACCTTCTCCAAGAGCGACTTCCGCGCTGTGAAGGTCAAGGCATGCGAGGCCGTCAAGAAGTCCAAGAAGCTGCTGAACTTTACGCTCGACGACGGCACCGGCACCGACCGCACCATCCTCTCCGGTATTCACGCTTATTACGAGCCCGAGGACCTGGTTGGCAAGACCTTGCTCGCCATCACCAACCTGCCTCCGCGCAAGATGATGGGTATTCCCAGCTGCGGCATGCTGATCAGCGCTGTCCACGAGGAGGAGGGCGAGGAGCGCCTCAACCTGATCCAGCTCGACGCCTCCATCCCCGCCGGCGCAAAGATGTACTAACTAGTTACGCGGTTCTACGAACCGCGTAACGGCTCGACGCTGCGCGGGCCGCATTTGGACAATCTGACGTTCAACTTCAAGGGCGCGACCAGAAGGTCAGCGCCCTTTCGTTTCACGTCACCTTGTCTCAAATGCGGCCCGCTCGCTGACGTTGCCAATACATCGATGTAGTCATTGGGGACGTTCTTAAACGACTACCCAACGGATATTGCGCACATGGCTCGCATGACAGCCGTCTCTTTTATGTTTCCTTTAGTCGTTGCTGCCTAGGATGGGGGTTAGTCGGTAGGAAGGGAGCCCCTGTATGGACGATGTGAGCGAGCGTGCAATCGAAGAGGACATGCTCGATCAGTTCAATTACTTTGATGATGAGGATGAGGAGCTAATCGATCGTCGCGAGCCGGCATCGCTTGACTCATTTGATCTGGTCGATGAAGAGACTGATGAGGTTGAGGACGAATCAACGGAGCCCCCACAGCCTTCGCGCCTTGACTCGCTGCTTTCGAGAGCCCCCATGCACCACGGCGTTCGTGCCGGCGCGCTCCATATGAAAACTGACTGGCACCAGATCGTGACGGCAGGCGATGAGCTTGCCGTCGATGCGCCGCTCACCGATAAATCATCCATCATCTGCCGCACCGGCATGCTTATGCTGGCAAGCGGAACGGGTGCCTGGCGCGTGCGCGATACCATGAATCGTGTTGCCGCCGTACTCGGTGTCACCATCCACGTTGACTTAAGTCTTCTGTCGTTTGAGTGCACCTGCATCGAAGATGGCCACTGCTTTAACGAGGTTGTCAGCCTGCCCACAACGGGAGTCAATACCCATCGCATTTGGATGATGGAGAGCTTCTTAAAGGAAATCGAGACGTATGGGCGCCGGTTTACCGTGCACGAATACCACGAGATGCTCAAGACCGTTGAGAGTTCAAAACCCGATTACTCTCCCTGGCAACAGGGCCTTGCGGCAGCTTGTGCTTGCGGCGCCTTCGTCTTTTTGCTCGGCGGCGGCCCTATCGAGATGGCCTGCGCGTTTGTGGGCGCGGGTGTCGGCAACTTTGCCCGCTCCCATATTCTCAAGCAAGGCCTTGGTCAGTTCAGCGCGCTGACGACCGGCGTTGCGCTCGCTTGCGTTTCGTATCTGCTGGCATTGCTCGGCCTTGGCCAGGTCATACCGGGGGCAATGTCGCACCAAGAAGGCTATATCGGCGCCATGCTCTTTGTGATTCCCGGCTTTCCGCTCATTACGGCGGGCCTCGACATCGCCAAGCTCGACATGCGAAGCGGTATCGAGCGCCTTTCATATGCCGTATCGATTATTGTGATGGCGACCCTCGTAGGTTGGATGGTTGCCGAGTGTGTTGGCCTGGCGCCGGACGACTTTGCCCCACTGGGCCTTTCGCCGCTTGCCCTTACGCTCCTGCGCGTGGTGATGAGCTTCGTTGGCGTATTCGGCTTCTCGGTGATGTTCAACAGCCCGGTAAAGATGGCCGCGGCAGCTGGGTTGATCGGCGCCGTGTCCAATACCCTGCGTCTGACCCTTGTCGATGCGCCGACGATGATTCCCTTCCTGGGCCTCAGCACGGGAATGCCTCCCGAGGCAGCAGCGTTTATCGGCGCGCTGGTATCGGGGCTGCTCGCAAGCTTGGCTGAAGTCAAGCTCACCTACCCGCGCATCGCCCTCACGGTGCCTTCGATTGTCATTATGGTGCCGGGCTTGTATCTGTATCGCTCGATGTATTACATGTGCACCTTCGACACGGTCAATATGCTCGGCTGGTTTGTGCGCGCAGTGCTCATCGTAGCGTTTCTGCCCGTTGGACTGGGTGTGGCGCGTACGCTCACCGACCCTCGCTGGCGCCACACCAGCTAATTGGTACAAGGGGGACAGGTTACTTTGCACCAAATGAGTTGCGGTGAAATAGGGACTGAATTGCTGCTTAAAGGGTCAAAACAGTCCGTATTCCACCGCAACTTATGGGGTCGGGGGATTATCGGTGTTAGCGCCGGGCGATTTTAGCCGCTAATAGTCAAACGATTTTGACCAATTCCGGTCACCGAATAATGGCCACCGTGCCTCCCCGCCGCCACTACGCTGGTGGTGCCAACACGCCGGCGTTAGGAGGACCATTGAGGTGA
>DBFZQW010000140.1:0-3308 GCA_048521445.1 Collinsella sp. | reverse complement strand
GGATGTCGCAGGTTCAAATCCTGTCGTCCCGACCATATCTTGCGGGCGTAGTTCAATGGTAGAACCCCAGCCTTCCAAGCTGATGACGCGGGTTCGATTCCCGTCGCCCGCTCCATAGGATAGTTTTAACGGCTTTGGCTCTATTTGGTGCCAGAGCCGTTTTCATATACATGCCGGGACCCCACATCCCCACCTAAGTTGCGGTGAAATAGTTCCTGGATTAGCCGCAAAAGCTGTTATCCAGGAACTATTTCACCGCAACTTATTGAGGCCGAGCGGGCTGGGTCGATGATGGGTTCTGTTGTCGAGAAGATGAGGACAGCCGGTCAGGAGCCTGCGTAGGGTTTTGTGGTTGGTATACCGTAGCCGCGCATCATGGAGCCGAACGCTTTGACATCGTAGGTGTCTGCGAGCTTGAAATGAATGACGTTGTGGCCCATGGCACGCAGGTTCGCGTCGCGCATGAGGGCAGCTCGATAGGTTTTTGCCGCAGTATGTTCCGGTTCATTTTGGGCATCGTCCTCAAACTTGCCTAGTCCATGCAGCTCAGCCAGCATCCAAGAGCCGTTTGGCATCTGCCAGCCGTAGTCTGCCAAATAATAGCCGGCGTTTCCCGGTCGAGTGATTTCAACCTGAAGTTCAGGAGCGGCAACTCCCGCCAGAATCATTGCCGCTCGTGCTTCGGATTCTCCACCGTTATCCGATCTGCCATCCATGTGTTCAAAAACGTCAAATGCGCGCGCGATGCCGTGCAGTCCGCGGCAGTTCGCTTGTGCATATGCACGCAATTCTTCACGCTCGACACCGTACTCACGAGCCAATCCGTCGACATAGCCTAGTGCATATCGAAAAGCGCTCGTTCGAGCGATGTCGACCACCGTGCGATATGGATCCGTTAACGTAAACGGGCCGAGCTGCCATACGTCGCCCGGCCGCCAGCGTCGGTATTCAACGAATTCATACGTATCGCGTCTGGTGGAACGCGGCAGCAGCACCTGCACCTTGTCGAGAAGCGAATATGCAGAACCGATGCCATAGAGCAGTGCCGCCGTTGCTCCGCAAAACACGGCATCCGGTTCAACGACCGCAATAGCGGATGCCAATTGAAAGATGCGATCTTCGACGCCGAGGTCATTCCAATACGCGGGATCAGCGTAGACATGGTTGTAGAGTCGAATAATCATCTCTTTTTGCATGAGCGCGTAAGCACAGCGTTCATCCCATTTTTTGGTAGCTACAAACAGGTGCCCGCCATGATGGGCCTCGAATAACCGGAAGAACAGCTCTACTTGCGGTTTGGAACAGCGTTTATCATGGCTCATTTTCGACCCCATGGTCTCGAGGGGGAGTGAATGACACTACGCTATCCCATATTTGGTCCGCCAGTCCTTGCCATGAACTGACCAAAAGCTTGACGGGGCAGGTCAGAGCCATGAGTCAGAGCCAAACATATCGGCAAACGGTTGATTAGTGCCCCTCGGCGGCACTAAAAACCACCCTTACAGAAAGTTGCGGTGAAATAGTTCCTGAAAAGCTTGAATAAGCCTAAATCCAGGAACTATTTCACCGCAACTTAGGAGGGGATGGGGCTGAGTGGCGGGCGATGCCGTTGCCTGTCGGTTAGTGGCGGGATTGGTGGCGGAGCTTGTCGATGGTGGAGTCGGTGCTTCGGCTGCGGGCTTCGGCGGCGCGGTCGCGAGCATCGGCGGCGGTTTGGCGCTTGCGGCGGTAATCGATCATGCCTTGGATGATGGGCTTGCCAAAGCTCACGACATCATCGTTGTAGATGGCGGTTCGGGCTGCGAGGAGGCAGTCGGTAAAGTCCATATGGGTCTTGCCAAAGAGTTTGACGGCAAGGGCGACAACGGTGGGCTCGTCGACCATGACGTCATCGAGCAGCCTTTTCAAGGCCGCGGCAATTTCAACGCGGGGAACCTTATAGACGTAGCGCAGCGTAACCACGACGCGGGTGATGATTTCGGGGTAGACGCGAGCGGTGCGCGTGGCGATGACCTTGGCGGCGCGCGGTGACAGGACCTCGTCGTCGTCAAGCAGGTAGCGTAGGATGACGGTCTCGTCGATGATGGTGCTACTCATGGATATCTACTTCCTCGGGACCCAAAATCGAATCGTCACTTTCTGTGGCAAGGTATTCAATCCAGGCATTGCGCTCCTCGGAGCGGCGATTGGGATCTCCATATGCTTTGAGCGATCCATAGGCGGCGGTGCCGTCCTTTGAGCGCACGGCGACCGGCTGAAAGGGAAGCTTGCGCATCAAAATGCTCTGCGCGACAAAAAGACGGACGGCCTCGGCGAGCGATGTGCCCATGGCGTCGTAGAGATGCTCGGCATGCTGCTTGTCTTCCTCGCGAATGCGCACCTGCAGGATGGCTCGTTTTTGAGTCGATGACATCACTGGCCCCCTTAATGAGCGTGCAATAGAGTCGGTCAAATGCGGCATATGCCGATACCTGAGCATCTTATAACGATTACTTTATTTCGCTCAAGTAAATAACCATAAACTTGAATACAAGCGTAGTACATCCAAAATGAGAGTGCGTAAAAATCTCTGAGGTGTACGCATGTAATACACTCACCTTTATAACTTTTAGAGAATAATTCCAACCTGCCAAAACCCCTGCAATACACTCGTATTGCAGGACCTATGCTCAAGTTTGCCCCCTGCAACTGCGTATATTTAACCTGTATATCGTTGGAGGAATTCTATCGAAGTGCCTGTTTCGCCGCATGCGCTCGATACGTCGATGCCAGGCCACGGGCGGCTTGGGACAACGTCGACAGGGTCTCTCCGGCATGGGATTCAGGAGGGAGTGAACAACATGGGCAATAAACGAGTCGTGGCTGATTCTTCACGCTGCATTGGGTGCCAAACCTGTATGGCGGCGTGCATCGAGGCACACGATATTCCCGGCAACATCGCCGCACCTCGCTTGCGCGTAACGCGCACCTACGAGATCTCCGCGCCGGTGGCATGTCACCACTGCGAGGACGCTCCGTGCGCGAAGGCCTGTCCTACGGGCGCCTTGTTCTTTGATCCAAAGAACCATCGCATCGGCGTCAACGAGGACAACTGCATCGGCTGCAAGAGCTGCGTCATGGCATGCCCCTTTGGCGCCGTGAGCGTGGCGACCACGCAGGTTCCGGTCTTGATGGGCGACGTTCGCGTGGGTTCGCAGACCAAGAGCTTCGTGCTCAAGTGCGACCTGTGCGTGGACCGTCCCGGCGGTCCGGCGTGTGCCGAGGCGTGTCCGACCACGGGCCTCACCCTTGTAGACGAGGAGCGTCTG
>DBFZQW010000139.1:0-3877 GCA_048521445.1 Collinsella sp. | reverse complement strand
GATTATCGGCGAGCCCCGCCGCGGTCGTCCGGCTCCGCGTGCCGCCGCTACGCCCGAGCGCGTCATCCCCTGCGAGCGCGTGTTTGTCGCCATTGGCCAGGACATCGATTCCAAGCCGTTTGAGGACATGGGCATCGCCTGCAAGTGGGGTTGCGTGGTCACCGACTCGGACGGTGCCGTGCCCAACTTCGATGGCCTCTTTAGCGGCGGCGACTGCCAGACCGGCCCCGCCACCGTCATCCGTGCCATCAACGCCGGCCGCGTGGCTTCGGCAAACATCGACCGCTATCTGGGCTTCGACCACAAGATCAAGCTCGACGTGGAGCTGCCGACCGTTCAGTTTAAGGGCAAGCACGAGTGCGGCCGCTGCGAGCTGGGTGAGCGCGAGGCCGGCGAGCGTATTCACGATTGGAATCTGGTCGAGCAGGGCCTTACCGAGGAGGAGGCGCGCCAGGAGGCAAGCCGCTGCCTGCGTTGCGACCACTTTGGTTTTGGCGCGTTCCGCGGAGGGAGGAACCTGGAATGGTAGAGCTCAACAACCCCACTGTCAGCGATAACACCGAAAGCGGAGCACTCAATATGGTCAAGCTCACTATCGATAATTGCGAGGTCGTGGTGCCCGAGCACACCACGATCCTGGACGCGGCCAAGTCCGTCGGCATCCAGATTCCCACCCTGTGCTACCTGCGCGATCTGAACGAGATCGGCGGCTGCCGCGTGTGCGTGGTCGAGGTTGAGGGCTGCGACCAGCTGGTTGCCGCCTGCAACAACTACGTGCTCGATGGCATGGTGGTCCACACCAACAGCCCCAAGGCCCGCGAGGCGCGCCGCACCAACGTGCAGCTGCTGCTTTCGCAGCACGATTCACGCTGCACGAGCTGTGTGCGCAGCGGTAACTGCAACCTGCAGACCATTGCCAACGACCTGGGCATTTTCTATCTGCCGTATCAAAGGCATTTGGCGGGCGAGGGCTGGGATTTCGATTTCCCCATCATCCGCGAAAACGACAAGTGCATTAAATGCATGCGCTGCATCAAGGTGTGCGAGAGCGTACAGGGCCTAGGGATTTGGGACCTGACCAACCGCGCCACGCATACCGCCGTGGGCACCCGCGGGCGCGTGCCGATCGGCAAGACCGATTGCGTCGCGTGCGGCCAGTGCATCACGCATTGCCCGACGGGCGCGCTGCGCGAGCGCGACGACACCGAGACCGTGTTTGACGCCATCGCCGATCCCGACAAGATCGTGCTGGTGCAGATTGCGCCGGCCGTGCGTAGCGCCTGGGGCGAGGAGCTCGGCATTCCGCGCGATGAGGCCACCGTCGAGCGCCTGGCCTGTGCGCTGCGCCGCGTGGGCTTTGAGTACGTGTACGACACCGATTTCTCGGCCGATCTCACCATTATGGAGGAGGGCTCCGAGCTGCTCGAGCGCCTGGGTAAGGCCGCCAAGGGCGAGGGCGACAGCCGCAGCTGGCCCATGTTCACGAGCTGCTGCCCGGGCTGGGTACGCTTTGTGAAGGCGCGTTACCCCGAGTTTGTCGACAGCCTGTCCACGTCCAAGTCGCCGCAGCAGATGTTCGGCGCCATCGCCAAGACCTACTACGCCAAGGTGCTGGGCGTGGAGCCCGAGCGCCTGTTTGTGGTGTCCGTGATGCCGTGCACGGCCAAGAAGGCCGAGTGCGCGCTGCCGAGCATGGTGGGCGAGGGCGGCACGCCCGATGTGGACGTTGCGCTGACGGTGCGCGAGATGGTGCGCATGGTCCGCGCGAGCCACGTGAGCGTGGATACGCTAGTTGAGGAGCCGCTCGATACGCCGCTGGGCTTTGGCACGGGTGCGGGTGTGATCTTTGGCGCCACGGGCGGCGTGATGGAGGCCGCCGTGCGCTCGGCCTATTACCTGGTGACGGGCAAGAACCCCGACGCCGACTTCTTTACCGATGTGCGCGGCCTGGACGGCTGGAAGGAGGCCGTCGCCGATATCGATGGCACTAAGGTGCGCGTCGCCGTGGCACACGGGCTGGGCAACGCTGCCCGTCTGCTCGACGCGATTCGCGACGGCCGCGTGAGCTATGACTTCGTTGAGGTTATGGCGTGCCCGGGCGGCTGCGTCGGTGGCGGCGGTCAGCCCATCCACGACGGCTGCGAGCTGGCAGCCGAGCGTGGCCAGGTGCTCTGGGGCCTGGATGCCGCTGCGGACATTCGTTTCTCGCACGAGAATCCCGATGTCCAGGCGTGCTACCGCGAGTTCTTGGGCGAGCCGCTCTCGCCGCTGGCTGAGGAGCTGCTGCATACCGACCATCACGCATGGACGATGCCTAACGAGGGGACGTGCTAGCGATGCGCGCGTTTGATTTTGAGATGTCGCGCCGGGGGTTTGCCTCGGCGCTTGCCGCGGGTGCGCTGTCGCTCGCACTCGCGGGCTGTGGCGGCGGGGCTGCCGGTGCCGGGTCCGCCGCGGGCTCGGCTGCCACGGACGGCGCCGGTGCTGCTGCAGAGCCGGTCGAGGTGCGCGTCGCCTCGCTCAAGGGGCCGACCTCGATTGGTCTGGTGCAGTTTATGGACCGGGCAGTCGATGGCGAGACGGACAATGAGTTCGACTTTGCGATCAATACTGCCGCCGATGAGATTGTGCCCAAGGTCATTCAGGGCGATATCGACATTGCCCTGGTGCCCGCCAACGTGGCGAGCGTGCTCTATAACAAGACTGAGGGCGCGGTGCAGGTCATCGACATCAACACGCTGGGCGTGCTGAACGTTGTGACGGGCGACGCGAGTGTGACCTCGTTTGGCGATTTGGCGGGCCATACCGTCTATATGACGGGCAAGGGCACCACGCCGGAGTACGTCATGAACTACCTGCTGGGGCGCGCGGGCCTGGCCGGCCAGGTGGCGCTTGAGTTTAAGAGCGAGCCCACCGAGGTGCTGTCGGCCCTGCTTGCCGATCCTTCTGCCGTGGGCGTGCTGCCCGAGCCGTTCAAGACCGCTGCCATCGCAAAGAGCGAAGGCAGGCTGTCGGCTCCGGTAAGTCTGACCGATGTGTGGGATGAGCTGGCAGGTGACACGGGTTCGCGCCTGCTGACGGGCGTGACCGTGGTGCGCCGTGCCTTTGCCGAGGAGCATCCCGAGGTCGTGGCGGAATTCCTGAGCTGCCATGTTGCGAGCGTTGAGGCCGTGAACGCGGCGCCGGCGGACTGGGCTCAGGCCGTGGTCGATGCGGGTATCGTCGATAACGCCGCGATTGCCGAAAAGGCGATTCCCGGGTGCATGCTCGTGTGCCAGACGGAGAAGGATATGAAGGCGGCGCTCGGTGGGTACCTGCAGGTGCTGGCCGATGCGGACGCGAGCGCCGTGGGCGGAAAGCTCCCGGCTGACGATTTCTACTACATGGAGTAGCCCGTGCGTGCGTTTGCTCGACAAATGGCAGAGCGTATGAAGGCGGTGGCGGCAGCAGGTGCCGTTGCCGCCTTTTGGCTTGCCGTGTGGGTCTTCGCGGCGGCGCTGGTGGCGCAGCCGTTGATTTTGCCGGGGCCGGGCGCTGTTGTGGTGGCGTTGCTACGGCTGGTGTGCGATGCCGCCACGTGGGCGATTCTGGCGGGCTCGGGTGCGCGGATTCTAGGCGGTTTGGCGCTTGCCGCGGTGTGCGGCGGTGTGCTGGCGGGGGCCTCGGTGCGGTTGCGAACGTTTGCCCGCCTGGTGGCGCCGGCGCTTTCGTTTGTTAAGGCGACACCGGTTGCCTGCGTGGTGGTCCTGCTGCTCATTTGGTTGGGGTCGGCGCGCGTGAGCATTGCGGCGGTCTTTTTGATGGCGCTGCCGGGCGTGTATTTTTCGCTGGTTGAGGGTTTGACGCAAGCGGATAAGCCACTGGAGCAGATGTTTCG
>DBFZQW010000138.1:0-2536 GCA_048521445.1 Collinsella sp. | reverse complement strand
TACCGTTCCCGTCGCCCTTCACCTCGATCACGGTTCTTACGAGGACTGCTTCAAGTGCATCGAGGCCGGCTTCACGTCCATCATGTATGACGGCTCTCACGAGGAGACCTTCCAGCTTAACCTCGACCGCACCAAGGAGCTTGTTGAGCTTGCCCACTCCAAGGGCATGTCCATCGAGGCCGAGGTCGGCGGCATCGGCGGCACCGAGGACGGCGTGACCTCCAGCGGCGAGCTCGCTGATCCTGCTGAGTGCAAGCAGATTGCTGACCTGGGCGTCGACTTCCTCGCCTGCGGTATCGGCAACATCCACGGCGTGTACCCTGCCGACTGGGCTGGCCTTTCCTTCGAGCGCCTGGGCGAGATCAAGGCTCAGACCGGCGACCTGCCCCTCGTCCTGCACGGTGGCACCGGCATCCCCGAGGATCAGATCAAGAAGGCCATCTCCCTGGGTATCTCCAAGATCAACGTCAACACCGATCTGCAGCTCGTCTTCGCCAAGGGCGTTCGCGAGTACATCGAGGCTGGCAAGGATCAGCAGGGCAAGGGCTTTGACCCCCGCAAGCTCCTCAAGCCTGGTCGCGACAACATCGTTGCTCGCACCAAGGAGCTCATGGAGGAGTTTGGCTCCGTCAACAAGGCGTAAGCGTCGCTAAACTTCCCACCGGAAGCCCCGTCTCCCTACACTGTTTCCTTTGCGCTCACCTGGCTTCGCCAGAAGTCGCGCCAAGGAAACAGTTCCGGGAGACGGGGCTTCCTTCGTTTAACGCCGCAGGGTTACGAGTCTGAATTAAGGTGGCTACTGGCTTCGCCAGAAGTCGCGCGACGGAATCAGCTCCGGGGAAACGGGGCCTCCTTTGTTAACTCGCTACAGGGTTACTGGGCTGAATTCATTTTTAGAGGTACCGTTTATCGGTGTTGAGGGTTCCTTTATTGGGGCTTTCTTTTTATCTCGCTACAATGGGCTTCAAGCGTTCTAGTGACTTGGAGTTTTGGTATGGCTGTTATTGATGTGCTGCCTTCGGATGGGAAGGTTATTGACGAGGGTCCTGTTGGTTGCTCTGTTGATGTTTGCTGTGATGACTTTCGTCATCTCGATATTGGACTGCCGTCCGAGATTCTTCGTCTTAAGGATGCCGGGTATTTGACGCAGGCTGTTGCTGCCTGCGATCGCCTTCTGGAGCAGAGTCCTGAGCCTTCGCTGGCTGCTTGTGTTCGTGCCGAGCGGTATCGCATGCTCGAGACGCCGCTTCATTTTTCGGTGTCGCGTGATCAGGCTATTGCGATGATTCGCGAGGAGTGCCCAGAGTTTACCGAAGAGCAGTTTGATGACCTGATTAATCGTAAGCGTATTGACTGGCGCTTTATCGATGGCGAGCTGTTCGTTCTCGATAACTTCCTCGATTCGCTTCGCGTGTACCCCAAGGAGGTTCCGGGCCTGTGTCCCGATTCTGCGGACGGCATCGCGCTGCGTAACCAGATGCTCAGGGAGATGGAGTCGCAAAACGGGTTGACTCGTGCCATCACGCTTAAGGCATCCGTGTCTGTCCCCGGGGCTCTGAAGGGAGAAGCTGTTCGCGCGTGGCTACCCGTTGCTGCCGCCTGTCGTCAACAGTCTCAAATCGAGGTTCTCGATATGACGTCGGGGGGTACCGTTGCCTCTGAAAACGTTTCGGCTCGTACTGCCTCTTGGACATCTTCGACCGAACATTCATTCTCGGTGACCTATCGCTATCACATCGATGCCGCCTATTGCGATATCTATGGTGGCGCGCTCCCATCGCATACGTGCATGGACACGCCGCTGCCCGAGGACACTTCCGAGGACCGTCCGCACATTGCGTTTACGCCGTACCTGCGACAGTTGACGGAGCGTGTTGTTGACGGGCTCGAGGATCCGCTCGATCGCGCTCGTGCTATCTATGATTACCTGACACAGCATATCGACTATCGCTATCAGCCACCGTACCTGCTTTTGGGATCTATTGCCGACGACTGTGCGCATTCTTTACGCGGCGATTGCGGCGTTATGGCGCTCACGTTTATCACCATGTGCCGCATCGCGGGCGTGCCTGCCCGTTGGCAGAGCGGCCTGTATGTTGCTCCCGATTCGGTGGGGCCGCACGATTGGGCTGAGTTCTATACGCCACAGACCGGTTGGCTTAACGCCGACGTATCGTTTGGTTCCTCGGCACGCAGGATGGGGGAGGAGTGGCGCCGTCGTCACTACTTTGGCAATCTCGACCCGTGGCGTATGGTGGCCAACAATCGATTCCAGGCTGAATTTGTGCCTGCTTTCGATGGCATGCGCGAGGATCCCTATGACAACCAGATGGGCGAGGCCTCGGTTGATGGGCGTGGATGTCGTAAGCGGGAGATGTTGCGCAAGGTTGAGCTTATCGAAATGCTCGAAGTTCCATTTTCGGACTAATCGGTAGAAAGCTGTGATAAACTAACTCACGCATTACGTGCCCGAGTGGCGGAATTGGCAGACGCAGTGGACTCAAAATCCACCGTTGGCAACAACGTGCGAGTTCGA
>DBFZQW010000137.1:0-6565 GCA_048521445.1 Collinsella sp. | reverse complement strand
CCGAGAACGGCGTGCTCAAGATCGGCAAGTCAACGGACTTCCAGGCGCACATGATCCAGCACCAGTACGGCGCGTACACCCACACCAACCACGGAATGGGCCTCGCGGTCATCCACCCTGCGCTCTACCGCCACCTGGCCCCCGAGGCGCCCGCGCAGTTCGCCCGCTGGGCGAGCGAGGTGTGGGGCGTCGACGCCAAGGGCAAAGACGACCTTACGGTGGCGCTCGAAGGCATCGACCGCCTACAGACGTTCATCGGCGAGATGGGGCTTCCCACGAGCTTCGCCGAGATGGGCTCCGACGCGTACGACGAGACGCTGCACAAGGTTGCGGACACCTGCGTGCTCACCGGCGGCTGCGCCAAGAAACTGGAGCGCAGCGAGGTGTTCCAGATTCTGACCGAGTGCCTCTAGATCGGCAGCGGGTCCCAATCCGCCCGCGCCGAAGGAAACAGGAAGGCTCCTCGTTTTTCACGAGGAGCCTTCTGAGTTTTTGCCGATTGTGAAACCATGTGGTTTGCAGGTGCAGCGGTTCCGAAACGTCCCCATCGGTCGCCATCGGAACCGTACGAAACCGTATGAAACCGTATGAAAAACAAGAGCAATTGTTCTATTACTACTCCCGCTCGATGACTAATCCAGTCCGAGTGTTGTCGATGCGTGTCGCGTCGTACCGCCCGAGGACTGATTCGTGCGCAATTTGGGCGAATCAGTCCTCTGATTCGCGATTTCGGGAATGACTAAATTGATTCGCGAAACCGCAGGTCGCTCCTTTAATCACTCCCTGGTTTCCGCCGGAGTTCGTAGCGGGTGGCGTGAAAAGGGGCGATTCAAAGGGTCGGAGGGATGCGTCTTGGCCAAGAAATAAGGTTAGCCTTATCTTACTTCATGGTTCGTGTGTTATAGTTAGATGGCTCTAACTGTTTGGGGGCGATAGCCATGCACGAACGCAAGGGCTTCTGGGACAAGAATGCCGGTCGGTACGACCGTTTCATGCGAAAGGACCGGGCGGCGTATGAGAAGATGTATGAGCTGATCAGGCCGGTGGTGAAAGCAAAAACCGTGCTGGAGGTTGCCACCGGCACGGGGCTTATCGCAAAGAGCATCGTGAATGCAGCGGCGCACATCGAGGCTACGGACGCTTCTGCAAAGATGATCCTTGAAGCGAAACGGGGCAATCAATCCGCTAAGCTGCACTTTTCCGTACAAGATATGTTCCGCCTGCCCTATGCACAGAAGTCCTTCGAAGTGGTGATCGCGTCCAACGCGCTTCACATAGTGCCGCATCCAGAAAAGGCCCTGCAAGAAATCAGGCGGGTGCTGAAGGACGACGGCGTGCTCATCGCGCCAACCTTCACCCACGCGGGCAACTCGGTTTCCGGCAAGGTAAAAGCCTTTTTCATGAGTATGGCAGGATTCCCCCTCCACAGCAGGTGGACAAGCGAGGAATACCTGTGTTTCCTGCGTCAAAACGGCTGGGCGGTGCAGAAAAGCGCGGTGCTGAAGGCTTCGTTCCCGTTGACCTATGCGGAATGCACGAAATCGGAGGGACCAGATGTCGTTCTTTGAAAACACCCGCAAGCCCGTGGGCCTCGGCGGAAAACTTATGGTTGCCATGATGAACCTGGGCCACAGCCCTGTGACGCGATGGGGACTTCGATTTCTACGACTTGCGCCAAACGCCAAGGTGCTGGATTGCGGCTGCGGCGGCGGGGCGAACATTTTTGCATCCATCCTGCACATGGCGATAGGCATGACGGTCATAGCGGCTGCGCTGGCGGCAATTATGACAGTTTTTATTCACTGAGGAAGAAACCTATGAAATGTAAAATTGAGAAAAACACCGTGCAGGAGACGCTGATCCTCCCGCTGTATTCCCGGAAGCTGTGTACGGAGCTGTACCCGAACCTTTACAGGGATGAAACAGCGGTTCGTCTGCTCGACCAGATCGACTACGACTTTTCGAAGGCAGAGAAAAGCTCCCGCAGCCTGATGCAGCGTTTTGGCGCGCTGGAGGTGGCCATGCGGCAGGGTGATCTTGCTTTCGAGGTGCGGGATTACCTGAAAGGCCACCCCAATGCGGCAGTGGTCAATCTGGGCTGCGGGCTGGACAACACCGGCAGAACCTGCGACAACGGTAGATGCAAGATCTACAATCTGGACTTCCCGGATGTGATTGCCTTGCGGCAGCAGCTACTGCTCGCCGGGGATCGAGAACAAAATATCCCCCTGCGACCTGAAAGACACCGCATGGTTTAGCAAAATCGATGCCTCCGGCGGGGCGGTGTTCTTTGCCTCCGGGGTGTTCTATTACTTTCTGACCCAGCAGGTCCGGGAACTGGTGCGGAGGATGGCGGACGCTTTCCCCGGCAGTGTGCTGGTCTTTGATGCTGCCAATCGGACGGCGGTAAAGATGATCGCAAAAACATGGCTTAAGACTGCAAAAATCAAGGATGTGGGGGCATATTTTGCGGTTTCGGATGCCGCCAAGGAAATCGGCACGTGGGACAGCCGTCTGCAGGTCACAAGTCGCGGCTATATGCTGGGCTACAACGATTTGAGGGACCCTTCTGTCAGCGGCTTTTTCCGGTTTCTCGCAAGGGTCGGTGACAACGGGATGAAAATGCAAATCGTGAAAATAAGATTTTGAGAGGCAAAAAATGAAGCGCATCCACTTTGACGTTAAAGAAGCTTTCCGCGCCCTTTCTCACATACAAAACGCCCCCACTCGCGTTGTCTAGCGGCAGAACGGCAGCTCCGGAAGCTCATCCGTCTCAATTATGTGCGCAAGCATGACGGCAAAGCCCTGCGGGTCGTCGATTTGGAACTGCATGTGATTGTGGCCCTCGAAGACCGGGAAGTTACCCCTGGGCCAAGCCTCCATAACGGCATCTCGATATTTGAAATGGTCCTCCGCCGATCCGAATTCCCAAAACGTGCGACTCTGAAGGCTTGCCGGCAGCATGGGAAACGGCGTGTCCACGAGGCTATCAGCCATCTGGCGCCGCATATTTGCCAATGTGAGCCTGCGGCCCGCCTCGATGAAGTACGGACGGATGGCCTCATCGTCGCACCACATGATATGCCCGAGCGTGGCGCCGCGGGTCCAATACAGGCTCTTTATGGCTAGATACAGCAACGGCGCCATGGCAGCTCGCGTCCCGGCACCTATCTGTGCAAACTGGCCTCCGTCGAAAAAGACATGATCCACCGGCACCGCACCGCGGGCGAGAAACGCCATCCCCAGATCAGCGCCGATGGAAGAGGCGACTACGAGCGCCAGACGGTCAACCCCATGCCCGCGAAGGAATTCCTCGACCTGGCGCGCCTCGTCTGCTCGACCCGCATAGCGCTGGTTCTCGCAATAGACTGTCGACGTCGGCATGACGCAATAGTACCGATCCGCCAAGTGCTTCGACACGCGTTCGCTGCTTTCTCCCACAACACCCATGGCATGGAAAAACAGGATTGTGGGGTTTGCCGGATCTCCGAGAGTCGAAAAACGCATGATATGCCTCAAATAGTTAGCCATCTTAAACTATTTAGCACTCTAGTACATGAGCCGTGCTTCTCCCTGCCGATGGCGTGCTTTTCACCATATGCATATTCCGGCATTCCCCAGATCGACAATGACTGGGCTTTGCAAGCTCTCAATAATCAGATTTGTGAGTTGCACAAGGGGCCGATTCCGCCGAAGAACTTGTTGTAGGTTTCTCCGTCTTTCTTCGCGGCGTATTTGATGGCCGCCAGCTCGATCGTGCATAGCCTGATCTGATTGGAGGGAGACGACCTCGTGTTCAGCATAGACGATGGCGGAACTTCCTTCACCGCAGTCATACCGAGGGGCGGATGCTCCTGTGCGGGCGATGATATGAAGTAGATGATTTTCCGCCAGGAGGGCAACCAAGTGCCGGGACGTTTCCCTTGGCTGGTTTCTTATCCGAGAGAACTCCGCGATAGCCCTACGCGGCGCTCAGAACTCATGCTCGCCGAGCAGCCACCTCGCGAGGTCCAGCACGAGAACGCCCTCCCGGGTATAGGGTTCATGCCTCGTGCGGGCGATGAGAACCTTCGGGAACGCGTCCCTGAAGGACAGCGGCGGCGCGAGCTCCCTCTCGAGCATCGATTCGAAGCTGATGTCGTCTCTCGCTTAAACACTCCTTCTCGGTTTCGAAACTCAAGATCTTTTAAAGTTTCGAAACTGAGAAGGCAATATGCGCAAGGGCGCGTCGGGGGGGTAAGCCCCAGTCACGTCATGTCGGCAGCGATGCCGGGCGCATTCACGCGTGCTACAATGCGGACATCAGAGATGAAAACACAGTCCCCGTCGGGTAGTCGTGGGCGTGCGGGGGTCCGCATCAGTAACCTGCCTCCTTGGTTGTCCCTTCTCTGCATGGTCATCTACATAAAGGAGGAATCAACCATGCAGATCAGTGTGTCGTCCACCCTGACCGTATATCACGACGGCCAATTCTGGGTCGGGCTGGCGGAGCATGTCGAGGACGGAAGGTACGGCGTCGCCCGCATCATCTTCGGCGCAGAGCCGTCCGATGAGGAGATTCTGCAATTCGTTGTCGGCAAATGGGAGAAGCTCTCGTTCTTCGGTAGCAAACCGGCTGAGGCAAGCAAGCCTGCGAAGAACCCTAAGCGACGCGCTCGCGAGGCGGCGAAAACCCTCAAGCAGCCGGCGACGAGCACCAAGGCGCAGCAGGCGCTCGCGGCACAGAGAGAAGCGATGAAGCAGGAGTCAGCTCACGCGAGAAGCCAGCGTCGCGCGGATGAGGCTGATGCGCGCTACGAGCGGAGAAAACTGAAGCGCAAACAGAAGCATCGCGGGCATTGATCGCCATTACGGCAAACCTTACACAGAAGCGGTGTCAGTTCCGCTTGAAACCGACACCGCTATCTATTGCACCGCTCGTCAACAGTCGATCCCCATCTCACTCGTATTCGATATATGCATCTTGAATACGAGGCCGCTAGATCATAACGGCGAATGCTGGTTTTCTCAGGGATGATGGTTGCGATTGTCCTAGACAACGCCACAGGAGCAAGTCATAATTCGTAGACTAAAAATGAGCAAAAAATCGGAATTATGAGGACTGAATCATGTGGAATGAATTAGGCATAAGTGCAGGAACGGCAATCATTATTTTGATTGCAATGTATTTCGTTATCAAATGGGCGGTGAAAAATGGCATAAAAGAAGCCTACGGTGCTATCACTGGCAAGCATACCGCTGAAGATATCCAAAACGAAAAAGACTTGAAAGAACTTGGGTTTTGAGAAGCGCCTTACCGTGCAAGTTGTAAAGCGTGGCCCAGAGAGAGGTAGGCCACTGCGCTTTGATCCTCGCGCGCCCGCAATCACATTGGAGAAGTCAGCGTTACGAAAGAGCACCGCCTCCTCGAGATATCTATTGCGACACTTCAAGCTATCGCCTTTCAAGAAATACTCCTAAAGCCCGAATCTAGTTACACTTTTGGGGGTATCAAAACTCCACGCCGCGGGGACCCAAGAGCTAATCTCATTAACTCGGCCAGGCTACTCAAGATCGCGAGTGACGAAATCGGGCAGACGGATGCACGAGATGAAGTTGAAGTCGCTCTTCCGCGCATAATCAATCTCGCCATCGGCGCGGTCTTGCCACCAGAAGCCATCGAGCGGCGGCACAACGAAGTCGAAATAGCCCTCGATTTCCCGCGGCGGGCCCCTCTTCGACATCTTGATGGTATATGCGACGTCGTAGAGCAGCGGCAATGCGTTCTGCTACGCGCCGCCTTCGGCATTGGAATCGCCCTTGCCCCGTACGGCAACGTAGCTCATAGACGGAACGATCAGGATGCTCGGCTTGTTAGGCGGTTTGCCCGTGATGTCGTAGCGCACCGTAGACGCTGATGGAGATGGCTGCGCGCGGGCACGAGCGCGCCGCCGCACCTCATGGCCTGCTTCTCGGGTATTTGGGGCGCGCGGCGTTCAAAAATGTGAAGCGGTTCCGCATGGCTCGGGAGGTCGCCCTCGACGAGGTCGAAGAAATCCTGGGGGATGGATACGATCTTCATCGGTTACGCCCCTTCATACGAAGCGGGGCCCGCATCGCTGCAGGCCCCTACAGGTGGGCGATATTCTACGCCTTGTGGCACCCCGTCGCCCACGGAGGTTAAACGTACACGTAAGCCGTACTCTGAAAGCCGCGGCTTCCGGCAAGTAGTTTATACCACGAAAGGTCGCTTTCAATGCGCATAGCTCGCAAAATAACACTCGCCGGGCCGTCGCCCCTGGCCGTTACCCTCCAATCTTCATTGGAGTCAGCAGGTCAATTCATATAGTCATGGGGTTTATCCTGAAGGAAATCAAATTTATAGCCCCATAACTAAGGAATTTTCTATTCCCACTCGATGGCGTCGGTTCTGCCGTCCCGTCACTCCAGTTACACCCAGTTTTCGGCATCGACACGGAACGCGTGCCGCCGAATGACGCGATGTCGCGTTTCGTCGGCTTCGGGGACAAAAGCTGGGACAACCTCAAAAACTTTTTTCAAACTCAGGGCTTTGAGTTTTTGTTTT
>DBFZQW010000136.1:0-6201 GCA_048521445.1 Collinsella sp. | reverse complement strand
CCTTCGTCTCCGGCGCCGCCTCCGGCCCGGCGCTCGTCCTGCAGGGCCATGTCGCGGAGCGCGGCTGGCTGCAGGCGGTGGGCGGCGGCGAGGACGTCGGCACGACCGGCAGGGGCCTCGCGCTCCAGGCGGTGCGCGCCTACCTCGAGGGGGCGGGCGAGGGGAGCTCCGTCTCTGTCGCGGCCCACGTGGCCGGCGTCGGCTGGCAGGACGCCGCCTCCGCCCCCTCCTACGCCGGCACGGTGGGGCAGGGCCGCGCCGTCCAGGCCGTGAGGGTGTCCCTCTCCGGCCCCGTCTCCGATTCCTACGACGTCTGGTACCGCGTACACGCGGCGGGCTACGGCTGGCTCGGCTGGGCCAAGGACGGCGAGGCCGCGGGCACCGAGGGCCTCGGCGTCCAGGCCGAGGCGCTCCAGGTCGTCCTCGTCGAGAAGGGCGGCGACGCCCCCTCGTCGGGCGCTCCCGCCGAGCTCTCCGTCCCCTCGCTCAGCCTCAGGGCCCATGTCTCGGGCGTCGGCTGGCAGGCCGCCGTCGGCAACGGCGGCACCGCCGGCACCACCGGCCAGGCCCGGGCCGTCGAGGCGATCGCCGCCGAGGTCTCCTCGCCGGTCTCCGGCGGCCTGTCCTACCGCGCCCACGTCTCCGGCATCGGCTGGCAGGACGAGGTCTCGGGCGGCGCCGTGGCGGGCACCACCGGCCAGGGCAGGGCGGTCGAGTGCGTGAAGATGCGCCTGACCGGCGACCTCTCCGAGTACTACGACGTGTGGTACCGCGCCTACGTGCAGGACTACGGCTGGCTCGGCTGGGCCAGCGACGGGGCCCGCGCCGGCACGACCGGCATCGGCTACCGCGTAGAGGCGCTCCAGGTCCGCGTCCTCGCGAAGGGCTCGGCGGCCCCGGGCCCGACGGACGGCGCGTACAGGGACCGCCCATTGCATCCGAATTCGGTTGTTCTCAACGTCCCTTGTACAATGCAGAACCCCGAGCTTCCGACTGGCTGCGAGTCCGTTGCATTGACCAATGCGCTTAACTATTACGGATTTGGTTTGGGTAAAACCGTCATTGCAGACGCGTATATGCCTAGGAGCAGTTGGGATTTTGTTACGGCGTTTTGGGGCAATCCTCATAGCGCTTCGAATGGAAACTGCATATCTGCTCCCGGACTGACCAACACCGCGAATTCTTTCTTGATTAGCAGTGGTAGTAGTTTGCGAGCCTACGATGTGACCGGTACTGGTTTCTATGACCTTTATTCGTACTTGGAAGCTGGACATCCCGTTATTATTTGGTCAACGATAGGTATGCAAAACCTGGGAAGTTGCTATGCGACTCAGGCTTACGGCGGAAGGGTTTATAGAACCTATACCAACTCTCACACCGTTGTCTTAAGAGGCTTTAATCGCTCCCTAGGTACCGTTTACATTGCTGATTCACTCGCTGGCTATGTCTCTAACTCAGCTCAGCGCATTGCCTCGCTATACTCGCAAAGAGGAGCTCAGGCGGTCGTCATTAAATAGGCGCCGTCGAAGTCGAAGGAAGGTGGAATCGTGAAGCGTCTCTTAGATGTGTCCGTTTCTATACTTGTGGTTATCGCGCTGTTCATGAGTCAATCATGGGCCGTGACTGCTGCATATGCCGATTATTCAATTGACGGATCTGATGATTCAAACAGCTTTCATCTTGAAGGCTCTACTTCCAATCAAGCTGAGCCTATCTCTGGGGGGCAAGAATCGGATGCTGGCTCCGTAGATAGCGAGCCTCAAGACGCGCAGCAGGTCTTATCGGGGGAGACTAACGAAGCCGCTGCCGCTGATTCTGCCTCCAACGATCAGCTCACCGTCAAAAACGTTAGTGTTTCTGCCCATGTGCAGAATATTGGCTGGATGGATCCGGTTAGTTCGGGTAAGGTTGCCGGAACCACGGGTAAGGGCTTGAATCTTGAGGCACTAAAAATCTCACTTGAAGTGGATGGAGCCACCTCTCAAGAACAGATTGCAAATGCCATATCCGTCGAGGCCCACGTCTCCAACGTCGGCTGGCAGGCCGCCGTCGGCAACGTCGGCACCTCCGGCACGACCGGCCAGTCCCGCGCCGTCGAGGCCCTGAGGGTCAGGCTGTCCGGGGAGCTGTCGGCCCGCTACACCGTCTGGTACCGCGTCCACTCCGCCGAGTTCGGCTGGCTGGGCTGGGCGTGCGACGGCGCCGACGCCGGCTCGGCGGGCTACGGCCGCGCCGTCCAGGCCGTCCAGGTCGCGGTCCTGCCCAAGGGCGACCCCGCCCCGGGCGACACCGCCTGTCCTTTTAAGAGCCGTAGCGATGAACCTGCCTCAATCACTGTTCGCTCACATACGTCGAATATTGGTTGGATGTCGCCCGTAGGCGGCGGATCTGTTGCCGGGACAACTGGTAGGGGCCTCCCCATGGAGGCGCTTGAGGCTCAGCTTGGCTGGTATGGTCACTCGGGCTCCATTGAGCTTCGTGGCCATGTTTCTAATGTCGGCTGGCAACAGTGGTCTGAGGGGCACTGTGGAACGACTGGTAAGTCTCAGCGTCTCGAAGCCGTTCAGATTCGTCTAACCGGTGAGGCAGCTGAAAAATATGACATTTGGTACTGTGCTCATGTCTCGGGTATAGGCTGGCTCGATTGGGCTTGTAATGGAGCTGCCGCTGGTTCTGCCGGTAAAGGCAAGGCTATCGAAGCGGTAAAGGTAATCCTTGTGGAGAAAGGCGGAGCAGCGCCTGGCTCTTCGAGCAAGGTCTTTATCGGCGATCTAGATGCTGTTGCGGTTTCCGGATCCGCCGTTTCTGGGGAGAGTCTTGGCTTATCTTCTGGTCAAAAGGCTACGATTGGAGGCAAGGGCGCCAAACTGCTGAACTCCATTGCCTTAAGCGTTGCAGGCCAAACTGATGACGGGTCAATTTCCTATGCCGTTATGGATGCATATTCAGGCTGGGGTGCTTCCGAATCGGATGGCGGCGCCGCCAAGGCGGTATCCGGCGCACCCATTAAAGCGATAAAAATGTCGCTGAGCGGCCAGTTTGCTGCCAATTATGACATTTGGTATCGAGTATACGATTCCGGTAATGGCTGGACGGGCTGGACGTCAAATGGTCAGGCATGTGGCGTTTCTGGTGGTTCTTCTGGTTTGTGCGGCATAGATGTTGCACTTGTTCGTAAGGGTCAACCTGCCCCTGGTTCTACCGGTAATGCATTTACCGAAACGTCGGGAATCGGTCTTGTATCCCAGGCGCACGTTGCTTCTGCGGGCTGGTTGGCTCCCGTTGGCAATGGCGAAACTGCCGGCCAGACGGGCATGTCTCGTTCTCTGCAGGCGTTGTATATTTCGACGCAGGGCATCGATGCCTCCGTTGAAGTGTCAGCACACGTTGCGAATATCGGTTGGCAGCCATACGTTTCGGGTGCTTCCTATGCTGGCACTGTTGGCAAGGGCCTCGCAATTCAGGCGGTTAAATTAAGGCTCACTGGCAACGACTCGTCAAAATACAATATTTACTACCGTATTCATGCGGCGGATTATGGTTGGCTTGGTTGGGCTAAAAATGACGCCGCAGCTGGCACCGTTGGGCTGTCTAAGCAGGCCGAGGCAATTCAAATTAAGTTGGTTGCCAAGGGTTCGTCCGACGCTCCCGTTCAAGATCATGCTGCGTTGATCCAGCTTCCTGGGCTATCCGCTAAGGCAAATTGCTCCGGTCTTGGCTGGCAAGCGTCTGTTGGCAATGGCGGTGTTGCCGGAACGGTTGGGCAGAACCGTGCCATGGAGGCAATGCAACTGTCCCTTTCCGATAGTTCCATGAACGGTGGCATTTCGTATTCCGCCCACGTATCCAATATCGGCTGGCAATCTGCTGTCTCAGATGGAGCCACAGCGGGAACCATTGGACAGGGACAACAAATCCAAGCTGTGAAGATTAATTTGACTGGTGACGTTTCGAATTACTTTGATGTCTGGTATCGCGTCCACGTGTCAAATTACGGATGGCTTGGCTGGACCAAAAATGGATCACCGGCGGGCACCACGAAGCTTGGCATTCCTGTTCAGGCATTACAGGTAAAGATTGTTCCCAAGGGCGCTTCCGCACCAGGCTCTACGTCTGATTCGTATTTTGAGACCTATCGTTATATGGGGTATCAGACCCCGGGATCTTATCCAAAGGTTAGTTGCAATAGCGTGCAACTTCCTTCGTATTGCACCGGTTACTTTACGTATGTCACGCCTTCTCGAATTCCTTACAACGCTTCGCGACAGGATTGCATCAACGCATTCGTCCAGCGTGCTCGTGAATATATCGGGACGCGTTATATCGAGCCTTGGTCTTCTTGGCCGGGGGATGCGGTTGATTGTTCGGGCTTAGTGCTGCAATGTCTGTATGCGACTGGCATGGATATGGGTTGGTATAACCCGTATAACCATCGTTGGTTGCCCGAGCAAACCTACAACTCCATGAATTGGTATCGCAACAACACGTTTATTCCGGTTAGCACTTCTGCTATGCAGAGGGGAGATGTGGTCTACTACCAGGGCCATATTGGAATCTATATCGGAAACGGTCGAATCATTGATTCGTGGCCTGGGATCGGTGTGACCGAGCGCTCGGTCAATGCTCCAGGTCGTGTAATCGGTGCCGCTAGGCCTTTCGCATAGAGTCTGTTGAGGCGCTCCGTTGCAGGAGCGCCTCTTTTTGACTGTGTGCTAACTGGTGCTTTCCTAAGCTTTAAATGCCTGTATGGAAGTGCGGTAATATAGCTAGTATTCGTTTCTTTATCTGTGGTTACTGTCTCGGGGGATATGCATGAAACGTCTTAAATCGTCTGCTGCTTTGGTTTGTACGCTATTGATGGGCTGGTCGCAAATCATTCAGCCTTACAGCGCGTATGCGCTGTCGGTCCAGGCCGCCGCTGCTTCGCAGTCGGTCTCGCAAACATCGAACGAGTACGAATCTCAAGGTGCAAGCTCTCAGGGAGCGCAGGACGATGCCTCGGGTTCTCAGGGTGTAACCGAATGGTATGGTGACGATGCAAATGCTGCTCGTCCTGATGGGGGTGTAGACTCTGATTCAGGCGAACAGCCTGGAATTGGCATCGAAGAGTCTCGTGTTGACGAGTCAAACGGTGAAGCCCCAACCGATGATTCCACTGAAATGAATTCCTGCGAAGCCGACTCTTTGGAACCGAACTCTTGGCGTTTCGAAAACGGCGTGCTTATCGATTCTGACAATGGCGACATCGATGCGCAGTCTTTAACTGACGATCCTTTGCCCAATGGCGCTGTTGCGCGCGGCATCGATGTCAGCAATCATCAAGGAACTGTTGATTGGAATAAGGTTAAGGCCGCGGGGATTGATTTTGCCATTCTCAAGGTCGGTCCGGTTTACGGAAAACCTGACGATTCTTTTGAAAAGAACGCTGCTGAATGTGAACGCCTCGGCATTCCTTATGGCGTGTATTACTACTCCTACGCCCGTTCTGTAGAGGATGCCAATAAAGAGGCCGACAGGACACTTGCTTGGCTCGGCGGCCATCATCCGTCGCTTCCCGTTTATTATGATCTTGAGGATAGCTATATCTTGCAAGATCCGGATTTCAGCAAGGATAAGCTTACCCAGATTGCGCAGGCTTTTTGCAACCGTATGGAGGCCGTTGGCTTTAAGTCGGGTATCTATGCGAACCTTAACTGGCTTAACAACTACCTGAATTCTCCGTCGTTGAGCGGTTATGACCATTGGGTCGCTCAATATAATTGGCGTTGCGATTATGCTGGCAGCTACAGTTTCTGGCAGTATTCAAGCAGTGGCAATGTCCCGGGCGTCAACGGACGCTGTGACATGAACTACTGCTTCAACGGTTCTCTTCTCAACGTAGATGACAGCAAGATGCATATTCAGTATGAGGCGCATGTCTCGAATATTGGCTGGATGAGCAGCAAGCGCGACGGATCTACGGCTGGCACAACGGGGCAGTCTAAATCAGTGGAGGATCTTAAGGTCAGCATCTTGAATCCCGTTGAAGATGGCTCTGTGCAAATTAACGCCAATGTAAGTGGCGTCGGCTGGCAGGGCTGGGACACCCCCTCGGCCTCCGAGGGCGGCACCACCGGCCAGGGCCGCGCCGTCGAGGCCGTGCGCCTGAGGCTCACGGGCTCCCTCGCCAAGGACTACGACGTCTACTACCGCGTGCACGCC
>DBFZQW010000135.1:0-8001 GCA_048521445.1 Collinsella sp. | reverse complement strand
GGCGAAGTATCCGATAAAGTCGCCGGACTCGATGCCGGCGCCAACGATTACCTCACCAAGCCGTTTCATCTGGACGAGCTTGCGGCAAGGATCCGCAGCCTTACCCTCAGACGCTTTACACAAAGCGACATAGTTTTAACCTGCGGAAAGCTCCGCTTTGACACCAAGGCGCGCATCGCTTCCGTGGACAGCGAGGCTCTATCTCTTACACGCAAGGAAACGGGAATCTTGGAATACCTGATGCTTAATCAGGGGCGTCCGATAAGTCAAGAGGAGCTTATCGAGCACGTTTGGGATAGCAGCGTGAACAGCTTTAGCAACGCAACCCGCGTTCATATCTCGTCACTCCGCAAAAAGCTGCGTGGCGCATTGGGATACGACCCGATTCGCAATCGGATTGGAGAGGGCTACGTTATGGAGGATAGCGAATGAAAAGGCTTTCGCTGCAATGGCGCATAACGATTATGACAGCACTGCTCACGTGTGCAGCATGCGTGCTGACGAACTGCCTGGTCGGCTATACGGGCATGCGCTACATGGATGCCATCGGCAGTAACATCTCGGCCTTTAACGCAACCGGCGAAGATTCGCCCCAGGCGTTCGACCCAACGAAAGCGACCCCCGATGACAAGGTCACGATCGTCGTAAACGACGCACAAGAGTCTTTTGGCACGACAACCTGGTGCATCACGGCTGGAGTCACACTCTTTGGCGGCGTGCTGGCATACTTTGTGAGCGGTCGTGCGCTCAAACCGCTACGGGCTTTTGCCGCCCAGGTTGAGCGTGTGCAGCCTGACAACCTAAGCGAAATCAGACTCAGTGAAGATGTGCCCACCGAGCTACAGCGATGCAGCGCCTCTTTCAACGACATGATCGCCCGTCTTGGCGAAGGGTTCTCTGCACAGCGTCAGTTTACCGGCAACGCCGCACACGAGCTGCGCACCCCGCTCGCCCTTATGCAAGCACAGATTGAACTATTCATCTCCGAGCACTCCTGTTTGCAACCCGAAACAGCCGAGCTGCTCGGCCTGCTACAAGAACAAACCGAGCGCATGTCTCGAATGACCAAGGTATTGCTCGAGATGAGTGGGCTCCGCAGCGTTCCTTGCGAGGACGATGTGGAACTTGGTCCCTTGTCCGAAGAGGTCCTCACCGACCTTGCGCCACTTGCCGAAAATAAGGGCATAGCCCTCAATTGTGCTGGAGACGCTTTAGTAATCGGGAGCGACACGCTCCTCTATCGGCTAGTGTTTAACCTGGTCGAAAATGCCATCCGTTACAGCCGCACCGGCTCGACTGTCAACGTCTCCATCAGCGACAGCGACAGCCACGTGCTCCTGCGAGTCAAAGATGAGGGCCCGGGAATACCCAAGCAGTACCGAGAGAGCATCTTCCAGCCGTTCTTTCGTATAGACAAATCCCGCAGCAGGGCATACGGCGGCGCAGGACTCGGACTAGCGCTTGTTTGGGAGATTGCAGCGCTTCACGGTGGCACGGTAGGGGTCGAAGCAAGTTCCGAGAACGGGACTACCATGCTCGTAACCCTTCCAAAACGATCCGCAGCGTTAACCGAGCAGTAAAACGAAAGGGGTCCCAAGCAACAGGAGTACAATTGCTGCTATTGTTGCCAGCTGTTGGGAGATGGAAGATGGACTGCGATGGCTACCCATGCGTTCCCATGCCGTTGATGTGCACTGCCTTTGTGCCGGGGCAGATTGACGCTGCGGTTGCAGGCATTTCCGACCCCGATTCACGCACCATCGCCACGGCAGAAGCGCTGTACTTTCGCGGACAGGCCGCCCTCGCTGCCAAGACGGCGCGTCCCTATCTTGACGCCACCGATTCCGTGCTGCGCTATTCCGCATGCTTTATCTGCGGATACGCCAGTCTGTCGCTCAACCGTATCGCCGACGCCCGCCGTTGTCTTGCGGGCATCCTTGATACGCCAACTGACGAGGAATCACCCGCCGTCCACGCCACGCATATCCTGTTCGCCTCGGCCGCAAGCGTCCTGTTGCACTTGTCTTCCCCGTATTCTGCCGAAGAGTTTTATCCGCTTGCGGCGCATCTGCCCGAAGGCCTGCGCCTGTTCGCCAGCTACGTGATGGCGCATGCCCTGTACCTGCGCGGCGAATATGGCCGCAGTCTGGGCATGGCGGAAAACGCCCTGATCATGAAACAGGGGAGCTATCCGATCTCGGAACTGTTCCTGCACCTGGCAGCTTCCATGGCGTGCATGAGCCTCAAGGACATCGACGCCGCAAAAACGCACTTCGGAGTTGCTTGGAACATTGCGCGTCCCGACGGCCTTATCGAGCTCATTGGCGAGCATCACGGCCTTTTACAGGGGCTTATCGAGGCATGCCTAAAAACGCAATACCCTGACGACTTCGCGCGCATCATCGAGATCACGTACCGCTTCAGCTACGGCTGGCGGCGCATCCACAACCCCGATTCGGGCGAGGACGTGGCCGACGATCTAACGACCACGGAATTCACCATGGCCATGCTCGCCTGTCGTGGGTGGACCAACGCCGAAATCGCACGCCATATGGGTGTGTCGCCGGGCACCGTCAAAAATCGCCTATCAGGAGTGTATGCCAAGCTTGGCATCGGCACACGCGCCGAGCTGGTTGCCCACATGTTGCGCTAGCGGCAGATTGCCCGTCGTATCGAAAGCGCTCCGGGGGCCTGGCGCTTTCGCACGCTCAAATTGGACATTTTGGCCATCGAACGGCACTACCGTGACAGGATGCCTTCTCGCAAAATTGGATTATTTCCACCGATACCTGCGGGATGGGAGCCAAAGATGCTTGATCGCCGTTCGTTACTTGTTGCCGGAGTGTCCTCGCTGGCGAGCATTATGTTGCCGCGCGTGCCGGGAAGCGCAAACGCCTTCATATTGTCGTTCGTGGCCACCGAAGCCTATGCCGACGAAAAAGACCCCTTCAGGGTGCTCGTTCTCTCGCGCACCATGTTCGGTGTGGTCGTGGTCGACGTCGCCAACAAGAATATGCCCATCAAGGGAGCCCAGGTCACGCTCGCGTCGCGTTATGCCGCGGGCAAGCAGCTCTCCGCCACTACCGACGACGAAGGCACGGCCATCTTTGAGATCGCACCGCTTTCGGAAGGCTACGTGGACGAGGCAACGCTTCTCGACGCGTACGACTTTAACGGCGGCATCTCCATTAGCATGGCGGGCTACCGCGATGTCGAGATTCCCCTCGCGCGTGTCCAAGGCGGCACCGCCATTACCGCACCCACACGTCCGCTCTCCGATGGCGAGCCGTACTTTCGCCAGCTCACATTCGATGAATGGGACATCCAGTACGCCGACGCTACGTTCATGGCATTGCCGAAGGACGACGCCGGAAACGACCAACCCGACACGCACGCCTTTACCGTGCAGGCACATCTGCCACAGGGTGGACAGGCAACGCTGCACATCAACAAGGTAATGCCCGCCACGGGCAGCTCGCCCGAAACCGTCACACAGATTGGCCAAGTCAAGGCCAGCGCATCGGGCGCGGATAATCTGGCGACGTTCACGCTCGAAGACACGTTCCTCGATGCAGCGTCGAGCCTTCTGGAAGAAGGATGCAAGCTGCGCTTTGTCCTCGACTACCAGGGCAAGACCTATACACTCTCCTCCCCCATGGCCGTTGTCACCGCGCCGGCCGCAAAGGCAGAATCGGGCTCGACCACTATCGTCCCCACTACCATGGACCAAGAGATCACTCCGTTTGATTTTCCGGCGGCGTTTCCCGGCATTGGCGGCAACAAGTTCACGTGCTGGATGCCCTCGTTCCCCATTTTGTTCGATTTCTCTTTTGCCGGGTACGTGCTGTTTGGCGGAGGATACAAACCGGTCGGTTACATGAACGATTCAGGTAATCCGGATCCGGAGTACTGGAAGAAATCGCCGCGCGAGTCGGGCGCCAAGCAGGCAAACCGCTACCTCGACGAGATGGAGGGGAAGTGGAATCAGTACAAGAGTATGAGTGCCGGTTCGGGCACCGATCCAAGAAACACTAAGCTCCTTCGCCACCATTGCACGCCGCTGTTCACGATGGATATCGCCACACAGCTGTACGGCTCGCTCGCCTACGATTGGGTGGGCAAAACCTGGGGCAGCAACAACGACCCCGCATACGGCAATATTAAGGCACTCTTCCAGGTAAGAACCGACCTCAATTGGACCGAGCAGTTCACCTTGGGACCGGTGCCGTTTTTCCTAAACGTCAACCCCTGGGTGCTGGCAAAACTGGCGCTCACCGTGGGTGCCCACACGCACGGCAGCGGCGCGGCGTTTTTTAAAAACATTTCGCTCGACTATTCAAACACGTCGGGCTCGTTCACCATCCAGATCGGGCTTGCTGTCACCTTTGGAGCCGGCGTTGCAGGCGTCGCTTCGTCTGCCGTGCGCGGCGCTGCATCCCTCACGCTGTTCATTGGGTACGAGAAGGCAGATGGACACCAGCTTCCGCGACTGCGCGTGGGTGCGGACGTCGATGTCGATGTGATACTCCAGTTCGTAATGTTCAAGTGGACCACCAAGGCTTGGTCGGGGTCGTGGCCCACACTCCTCGATTCGTGGAATATGTCGGTGAACAATGGCAACCAGTATGCGCTCCAACGCTCTGAGCTTGCATTGGGTGGGGATACGCCTTACACGCTGGATGCCTGCTTCGGCACGCCCGGCAACATCGAGGCGGGCGGCGTGCCGCAATTTATCGCATCGGCCACCATCGTCACCAACGCCGAGCTACTCGCACGCGCCGAAGTTAAGGCCACCGCCGTAAACGTCGCGCCTGTCGTGCGCGATTGGGATCAAGCGGTCACGCGCATTGAGCTCGAGGCGGATGCAGAAAGCGACGACACGGGACAGATCGAGCATTTCGTCCATGCACTGATAGAGAACGACGAAAACGCCGCGCCGATGTATGCGTACACCCATATCGGGCAGGCGACGAACGCCGTTGCGGACCCCAACGCCAATTCTGCTGGTGTATCGGAGGACGAGCGTGGCGGCATCAAGCCCTCGAGCGACAACGTGCTGTTTGCTGGCGTGCTCAGCGAAGCTCACATGAAGCTGGCAATGATTGCCGGCGTAGAATGCCTGTTCCGTATCACCTCGGTGCGCTACGGCGACAATGGCCGCTCGCGCCTAGTGGTGCACACAAAGGCAAACGGCACGTGGTCTGCCCCCATGCCCGTGGACTTCCCCCTTGGCTTTGGCGAGGGCGACGTGGAGCGCGACGGCATATTCGATTACGACTTCGACGTAGTGGAATATACGGACGGAAGAGAAAACCAGGACGCTTACGTGCTGCTGGTCTCGGGCGAGCGCCCCGACGGCGACAACACCCTTTTCGATACGGCAAGCACAGCCGGCATACTGTCCGTTGTGCGCCTGCGCATAAGCAACGACGGAGTTCGCGTGATGTCGCACACGTCGTGGCGCAGCATCTCGCGCGGCCGCCTTCAGGAGGATGGCCACCATTGTCTGCAGTGCCCACGCATCACGGTGGGCAAGACACTTGTCGACGGACGTCTGTCGGGCGCCTACCTCCACCGCCACGGAGCCACCGCAGAGAAGGCGCTCGGCAGCGAGGCCGAGGTTGCGCTGGAGTGCTTTACCCTGTGGTCGGACGTTTCGGGCGACAGCCTGACGTTCCGCCAAGTTCTCCGCTTTCCGCAAGCACCGTCGAGTATCGAGCTGGGCGAGCCCGAGAATATCAACGGCAAAATGGTGACACCCGTTGCGTACGAGACCGCAAACGGTTGCGGCTGCGCATCGTACGCCGTGATCGGCCAGTCCATTGCGGGCTGGGGCGTTATGCCACCAGACGCCAAGGTACCCCGTACGGTGCCGTGGCCACAACATTCGGGCTTTTTGGCAACCGTCAACGAGCAACTGCAGCATATTACTTGGACGCGAGGCGCATCGGCCTTTACAACGCAGCCCGTGGGTGCCGCAGGCTGTGGCCCGGCATCGTTTAGCGTAAGCAACAACGGCCGGTGCGTGCTGCACGTAGAGAACACCGATGGCAAGGTGGGACAAACCTACGACGAAGAAGGCAACCCGGTAGCAGTGATGGGCAAGCACTTCCGCATCTTCGCCAGTACCTTGGCAGGAGATTTGTTTACGGAGCCGTTCGTGATGTGCGAGCTAGACCATCCCGTCGATCAGATAACGACATTTTTGACGTCGGGAGGCATGCTCTCCGCGCTCGCCACGCACATTGTGAGCGCGGAGAAGAGCGAGGCAGAGCTGCACGGCATCGAAGTGCCCTTGGTGGCGTGTGCCACTCCGACGGGTGCGGTCGCTACCTCGGGCGCGGTGGTGCCCGGAGCAGCAGGTGAATCCTTTATGGTCACGGTGCGAAACGACGGCAACACCTTGCTGACCGCCGGCACGATCGATCTGTACCGAGAGGGCTCCAGCCAGCCGTTCTCCAGCGCATCCATCGGATTCGGAGTAAATGCACGTATGGCTTCGATCTACGATCCAGAGCTTGCCGAGGACGCTTCGGCTAACGACATGGCACACGTGAAGTACGCGCTCGAGACGCTGGGCACGCATTTTGCAACGCACCCGCTGGTAGCCGACAACGGCAACGCCGTGCTGGCACCGGGTTGCACGGCACAGTTTCGCATGAACTTCGCCATCCCCGAGAGTTGGAGCGACGAAGTGGGCAAACGCGTAACGCTGTATGCGAAGGCGCGTAATCTGGTGGCGCTCGATCCCGTAACGCTCGAGGAAATTCGACCGGGCGCAAACTCGGCGCTGGGTGCCATACTGCACGAGCTTCATGTGCCCGACGCGGCATGCGAACGCTCAGAAGTTCAGGTCGGCGTATGCGACAGCGCGGATACGACAGGACTTCACGACGCCCCGATGACAGCTGACGGCGATGGTGGCTCGAGCGGCGGCGGTACTGACAGGGCCGGCGGCTCCGGCGGAAGCAGCTCCGGCAGTGGCAAGGACCACGGCAATAACAAGCGCTCCGGAAAAGCGGGCGCGCTTGCGGGCATGGGCGATGTCAACGCTCCCCTTACAGCAGCCGCTGCAGCGCTCGCCGCGGCAGGCGCCGGCCTCGTCGCCTACAGTACCCGCCGCACGGCACTCGAAAAAGACACCACCGATGAGGTCAATTCGGATAGGCCTCGCTAGCTCCTAGTTACTTTTGTAAGAGACGCCGACTCTGCTCATCGAACACCAAAAAGGGCTGGCCCCGATAACTCGGAGCCAGCCCTGAGTCGCCTAACGTGGGAATCGCAGCCCGCTACTTAAGCTTCAGTGCCTCCATCATGGGCACGGCGGCATCCCAGTCGATCTTCCAGCCGATCGACACGCGGACGGTTTCACCCGTTGCGGGAGCCGTCGCAAACAGCGTATGGCCGTTGTCGGGACCGGTAAAACGCAGCCACGTTATGCCGTTGTACTCGACCTGGTCGGTTGTTGTCTCCTTGCCTTCGTAGACCTGCTCTAGGCTTGCAACCTCTTCCTCCGGCGAACGCGGGAAGATACTGATGTGCAGGCGTCCTCCAGTCTCGTCGTGGAAGAAGTCTGCCTTTTCGCGCTCTTCGTTGGACGAATCCAGCGTGTACCCATCGGCGGCCTCGATACTGTACGATGCGCAATCGATGCCGGTCATATTGGCCGCGTCACCAGAATCGACCACGCCGCCCGCCGCCTTGAACTCCTTTGTCTCACACCCCGTGGTGTCAAAGTGCATGGCCTCATGATTCTTGGCGGGGGCGTAAGCGTCTACGAACTCGACAGTGATGAGCCCATAGTACGCCGTCTTGGGCGCCCAGAAATACACGTACTCAACGGTCTCGCCCGGGCCGATATCTGGCCTCTTGGAAAGATCGATGCCCTCGTGAAGCTCATCGGGAGCCTCGCTTGCAACGTAGTCGAGCACGGCCGCCTTGCCGGAAGTAAACAACGGGTCGCCTGCCTCAAGATCGCCCTGGGCAGCATGCACGTTAAAG
>DBFZQW010000134.1:0-7760 GCA_048521445.1 Collinsella sp. | reverse complement strand
GACGTGGCTCGGGGCTCTTTGTGCCGCGCATCTATGAGAGGAGATATTTGATGCGCATGGGCGCTACTCCATGTAGCCCCCTTGAATGGCGGAAACTGCATGCTCGGTAAAGAACTTGAGCGTGCCGGAGGTATAGCGATTTGCCTTGGGCTTCCAAGCGGCTCGGCGCTCGGCCAGGACGGCATCGATCTCGGCCGGCTCCATCTCCTTGCCGGCGATGCCCACGATAGACAGCGAGCGCTCGGGGATGTTGATCTGGATAAGGTCGCCCTCCTCGATCAGGGCAATCGGGCCGCCCACGGCAGCCTCGGGCGAAACGTGACCGATAGCCGGGCCCTTGGAGGCGCCGGAGAAGCGGCCATCGGTGATAAGGGCAATGCTCGCACCCAGCTCGGGATCGCTGGCGATAGCCTCGGTGGTGTAGAACATCTCGGGCATACCGGAACCCTTGGGGCCCTCATAGCGAATGATAACGGCATCGCCGGGCTTGACCTCGTGCGTCAGGACGGCGTGGATGGCGTCCTCCTCGCAATCGAACGGACGGGCCTTAAGCGTGGCCTGGAACATCTCGCGCGGAACAACCGTGTGCTTGACGACGGCGCCCTCGGGAGCAAGGTTGCCGTGGAGGATGGCGATGGAGCCGTCGGTACCAAAGGCCTGGTCAAACGGGCGAATGATGTCCTCGCGCTTGAGGTTCCACTTCTCCAGGTAGCGGCCGCACTTCTCGTAGTAACCGTTGTTCTTAAGGTCCTCGAGGTTTTCGCCGAGGGTCTTGCCGGTGACGGTCATGACATCGAGGTGGAGCATCGACTTGATCTCCTCCATGATGCGCGGCACGCCGCCCGCATAGTAGAAGAACTGCGCCGGCCACTCACCTGCGGGGCGAACGTTGAGCAGGTAGTGGGCGCCACGGTGCAGGCGATCGAAGTCGTCGGCGGACATCTCGATGCCAAACTCGCGGGCAATCGCGGGGATATGCAGCAGCGAGTTGGTGGAGCCCGAAATGGCACCGTGGACCATAATGAGGTTCTCGAAGGACTCCTTGGTCACGATGTCGCGCGGGCACAGGTTGTGTTCGGAGAGCCACACGGACTGACGGCCGGCCTCGCGCGCAAACTCACGCAGATCGGAGCTGGTTGCGGGCAGCAGGGCCGTGCCGGGGAGCATAAGGCCCAGGGCCTCGGCGGTAACCTGCATGGTCGACGCGGTGCCCATAAACGAGCAGGCACCGCAGCTGGGGCATGCGTTGTGCTTGGCAAACTCAAGCTCCTCGCGGGAGATCTCGCCGCGCTCGTAGCGGGCAGAAATCGCGCCGAGCTGTTCCAGGGTCAACAAATCGGGACCGGCATCCATGACACCGCCGGTAACGACGATGGAGGGGATGTTGATGCGGCCCATGGCCATGAGGTTCGCAGGCAGGCCCTTATCGCAGCTGGCGACAAAGACACCGGCGTCGAACGGGGTGGCCTTGGCATGGATCTCGATCATGTTGGCGATCATGTCGCGGCTGGGCAGCGAGTAGTTGATGCCGTCGTGGCCCTGTGCCTCGCCGTCGCAGATATCGGTGCAGAAGTAACGGGCACCGTGACCGCCAGCCTCGGCAACGCCAGCACGAACCTCCTCGACCAACTCAAACAGGCCAGCAGAACCCGGGTGCGAGTCGCCAAACGTCGACTCGATAATGACCTGTGGCTTGTCCAGATCCTCGATCGTCCAGCCGGAGCCCAGACGCAGCGGGTCCATCTCGGGGCTGATGGTGCGAAACTTGCCGGAACGCGGCTGCAGCTTGGCAACCAGGTCGGCGGCCTCCTGCTGAATCTGTGCTTTGGTCTTCTCGTCCATGATGTTCTCCTCTTTTGGTTTGAACGGTTGTACCAATCGTTGGTGAATAAATCTGGTGTTTGTTGGTGCCGGGCGCACGGCCCGGCGTAAATAGCCCGACTAGGCGAAGAACGAGATCACCAGGGCGCAGGCGAGGCCCGAAAGGCCGATGAGCGTCTCCATAATGGTCCAGGACTTGAGGGTGGTTTTCTCGTCAATCTCCAGGAACGAGGAGCACATCCAAAAACCGGCATCGTTGACGTGCGAGAGGGCCGTGGCACCGCCGCAGATAGCAAGACAGATAGCGGCACGCATGAGCACCGAAGCACCGGCAACCGCGGGCATGGCGGCCATAATGCCCGATGCCATAGTCATAGCGACGATGGAGCTGCCGACAGAGGCACGCACCATGACGGCAATCAAAAAGGCAACAACCACCAAAGGCAGCGGTGAAGCCTCGAGCATAGGGCCAATAACCTGGCCCAAGCCGCAGTCCTGCAGCATCCAGCGAATGACGCCGCCGCAAGCGATAACCAGCAAGATCATGCCGACGGGCTTAAGAGAGCGGTCGAGCAAGGCCTTGAGCTCGGCGCCGGAGTAGCCGCGGCGCGCGCCCAGCAGATACATCGCGACGAGCGTGGCGAGCGTCAAAGCGACGAACGGCTTGCCCAGGAAGGCGAGAATCGAGGCGAGCTCGGCGGGCATGGGGATATAAGAGGACAACGTGCCCAGCAAAATCAGACAAAGCGGCGTGAGCACGATGGCAAGCACCATGCCAAAGGAGGGAAGCTCCTTTTCGTCGCTCGCACCCTCGGCAGAGGTAAAGTGCTCCGGAACATCGGTAAAAATGCGACTGCCCACGTTGCGACCCCAGATGACGCCGGCGATCGCCATAGCAATGAAGGCGGTAGGGATACCGACGAGAATCATGGTGCCCAGGTCGACACCGAGCGTGCCGGCGACCAGAACCGAACCAGCCGATGGCGGCACAAACGCATAGCCAGCGGCAAGTCCTGCGAGCAGCGCGATGCCGTAGTAGAGCGTCGACTTTTTGGTCTGCGACGCCACACTAAAGGCAAGCGGGATCAAAACGACCACGCCGGCCTCAAAGAACACCGTAGTGCCGATAACCAGACCGGTAATGCCCAGCGCCCAGCTGGAATGACCCTGCCCAAAGGTATCGATGAAGGTCTGGGCGATCTTCTTGGCGCCGCCGCTCTCCTCAAGAATCTGGCCAAACATCGAGCCGAGGCCAATGAGCAGGGCGATGTTTTGCAGCGTGGTTCCCACGCCCTTGGTGACAGTGTCCGCCACCAGGTCGAGCGGCATACCGGCGCCGATGCCGATCGCGAGCGCCGAGACCATCATCGAAAGCACAGGATGCAGCTTGAACTTAATGATGAGCGCAAGCAGCAGCGCGATGCCCACGATAGCGGCGATGACCAGCCTGGTGGGGTCGGCCATAAACGTTGGGTCTGACATCTTTCCTCCAATTCATCAGACCTTTTGAATTCGCCTGATGACTATAGCGTGTTTTGGAAAGGTCTGATGTTTCATTTTGAAATTTGTTCGAAATACATCTGATGTATTTGGTAAACGGTCGTATTTGCGCTGCGAACGGTACATCTAAGCCGCCCGACTCAAATCCAGCGGCCAATATCGTATCCGTGGTGCGCTAAAATAGCTCAGATGAATTTTGTAATGAAAGGTATAGCTATGGCCCGCGCCGAATCGGGACTCCCCGAGCAAATATCGGAGAAAATCATTCAATTAATTCTGGATGAACACCTTGAGCAAGGCGATCGCCTGCCCAAGGAAACCGTGCTGGTCGAGCGCTTGGGCGCCGGCAGGAGCACCGTGCGCGAGGCCATGAAGTTGCTGCAGTCGCGCAATATCGTGCGCATTAAGCAGGGTTCGGGCACCTATGTGGCGTCAAACCCCGGCGTTGCCGACGACCCGCTGGGCTTTACCTTTATCGACGACAAGCAGCGTCTGGCGCGCGACCTACTCGAGGTGCGCTTTATGATCGAGCCGCAGATTGCACGCATGGCAGCCGAGCACGCAACCAACGACCAGGTCGTCTGTATCAAAGAGCTCTGCGACGAATCCGAGCGCCTGGCCGAGGCCGGTGAGGATTACTCCGCCGCCGACACCGCGTTCCACAATGCCATTGCCGAGAGCTCCGGAAACCTCGTCGTTCCCCGCCTGATGGGCGTGCTCAAGGCATCCGTCCCCCTGTTTATTGACGTGACCGGCAAAAAGCTGGTTGAGGAAACCATCCGCACCCACCGTGGCGTGGCCGACGCCATCGCCGCGCGCAATCCCACCGCAGCGCACGACGCGATGTACCTGCATCTGGTGTACAACCGCAACATGATCGCAGAGGGCACGCAGGAACAGAGCGAATAAACGTCCGCGCGGCAAGGACAAGACTGCCGTTCGCCTTTTAAAAGTGAACGTTCACCTGATTTTAGGAAATAAGGGGTGGCTATTACGCCGCTTCACCTATACTGACCTTGCATGAAAAGCAAGACTTATATAGATGAACGTTTCTTTTGAAAGGATCGCTATGTCTGATCTTATGGACAGCTTCCGTCTGGACGGCAAGGTCGCACTGGTAACCGGCGCCACCTATGGCATTGGCATGGCCATCGCCGAGGCGCTCGGCGAGGCCGGCGCCAAGATCGCCTTTAACGCACGTCACGCCGACAAGGTAGCCGAGGCCGAGAAGCACTACCGCGAGCTGGGCTTTGACGCTCACGGCTATGTTGCCGATGTCACCGACGAGGCCGTCGTCGCCGAGCTCATCGCCAAGATTGAGGCCGACTTTGGCACCACGCCCGATATCCTGGTCAACAACGCTGGCGTCATCCAGCGTACCCCGATGCTCGACATGAGCGCCGAGGACTTCCGCCGCGTCGTCGATATCGACCTCAACGCACCGTTTATCGTCTCCAAGGCCTGTCTGCCCGGCATGATCGCCAAGGGCCACGGCAAGATCATCAACATTTGCTCGATGATGAGCGAGCTGGGCCGCGAGACCATCGCCGGCTATGCCGCCGCCAAAGGCGGCCTGAAGATGCTCACCAAGAACATCTGCTCCGAGTTTGGCGAGGCCAACATCCAGTGCAACGGCATTGGGCCCGGCTACATCGCCACACCGCAGACCGCGCCGCTGCGCGAGACGCAGCCCGACGGCAGCCGTCACCCGTTTGACCAGTTCATCATCGCCAAGACCCCGGCAGCCCGTTGGGGCACGCCCGAGGACCTGAAGGGCCCCGCCGTGTTCCTGGCTTCCGACGCCTCCAACTTTGTCAACGGCCACATCCTCTACGTCGACGGCGGCATCTTGGCCTATATCGGCAAGCAGCCGCAGTAGGCGCTGCGCGGGCTTGAGACGGGCATCTTGCCTTTCAATCGTCGGTCGCGTACCCAGGTACGCTTCCCTCCTCTTTCAAGGCAACCTGCTCCGTCTCAAGCCAGCTCGCTCACCGTGCTCCCACATTTAGGTTCATTTAGTAGTTGCGGTGAAATAGGGGTTGATTTTGGCTTCTATCAGGAAGGACAGTCCGTATTCCACCGCAAGTTAGAAATAGGAAGGTATTTCGCAATGAAGATCGCTCTGATCAATGAGAACTCTCAGAACTCCAAGAACCCTATGATCGAGGCTGCCCTTAAGAAGGTTGTCGAGCCCATGGGCCACACCGTCTTTAACTACGGCATGTACGCCGACGCCGACTCCAAGCCTCTCACCTACGTGCAGAACGGCATTCTTGCCGCCGTGCTGCTGAACTCCGGTGCTGCTGACTACGTCGTGACTGGCTGCGGCACCGGCGAGGGCGCCATGCTCGCCTGCAACTCCTTCCCCGGCGTGCTGTGCGGCCACGTTGCCGACCCGCTCGACGCCTACACCTTCGCCCAGGTCAACGACGGTAACGCCGTCGCCATGCCCTTCGCCCTCAAGAACGGCTGGGGCCAGGAGCTCAACCTTGAGTACACCTTCGAGAAGCTCTTTGGCTTTGGTTCGGGCAACGGCTATCCTGCCGAGCGTGTTGAGCCCGAGCAGCGCAACAAGAAGATCCTCGACGGCGTGCGCGCTGTGACCATGCGTCCGCTCGTCGACGTCCTGGGCGAGCTCGACCAGGACCTGGTGAAGGGCGCCCTGGCTGGCGAGCACTTCCAGGAGTACTTCTTCGCCAACGCCACCGATGAGACCATCATCGCCAAGGTCAAGGAGCTCCTGGGGCTCTAATCGCACGACTCATTGCAGCTAACGCAAGCGGCGGTCGTCCCATGCACGGGACGACCGCCGCTTTTTGCTATCTACCGACTGACGCCGCGGAGATAGGCCTCACATGCGCCAAAGGGTTGACTAGAGCTCGCAGGCCACTTTGTAGCCATCGCCGATGGCATCGCGGATGTTGCCACACTTCTGGGCATCGCCCAACACATGGGTGGCAACACCGGCCGCAGCCAGGTCGTCGGCCAGCTTGGTATTGGGACGATAGCCCATGGCAAGCACCAGCGTATCGGCATCGGCGATGGTGTGGACCTCGCCGTCCTTCTCGTAGCTGATGGTGTCCTCGGTGATCTCGGTCACCTTGGCCTCAGTCAGCACGTGGACGCCCTTGGAGAGCATGCGCGTGATGAGCACCGCGCGACCGGCACCGCCTTCGTTGGCGGCGAGCGTCTTGGTCATCTCGATGACGGTGACATCGCGGTTGGCCGGCGACAGGTCGTTGACCAGCGGGGCCAGGTAGTCGGCCGTCTCGCAGCCGACGGTGCCGCCGCCCACGATGACAATCTTCTTGCCCGGGAAAGCCTTGCCACCCAGCAGGTCGTCAGCCGTCATAACCTGCTTAAAGCCCTGCATGAATGCCGGAGCGATGGGCTCGGCACCATAAGCCAGGACGACCTCGTAGCCCGCGTAGTCACGCTGAATGTCCTCGGCAGTAAGCTCGGTGCCAAATACGCACTTCACGCCCGCCTCAGCAAGACGGCGATACTGGTACTTGATCACGCGGGTGAGTTCCTGCTTTGCCGGCGGAACGGCCGCGATGCGCATCTCGCCACCCGGCTCATCCTGCTTATCCACGAGCACCACGTTGTGGCCGCGCTTGGCGGCAATGTAGGCTGCCTCCATGCCCGCAGGACCAGCGCCCACAACCAGCACGTTCTTGGCCTCGGCGGCAGGCTCGTAGCCGGCCTCGTCGCGCTCCACGTCCGGGTTGACGGTACAGGAGATGCGCTTGCCAAACATGATACCGTTCAGGCAGCGCAGGCAACCGATGCAGGGACGAATCTCGTCGGCGTTGCCGGCAGCGGCCTTGTTGCAGAACTCGGCATCGCACAGATTGGCGCGGCCCATCATACAGATGTCGGCAGCGCCGTCCTCGATCAGCTCCTCGGCGATCCAGGCCTCGTTAATGCGTCCGACGGTGGCGACGGGAATGTTGACGTGCTTCTTGATCTCGCGCGAGCAGGCGGCATGCGAAGCCTGCTGCGTACCGGCGGCGGGAATCGCGGAGCCGCGCTTGATGGTGGTGCCGCCCGACACATGAATCATGTCGACGCCGGCCTTCTCCAGGCGACGCGAGACGTAGATCATGTCGTTGAGGGTCAGGCCGCCATCGGTGTACTCGTCGCCCGAGATACGGACGTCGATGATAAAGTCCTTGCCGCAGCGCTCGCGAATCTCGGCGATGACCTCGAGCAGGAAGCGCATACGAGCGTCGAGCGAGCCGCCGTACTCATCGGTACGCTTGTTGTAGAGCGGAGTCAAAAAGCCGCCGAGCATACCGTGGGCGTGCGCCGCATGGACCTCGACGCCATCGACGCCGGCCTTCTGCATACGCACGGCAGCGTCGCCAAACTGATGCGTGAGCTCGTGGATCTCGTCGACCGTGATAGGACGCGGCGCCTCGCGGGCATAGGACGGG
>DBFZQW010000133.1:0-13254 GCA_048521445.1 Collinsella sp. | reverse complement strand
CCAATGGTGGACTGTGACAAAAGGAGAGAACTTATGAGCGCCGGCGCTACGCTACTCAAGCTGCAACAGATCGATTTGGAGCTCGCCCGCAACAAGAGCGAACTTGCCAATATGCCGGAGCTCAAGGAGCTCGCTTCCAAGCGCAGGACCTATGTGAAGCTCAAGTCCGAGATGACCAAGCTCTACGCCCAGCGCAAGGATCTGGACATTGAGCTCGACGATCTCAACACCACCGAGATTCAGACCAACAACGCCATCGAGGCTGCCAAGAAGCGCCACGTCGACGGCTCCGACTACCGCGAGGTCCAGGACCTGGAGAATGAACTCGCCACCCTGGCCAAGCGTCTGGACAAGATCGAGCACACCCGCAAGGACGTCGTCGTCGCCCACAAGGAGGCGCTCGACCGCGAGGCTCGCGCGCAGGCCATCATCGCCAAGTTCGAGGAGGGCGTGAAGGCCGATACCAAGGCCGCCCGCGCCAAGGCCGCCGACCTGCAGGCCCAGATTGATGCCGCCACCAAGGAGCGCACCGCGCTTGCCGCTACGCTGCCGGCCGACGTGCTCACCGACTACGAGCGTCTGCTCAAGCAGTTCCGCGGTCTGGCCGTCGAGACCATCCAGGGCAACATCCCCACGGTCTGCCACACCGCGCTGCAGGCATCGTCCATGAGCGACCTCAACCACGACGGCAGCGAGATTACGCACTGCCCGTACTGCCACCGCCTCCTGGTACTCCCGAGCAAGGAAGCCTAGCGATGACGGCGGCACCCAACAATTCAATGCAACTTGAGGGAAAAACGATCCTGCTGGGCATTACCGGCGGGATCGCCGCCTATAAGTCGTGCAATATCGTGCGCCTGCTGCAAAAGCGCGGCGCGCGCGTCAAGGTCGTTATGAGCGAGCATGCCACCGAGTTTGTCGGCCCGCTCACCTTCCGTGCGCTTACCAACGAGCCCGTCGCCGTAGGCCTGTTCGACGACCCCTCCGACCCCATCCACCACATTTCGCTGGCGCAAGAGCCCGATTTGGTGGTCGTGGCGCCCGCGACGGCCAATATCATCGCCAAGATGGCCAACGGCATCGCCGATGACCTTATTTCCACCACGCTGCTTGCGACGCCGCGACCCATCGTGATCGCGCCGGCCATGAACAACGGCATGTGGAAGGCGCCGGCGACGCAGGCCAACATGGCCACGCTGCGCGACCGCGGCGTGCATGTGGTGGGACCCGGCAGCGGCTACCTTGCCTGTGGCGACGTGGACACGGGCCGCATGAGCGAGCCCGAGGACATCGTCGAGGCTGTCTGTGAGGTGCTCAACCCCGCGCCTCAGGACCTGGCGGGCAAGCGCATCGTGATTACCGCCGGCCCCACGCACGAACCGATCGATCCCGTGCGCTTTATTGGCAACCGGTCGTCGGGCAAGATGGGCATCGCCCTGGCGGGGGAGGCCGCACGCCGCGGCGCCGCTGTCACGCTTGTGCTGGGCCCGACATCGCTCGATGTTCCCCGCGGCGTGGAGTGCGTGCGCGTGCAGACCGCAGCAGAGATGCTGGAGGCGGCGCTGAGCGCCTTCCAGACGGCCGATGCGGCCATTTGCGCGGCCGCCGTCGCCGACTACACACCGGCGGCCCCTGCGGACCATAAACTCAAAAAGTCCAACGAGCGCTTGGATTGCATCGAGCTGGTCGAAACGGTCGATATTTTGGCCGAGCTCTCGCGCCAGAAGGGCGAGCGGTGCGTGATCGGATTTGCGGCCGAGACCGATAACGTCGTGGAGTACGCGCAGCGCAAACTCGCGCGCAAGGGCTGTGATGCCATTATCGCCAACGATGTCTCGCGCGCCGATTCGGGCTTTGGAACCGACACTAACAAGGCCTGGATCGTGAGCACAGCGGGCACGCAAGAACTTCCCGTGCTAACAAAGCCCCAGCTCGCAGATACAATTTTGGACTTGCTTCAAAATTTGTAAAAAAGTTCTTGCACAAGTCTAAAGTTTCGGGTTAATATACTCCCTGTTGCGAGCGAGAGCAGAGCAACAGACAAAAGCTTCGGGACGTGGCGCAGCTTGGTAGCGCACTTGACTGGGGGTCAAGGGGTCGCTGGTTCGAATCCAGTCGTCCCGACCAGAAGTTTAAAGGTCAGGCACCTAGTGCCTGACCTTTTTTGTTTTTAATCACCATGATTATTTTGCTTAAAGCAACAACGTTCCCACTCGATGTGATTACCGAATCAAAACGTGTACATCAGCCACCAAAATCGACATTTTTCGACATGTTTGGAGGCTGATGTACACGAATGCGAAATCCCCCGCCTAATAGCGCCCTCCACATGTCTGGACTCTCTATGCTTACGCTGGATAGACATCGCCGAAACGGGTATAGTATCGAAAGTTTTGTCGTTAACCAGCGGGGGAGTCCTGTGGGCATCAAAAAGAAGATCAAAAAGGAGCTTATCGGCACTTCCGATTACCCGTCGAATAAGATCTTTACGATCTCCAATTTCATCACCTTTACGCGCCTGATCCTCACCCTGGTATTTCTGTACCTGTTTGTGACGGACAACAACCGCGTCATCGCCATCGTTATCTACGCCGTTGCCGCCTCCACCGACTGGATGGACGGTCAGATCGCCCGCATGACTAAGACGGTCTCGTGGCTTGGCAAGGTCATGGATCCCATTTGCGACCGTGCGCTGCTGTTCACCGGCGTACTTGGACTGGTGGTCCGCGGAGAGCTGCCCATCTGGGTCTGTGTGCTCATTATTGGCCGCGACATCTATCTGGGCATCGGCACGCTTATCGTTCGTCATTATCACCGTCGCCCCATCGATGTCGTCTTTCCCGGAAAGATTGCCACAGCGCTGCTCATGACTGGTTTCTCGCTCATGCTGCTCGGTTTCCCCGTTATTGACGGCCTGCATCTTTTACCTTCATCCCTTACGGCCTTCCCGGGCCTCAACGGAAGCTCGGTGCCCCTCGGCATCTTCTTTGTGTACGGCGGCGTGATCTTCTCCATGCTCACGGCTGTCATCTACTCCATTAAGGGCGGAGCGGCCATTAAACAGGCTCTCACGCATCCCGAGGACGAGGACATCGACTTTCTGAACCCTGAAATCGAAGACTGATTCGTTGGGGTATGATTACGTACGGTTCATTATTTGCGGCACGTCCGCGATAAGTTAGGGGTTGTCATGGACAACATGGTTAACAATATGCCTCAGAATGATAAGACTGCTGACGCTACCTGCGTATTCCGCGTGCCTTCAAGCGACGTCACCGTTCCCGACCTCATGGCCAACGTGCGCATCACCGCCCCCGTTCTGTCCATCGTCAAGGGTCCGCAGACTGGTGCCGCCTTTGAGCTCGAGGACGACGTGACCACCATCGGCCGCGATCCCGCGAACGGCATCTTCCTCAACGACATGACCGTTTCGCGCAGCCACGCGCGCATTATCCGCGAGGGCCTCGGCGCTCGCATCGAGGACCTGGGCTCGCTCAATGGCACCTGGGTCGACGGTGCCATCGTCAATGCAGCCCCGCTGCACGATGGTTCTTCCGTCCAGATCGGTACGTTTACGCTCATCTACCACGAGAGCACGCCGGAGCGCATCGAAACCGGTGAGTAGGGCATGGCCGAACGCAACTATCTGAGTATCGGCCAAGTCGTCAACCTACTTCGAGGCGCATACCCCGATCTTTCGAACTCAAAAATTAGATTTCTAGAGGATGAGGGGCTCATTACCCCTCATCGTACGCCTAAGGGATACCGTCAGTACTCCAAGGAGGACGTTGATCGCCTGGAGGTCATTCTGCACTTGCAGAAGACTCGCTACATGCCGCTCAACGTGATTAAGCAGCGCTTGGAAAACGCCACGGACCTGTCAACGCTCGCCTACGAGGTGGGCTTGCTGTCCGATGTTCCGCTCAAGACGGAGCCCAAGGAGACTAAGCAAAAGCTGCATCCCATCGAGACCATTCCCGATATGCTGGGCGTCGAGATTTCGTTTATCCGCTCGCTCGCCGAGAACGACCTCATTCGCATCATCAAGAGCCCGCAGAACCGAGAGCTCGTCGATGGTCGCGATTTCCCGATCATCCGGTACTGCTCCGAGCTGTCACGCTTCCATATCGAGCCGCGCAACCTGCGTCAGTACGTGTCTTCCGCCAACCGCGAGTCCTCGATGTTTGAGCAGGTGCTCGTGAGCATGCTCGGAATGGATACCTCCGATGACGAGCGCGACGCCAAGCTCGAGCGTGCGTTTAAGAAGCTTCACGACCTGACGGAGGGCGTGCACACCGCGCTGCTCAAGAACCGCGTTTTTGAGTCGCTCAACGCCGTGGTCGAGGACGCCGACATCGATGCACTCGATGAGGAAATCACTCGCTCCGAGTCCACCAAGGCCAAAAACGAAGAGACAGCCGCGCCGGCTTCGCACGAGGATTCTCTCGTAAAGCCGCTCAAGGTCGTCGCCCCTTCGCAATCCGGCACCGCCACCGCGGGCAAATAACCGCTGCTGAAATTTCGGCAACCCATTGAAAGGTCATGCAATGTACGACTTCGAATCTCAAATCGTCGACATCCCCGACTATCCCGAGCCCGGAGTCATCTTTAAAGACATCACGCCGCTCTTTGGCAATCCCGAGGCGCTCAAAGCCATGACCGATGCCCTCGCCGAGCACTTTGCCGGCATGGGAATCACCAAGGTCGTGGGTCCCGAGGCTCGTGGCTTTATGGTTGGCGTACCGTTGGCTGTAGCCCTTGGCGCTGGCTTTGTTCCCGCACGTAAACCGGGCAAGCTGCCGCGCGAGACCGTAAGCCAGAGCTACGAGCTCGAGTACGGCACCGATTCAATTGAGATCCATGCCGACGCTATCAGCTCTAAAGATACCGTGTTGATTCTGGACGACTTGGTCGCGACGGGCGGAACCGTCGAGGCAACAGGTAAACTGGTGCGAGATATGGGCGCAAAGCTTGTCGGTTACGGTTGTATCCTTGAGCTTGCGTTTCTCAACCCGCGCGAGAAGCTCACGCCGTCTGATGACGATGTGGAGCTCTTTAGCCTGGTGACGGTGGACTAGTCGTTACCCTTAGTTACTGGAAAGGAAGCTACATGCGCACAGCAAACACGCACAAAAACATGGCACGCTGCGCTGCTACGGCAACCCTCGCTTGTGTTTTGGGCTTGGGCCTCGCGGCTCCTGCCTACGCCGATACCGCATCCGACCTTGCCGCTGCTCGTACGAAGCTCGAGCAGATCGGCACCCAAACCCAGCAGATTTACGATGAGCTCGCCACGCAGACGCAGGCGCTCGATCAGACTGCTGGCGAGATCACGCAAAAGCAGCAGGAGATCGCCGATGGTCAGGCCAAGCTCTCGACCTATGTCGCCGGCGAGTACAAAACCGGCGGCCTGAGCCTACTTCAGGTTCTGACGGGTGTCGATGACCTGAGCGATATGCTCAACCGTCTGTTCTACTACGGCAAAGTTTCCGATAAGCAGGCTCAGACCATTCAAGAGGTCAAGGAACTTAAGCAGCAGCTCACCGATAAGCAGTCCGAGCAGGAAAAGAACGTCGCCGCCACGCAAAAGAAGGTCGACGAGCTCAACGCTCAGCAGGCCGAGGCTCAGAACGTTGTGAACTCTCTGGACTCGCAGCTGCAGGCCGAGCTTGCCGCCGAGGCCGAGGCCAACGCAGCACTGCAGGCCGGTATCAACGCCAGCACCGCCGAGAAGGCCACGATGAACACCGAGACCGCTGGCACGACCGAGAACACCAACAATGGTGGCGGTACGACCAACAACGGCGGCAACACGCCTGCACCCACGCCCGCTCCTGCTCCTACGCCGCAGCCTTTGACGCCCGCCCCGGCACCGACGCCTTCCGCACCGAGCCAGTCCGTTGACGGCGGTTCCGTTGTTTCGCGTGCCTACAGCAAGCTTGGTTGCGCTTATTCCTGGGGCGGCATTGGCCCGAACAGCTTTGACTGCTCCGGCTTTGTGAGCTACTGCCTCACAGGCCGCTACTGCCGTCTGGGCACCACCGGCATCTTCATGGGTTGGACCCGCGTGTCCGATCCGCAACCCGGCGATGTTGTGGTTAACTCCTACCATACCGGCATCTATATCGGTAATGGCCAGATGATCCATGCTTCCGACTACAACACGGGCGTTATCATCAGCTCCGTCGCAGCCGGTATGAACAACAACTACATCTTCGTACGCTACTAATTTATTGCTACAGCGAACGAACGTGGGCCTCGTGATCTTGAGTCACGAGGCCCATTCTTTTTGCCCCTACCGTTTGCCTTAAGGTCAGGACGGCTATCTAGTATTCAAAACTAGATAGCCGTCCAATCGTTCTGAAAGATGGCTATAATTGTTAAGGAACAAATAGAAAGGACCCTCAATGAGCTGGGCGCTTATCTCCGATTCGAGCTGCAATCTTCGCGATTGGCAGCCAACCGCACCTCATACCACCTTTGCATTTGCACCCCTTAAGATCCGAGTGGGGGAGCGTGAGTTTGTCGATGACCTCACGCTCGACGTTCACGAGCTCAATTGCGCCGTGCAGGCGGAGTCGAGCGCTTCTTCGAGCGCCTGTCCAAGCGTAGGGGAGTGGGCCGAACTCTTTAAGCTTGCCGACAAGACGATTTGCATGCCCATCTCCGAGGGCGTCTCGGGAAGCTACAATGCCGCGGCCACCGCACGTGACATGGTGCTTGCCGAGGAACCCAACCGTCAGATTCATTTGGTTAACTCGCGAGCCGCAGGTGGCAAGATGGACCTGATCTTCTTACTGTTTGATCGTTACCTTGCAAGTAACCCGAACGTTTCCTTTGAGGACGCCTGCGCTTACTTCGATAGCCTCGAACAAAACAGCAAGATCCTCTTTAGCCTGTGTAATTACGAAAACCTTGCGAAGGCCGGACGTATTCCCAAGGCAGCCGGGGTCATCGCCAATAAACTCAACATTCGAGTTTTAGGCACAGCAAGCGAGGCGGGGGAGATTAAGCTCGTAGGTCACACCCGTGGCGAAAAGAAGATGCTTGGCAAGATTGTCGATACCATGGAGGCCGAGGGCTTTACTGGCGGCGAGGTCGTTATCGACCATGTCGAGAATGAGGCGGGCGCCCAGGCACTTGCCAGCCGCATTGCGGAACACTGGCCCGGATCCAAGACCATCATCACGCCCTGTAACGGGCTAGATTCATATTATGCCGAGATGCACGGCCTCATTATCGGCTACGGCATGGGCGTGGCTTCGGGCCGATAATGCCCAACTAGACAAACGCACGGGCGGGATAAGGGGCCAATGGCTCTTTATCCCGCCCGTCTTATGCCTCGGTTAGCTATTAAACCCATTGAACTTGAGATAGCTCATCAGGTACGCCTTCGAAACGAAGGACGAAACCGCACTGCGCACGAGCAGCGACTCGCGCGTAACCTGATGTGCGGTATCGGGCACGGGAGTCTGCTCGACGGAAAACGCCGCACGAATCGATGCCTCAAGTTGGTCGACTACATAATCGAAAGCCGTAGGAGCGTCGTAGCTCAAGCGCTGAATATTAAAGAGCGCCTGAACCGCAGCGATGGGCAGCACCTGCTTAAAGATACAAATGGCGATGAGACGCGCAATCTGCTCTCGGCCATACTGCTTTTTAACCGGAGCAGGAACGAGACCGACCTTCACGTAGTTATTGATCATCGATGGCGTGATAACGGGCTGCTCTACGCAAATCGAAAGCGGCTCCATCCACAGCGCAACATATTCAATAACCTGATCGCGATAGAGCGTTACATTGGGCAGCTGTTCATAGCGCGGCAGACTCAATGCGTTGAGTTTACCCACCATATCGGACTGAATAAATGCATCCGGCAGCACCGTAGGCTGAATATCCTCCGGCTTAATGCTGACCGATGTATCAGACATCGGGATAACATGTTTGACGTGGTTCATAAGGGGCCTCCGTTCGTTTTCTATATTGTATTCTAGGTTATCTAGTTTTGCATACCACATAGCCGCAAAGTAATAGTGGTTGAACGGCACATTGATGCACAGTCCAACCACTATGTTTAAAGATGGCAACCTTACATAAGATATATTATCGTACATATGCGCGTAGGAAAGCGTATGCGCTGGTTGCCGCTATGGCTCCGTCCGAAACGGCGGTCACAACCTGGCGTAAACGCTTGGAACGGATATCGCCGGCAGCGAATAAGCCGGGCGTACGGGTGGCCATGGAATCATCGGTAACAATGCCGCCGTCGGGAGCCAGATCGACTAGATGATCAACAAGCTCGGTATGTGGTTGCGTCCCCGTAAAGACAAAAATGCCAAATGAGCCAGGTTCAAAGGACTCAGTGTGCATTTCACTAGTCGCATTGTCCTTGAATGTGATTGTCGAGGGCATCGCTTCACCAGAAAGCTCAACAATACTAGTTTGGTACCTAACTGAAATATTGTCCTTAGCAAGAACCTTATTCACAACGCCCTCGGGTGCACGGAACCGATCGCGACGCAGCACGATGGTCACGCTGCTGGCAATGTCGGACAGGAACAGCGCCTCCTCGCATGCCGAATTGCCGCCTCCGATAACAAAGACCTGCTTGCCACGGAAGAACATGCCGTCACACGTCGCGCAGTACGAAACACCACGACCGCGATACGTGTCCTCGCCAACAAAACCCGCAGGACGCGGTGTGGCGCCCATGCACGCAATGACGCTCTTGGCCGCTGTGTCGCCCATATCATGATGGATGGTAAATTGAGCCGCATCGGCATCGTAATCGACGCCTGTCACCATACTCCATTCAACCTGAGCCCCCAGGCCTTCAGCATGCTGTTGGAACCGCTCACCAAGTTCGACACCGCTCAGCAGCGGAATGCCAGGATAATTTTCAATCTCGTTGGATGTGGCGATCTGTCCGCCCGACATGCCCTGCTCAAGGACAGTCGTCGTCAGGTTGGAGCGCGCCGCATAAATGGCGGCAGCATAGCCCGCGGGGCCGCCGCCGATAATCGCAACATCGATTGTCTGATCGGTAGTCATGAAGAGTCCTCTCGTCGAAACGTTGTCGTTCTTTGCGCTCATACCCAAATTTACGTGAACGTGACACTCATGCACTACAATGATAAATCCGTGTTACAACGTCGAAGGGGAGTTATCGATGGATCAGACGCAGACGAGCGACGACGCTCCCCTGCTCACGCACAGCGCTCCCCAATCGGAGCAAACCACGCTCTTGGCTCAGCAAAAACCTCTCGTGACCATCGTGCACGCCTCGGTCGGCTCCGGCCACAAGGCCGCCGCAAATGCGATTGCGCAGGCATTCGACCTCATCCGCGGCGCTAATAGCATCCCCGAGAATGTTGAGATTGAAGTACTCGATATCCTTGATTTTGGACGTATTAAATTCGACGGCAATAAAACCGCGGCTTCTTTTACGGGAGCCACGCGCCCCATTTACGACCTGACCTGGCGATATACGCTTACGGGACATCTGCTCTGGGGTGGCGGGACGGCATGGTCGCGAATTATGTTCCCCGCCTTCAACGAATATATTCGTAGCCGCAGGCCCATAGCCGTGGTCGCAACACACATCACAGCAGCCAATGTTGCCGTGGGCGCTCGCGTAATTACGGGTATCGATTATCCGGTCATCTGCGTGCCGACCGACTACGAAGTCGAGGGCTGGTGGCCCCACAAGGACACCGATCTATTCTGTGTTGCCAACGAATTTATGGCCGAAACGCTGCGTCCGCGCAAGGTGCCCGAGACAAAGATTCGCATTACCGGCATTCCTATTCGCGCCGGATTCGATACGGATTACGATCGCGAGAAAGAGCTAGCCAAATTCAACCTCCCCACCGACAAGACCGTCGTGCTGGTAATGGCCGGTGCAAGCTTGCCTCAGCCATACGTCCGCTTTCGCGCGGCGATGGACCACACGCTCCCCTTCCTGCGAAGCTTCGAAGACATGCACTTTGTCTTTTTGCCCGGCAAAGACGTGGAGTATGCCACCCGGCTGAAGACGCTCTTCGATGCCATGAAGCTCGAGAACGTCACGGTGCTGGACTATGTCGACGACATGGCGGCCCTCATGCACGGCTGCGACCTGGCAATCCTCAAATCGGGCGGACTCACGGTCACCGAGTGCCTATGCGCACATCTACCGATGATCCTGCTGGGCAAGTCCTATGGCCAGGAAAAGGCCAACACCACTATGCTCACCGGTATGGGCGCCAGCATGCACGTCACCACGGCACGAGAGCTCATCGTGACGTTGCGCCATCTCCACGATCATCCGGAGTCGCTCAAGGCATTGCTCATCAATGGCGAAGTACTGCGCCGTCCCCACGCAGCCGAAGACATCGCCGTCGCCACGATGGAGCTCGTAGGCAAACCGCAGAAAAGAAAACGCGCATTCTGCCGCTTCTACTGGGGCGAAAAGCCAGCGCACATCAGGTAGACGAAAGTCCGCTGCTCGGCGGGAGCCGCCCATATATCATTCCATGCTCAAACATTCTCGCGGGGCGCTCGTATCCCTCCCGCCCGCTTCTCACACATATCATTCCATGCTCAAACATTCTCGCTTCGCTTCGCTCGCTGCGAAACTGCGCGTGGAACGATATGTGTGAGAAGCGGGCGAGCGGCTACTCGCTTGAAAACAACAATCAATCTTTCTGATAAGCAGATGCGGCAGAGGAACAGTACCTTTGCCGCATCTGCTTACTGCAATTAGTTACTTTGGTTCGCCTTTGCAGCTTCAAATTTGGGGATCCGACGCAGCTGGTAGTGCGTAAACGCAGCTGACCGGCCCGACCCGCCTATATATCGTCCCACGCGCAGTTTCGCAGCGAAGCGAGAATGTTTGAGCATGGGATGATATATAGGCGGGTCGGGCCGGTCAGCGAACAGTACATAAACGACTAAGCTACGCCGGAGGAGCCGAAGCCTCCTTTGCCTCGGTCGGTTTCGTCTAATTCTTCTACTTCTACGAGGTTGACCGTGGGAACTTCTTGGATGACAAGCTGGGCGATGCGGTCGCCTTTGTTGATTCTGATGTTGTTCGTGGGGTCTAGGTTGATGAGGATGACTTTGAGCTCTCCTCGGTAGTGGGCGTCGATGAGACCAGGAGTGTTGACTATGGACAGGCCTTGCTTGATGGCCAGGCCGCTGCGGGGCTGGACGAAGCCGGCGTAGCCGTCGGGCAGGGCGATAGCTAGGCCCGTAGAGACCAGACGACGCTCAAAAGGCTTCAGAATGCAATCCTCGTTGGAACGCAGGTCCAGGCCGGCATCCGTGGGATGGGCATATTTGGGAAGCTCGACGGTTGGGTCGAGACGCTTAATGTTAACGGTAATGTTGGACATGAAATCACCTTAGCTTGTCGAGCTCTTGCAGAAACTCATCGACGTCTTTGAAATCGCGGTAGACCGAGGCAAAGCGGATGTAGGCCACTTTATCGATCTTGGCCAACCGCTTAAGAACCATATCGCCCAGTTCATGAGACGTAACGGCCGTGAGCGTACGGGAGCGAAGCTCGACCTCAATATCGTCAATGATCTCGTTGAGCTTTTTAGTGTCGATATCTCGCTTGATCGTGGCGCGCATCAAACCGACCAGCAACTTATTGCGATCGAACCGTTGCTTGGATCCGTCTGACTTAATGACCTCGATAGGGTCTTCACAACGCTCAAACGTCGTAAAGCGATAATTGCATGAGCAGCATTCGCGACGACGCTTGATGGTGTTATTAGATTCCTGCATGCGGGAATCAACGACGCGGGTATGTGCCTTGCCGCATTTGGGACAGCGCATGGTACCTCCTCTAAAACGATTACAAGGGTACCATGCGGCGGTACTTAAATCTTAGGAACGTGCGGGAACTTTAAGATGCGCACCGGCATCAAGCGAGCCATGCTCCAGGTGATTGACGTTGCGAATCATATCAGAGGTCTCCTGAGTGGAAAGACCCTCAATCGGATGCTCCTGGGCAAGCGACCACAAGGAATCGCCAGACTGAACACGGACGGTCTCGTAGGTAACGTTGGATGCCGACTCGGCATATGCGGCGTGACGAGCGCTGAAAATCGAGGTGGCAAGTACAAAGAAGAACGTGAGCGCAACGGCAAGAGCGACAATCGTCGAGGCCTTCAGGGCAGCGGGGGCCGAAGCCGTAGCGACGCGCTGGCTGCGGGCGGGCTTACCAGGCAGTGTTTGGAACCCAGATCGGCCGCCTTTGACAACCGTGAAAGGCGGTGCCGCAGGCGTCTCGAGCTTAAGGGCGAGGTTTCCGTGGACCATATCCGTTGCGTTCATCATGTTCTCCTCTCGCGTGTTTTGCTGAGAACAGTTTTATCAAGCCGCGCGGACAAAAAACGTCTAGCGCGAGAACGAATGTTCGGTTATTATTATCTTCGAACAGTTGTTCCTGTCAAGCAAAAATCGAACATTTGTTTGACATTGGCAGAGAGGATCCCCTGATGGCTCGCAAAATTACCAAGCGTCAGCAGCAGATTTACGACTTCATCAAGGAATATCAGCAGGAGAAGGGCTATCCGCCCAGTGTGCGTGAGATGGCATCGGCCGTAGGCCTCTCCTCCCCCAGCACGGTGCACGCTCACCTCTCTGCCCTGGAGGCTCGAGGGCTGCTCAAGCGCGATGCCACCAAGCCTCGCGCCCTAGAGCTCTTTGATGAGGACGGATCCTCTGTCTCGATTTCCAAATCCGATGAGCCCACGGCGCCCCGCGGAACGGTCTCGCTGCCGCTCGTTGGTCGCGTCGCGGCCGGGATTCCCATTCTGGCCGAGCAAAATATCGAGGACACCTTTACCATCCCAACCGAAATCGCCACTGACCAGGGCTCCTTTATCCTTGAGGTGCATGGGAGCTCAATGATCAACGTCGGTATCTACAACGGTGACTACATTATCGTTCGCGAGCAAAAGAGCGCGATGAACGGCGAAATCGTCGTGGCTATGATCGATGGCTCGGCGACTGTCAAGACGTTCTACAAGGAGCAGGGGCGCGTGCGCTTGCAGCCCGAGAACGACACTATGGAGCCCATCTATGCGACGAACCCCGTTATTTTGGGTAAGGTTGTCGGGTTAATGCGCCGGTTCTCGTAATGCAAAAACGCATCACCATATTTGATACCGTCCGCGGGTTTACGATGCTGTCGATGGCAGGTTTTCACGCCTGCTACGATTTGGCCTACCTATATGGATGGGATATGCCATGGTTTACCGA
>DBFZQW010000132.1:0-8080 GCA_048521445.1 Collinsella sp. | reverse complement strand
CTGCCGTAGGCACCGGCGTTGGCGGTAATGTCGATGCCCAGCTCGTCGGCGCCTTCCTTAAGCGCGTTGGCGAGCAGTGCAGAGGTGCCGGCGCCAGCGCACAGAACCAGAACCCTCAGATCCTTGCCCTTAAGGGCGGACGGAGCTGCGGAGGCCTCAGTGGCAGAAGCGGTCTCGACAACAGGAGCCTCAACGGCGGGGGCGTCAGCGGTCTTGACGGTCTTGGTCTCCTCGGCCTCTTCTTCGGCCAGGGTCTCGGCCTCCTGCTTGCACAGGACGTTGTCGTAGGCCTTGCAGAACGGGTAGTAGATTAAGAAGTCAACGACCAGCAGGACGACAACTAGGACCAGAGAGATCGGCTGGAAGTTGGTGTCGATGAAGGTGCCGATCGGTCCGGGGAGTGCCCACGGCATGGCATAGATAAAGCCGTTCATACCCAAAAAGTCGATGAAGAACTTACCAATGAGGACGTTGGCCACGGGGGCAAACAGGAACGGGATCAGGAAGTACGGGTTGAGGATGATGGGCGCGGCGAACAGCAGCGGTTCGTTGACGGCGAACATCACGGGTACGACAGAGGCTTTGCCGACGGCCTTGAGCTGCTTGGAGCGCATAAAGAGCAGGAAGATGATCGGGACAATGAACGTGGCGCCGGTGCCGCCGAGTTCGCCGATGTAGTTACCGAAGTTCTCGGTCAGGGCGAGGGCGGGGTGACCGCCGGCCTGCAGCGTGGCGAGGTTGGTGGTGATGTTGCCAAACAGCGCGGCGTTGAGGGCAGGCTTAACGACCGAGGGGCCGTGGATGCCCATGAACCAGAACAGCGGGATCATGAACCAGATGAGGGCGAGGCCGGCGTAGGAATCGGCAGCGGCGAACAGCGGGCTCACCAGCGTGGAGATGACGTTGGCAAACGGGACGGCCAAGCAGGTGCGGCAGATAACGTCGATGACGGCGACAAACAGGATGGAGAAGCTGAAGGCGAAGATGTCGCGGAAGTTCTGGGCGATGGCGCCGGGGACTTCTTTGGGCAGCTTGATGGTGATGTCTCGCTTAATGCAGAAGGCATAGATGTTGACCGTGGCAAATGCGGCGACAAAGGAGCTCAGCAGGCCCTTGGTGCCCATGTTGTCGGTAAAGAACACCGAGACATCGGCGCCGTCGATCTTGGCACTCGTCTGGGTAACGGCCAAGATGAGCATAGCGCACATGGCGGCGACCATGGTGCTCGTGGCGTTGATGGCCTTGCCGGCAGGCATGCGGCGGTTCTTGGAGCCGGTCAGCGCGCTTGCGGTGGTGCCGGCGACCATGATGCCCACGACGCCCATCGTGAAGTTGTAAACCTTGTTGCAGAAGTTCACGACGTCGACGTTCCACCAGTCGGGCAGCGTAAAGCCGCCGACCGTGGCGACAACGCCCGGCAGGGTCGAAATAAGCAGGAAGACAGAAGAAGACAGGATGATGGGCATTGCTGCCAAAAAGCCGTCTTTAATGGCCTGAAGGTAGATGTTCTTAGAGACCTTGTCGAAGTACGGCTGACCTTTCTCCAAGAACTTAACGATCGATTCCATAGTTCACGCTCCTCTTTGCATGAAATCTTAATGGCATGGACGTTGAAAACCTATATGGTCTCCCGCTTGCTAAAAGCCCGGGTGCAGGCGGGGTCGGTCCCAGGGGGAGAGAGGGGAGCGGCTGGGTTTGTATCGCATGGGGCCGCTCCCCCTCGGGGGAAAGCGAGGCGATGCGCTACTGCGCGTCCGCCATAGTGTCGGCGAGCTCCTTGTACCAGAGTGCCGACTGCTTGATGTAGCGTTTTTGCGTGTCGAAGTCGATGTAGAACAGGCCGTAGCGCTTGTTATAGCCATTGGCCCACGAGAACTGGTCCTGCAGGCTCCAGATAAAGTAGCCCTGGACGTCGACGCCCTCGGCACGCGCCTGGAGCACCTTCTCCATGTGCTGGTCGACAAAGTCGATGCGCTCGGGATCGGCGACGATGCCGTTTGCGTCGGGCTCGGGGTCCTTGTGGCCCAGGCCGTTTTCGGTGATATAGATGACGGGGAGGTTGGGATAGGTGGCGCTGATGTGCTTGAGCGTGTCGTAGAGGCCTTGCGGGTAGATGAGCCAATCCCAGTCGGTGGTGGGGATACCCGGCATATCGACCTGCTGCCCGACGCCCTTAAACTTAAAGCACGAGGTGCCCTTGTCTCCGGTGCCGTTAAAGCTGTTGGTGGACTCGCCATCGTAGGCGGCGATAAACGCCGACTGATAGTAGTTGAGGCCGAACATATCGTTGCGGGGCGCCGCCTTGGCGAGCTCCTCCATGTCGCTGTCCTCAACCGTAAGCGTGGCGTTGTTGGCACGCAGAATCTCGTTGATGAGTGAGAGGGTGCGCGCGGAGTAGTGACCCAGGAAGGCGCCGTCCATGATGAAGTCGGTGTAGAAGGCGTTGTACAGGTCGGCGGCGTGCTGGTCGGCGGGCGAGTCTGTGGCAGGATATGCCGGCGTCAGGACGTTGACCATGCCAATGCGTCCGCCCAGGTGCTCGGTCTCGTCAAGATCCTTATACAGGTTGACGGCGCGGGCGTGGGCAACGAGCTCGTTGTGCTGGCTCTGGATGCCGCTCGTCACATCAAAGTGATGGTTGGGCGGGAAGTTGCCTTGGATGTATTGGGAGTGCGAGAGGCTGATGAGCTCGTTGATGGTGAACCAATTCTTGACCTCGCGGAACTCGCGGAAGCAGAACTCGGCATAGCGCACATAGGCGTCGACGGTCTTGCGGTTGAGCCAGTCGCCCTGGTTGAACAGGGCGGCGGGGGAGTCAAAGTGATGCAGGGACACATAGGGCTCGACGCCATACTTTTTGCAGCAGGCGAACAGCTCGTGGTAGTGCTTAACGCCCTCGGCGAGGGGCTCGGCATCGTCGCCGTTGGGGAAGATGCGGGTCCAGGCGATGGACACACGGATGGCGTTGAGTCCATGCTCGGCAGAAAGGCGGATATCCTCCTCGTAGCGGTTGTAGAAATCACTGGCCGGGTCGGGCAAAAAGCGACCCTGGGCGACAAGGTAATCGTCCCACATGGTCTTACCCTTGCCTGCCACCTTCGTGGAACCTTCCGTTTGGTACGCGGCGGTTGCGGCGCCCCAAACAAAGCCCTTCGGCAGCTGCTGTACGCGGTTTAGCAAAGACATATGCATACACCCTCTCGTCTCGCTGTTCGATATTGTGCGTTTGCGCTCAGGAGGCTCCCTGGTTAGCGTTCAGCGGTGAAAAAGCCCGATAAACACTATCTTAAAATGATTAGAACCAAAATGAGCACGTGAACATTTGACAATGAGCACGTTAACATCCGGCTGGGATGTATAGAAACAAAACAACTTCAAACAGCCGCGAACGGTTGTATTTGTTCGGTAAGCGGTTTTGATTGACAGAAGTTTTCATGTTGTGGTATATGGCTCGGGTATCATGAGCACGTTATCAATGTATGTACGATGCGCCATGGGCGCGGGGAATAGTTGGGAAGCAGGTTAGCGTGGAAGGCATGGATCAGCAGACAAGGAATGGTCGTTCGGCGAGCGCGGCAGAGGTTGCGGCGCTCGCTGGCGTGAGCCGCCAGACTGTGTCTCGCGTGGTCAACGGTATGCCCAACGTGACGGAAAAGACGCGCAAGCGTGTGCTGGCCGCCATGGAAGAGCTGGGCTTTCGTCCCAATTTTGCTGGAGCGGCGTTGCGCGGCGGGTCGTATCGTTCTATTGGCCTGTGCATGTACAACATCACACGTGTCGGTAACCTGGCGACGCTCGAGGGTATCATGCAAGCGGCGCGCGAGCACGATTTTGCCGTCACTATGATCGAGATGGGCGGCGACAAGCCCTATGCACTTGCCGATGCCTCGCGCCGCATGGTCGAGCGACCCGTCGACGGCATGATTCTCAACATGAACCGCATGGCTCCCGATTTTGAGGAGTTTGTTCCCCAGCCGGGAGTGCGAACGGTCATCCTGTCCATGTATGCGCATCCGCGCTGCACGACGATCGACTCCGACCAGTATGGTTCGTGCGAGCTGTTGACCAATTATCTGCTGGAACATGGTCACTCGAATATGCGGTTTGTGGCGGGTCCGGAAAACTCGATTTCCTCGCGTTTTCGTGAGGCCGGTTGGCGCGATACGCTGGGTCGTGCTCATGTCGATGCCGCTCCGATGCTGCGTGGCGATTGGAGTGCGGACAGTGGGTACGCCATGGGCGAGCGGATTGCGGCCGAGGTGCTTGCCGGCGGGTCGCAGGCGCCGACTGCCGTGCTTGCGGCAAATGACCAGATGGCGCTGGGCGTTATCGCCGCGCTCGAGAACGCGGGCCTGTCCGTGCCCGACGACGTGAGCGTGGTTGGTATCGACGACGCACTCGAGGGACTTGTTCCTCACAATCGGCTGACGACGCTGCGATTTGATTTGCGCGGTGTCGGTAAGCTTGCGTTTGAGGCGGCGATTGGAGAGAGCTCGTCTATCGAGGCGATTCATGTGCCGAGCACGCTGGTCGAACGCTCGACTGTTAGGGACATACGGGGTTAGGTCCTACTCCGTTTGTCTCGATTTGTAACAGGTAGACGGTCAAAAGCGGGCTACGTGTTACAGATTTAGACGAACGGCTTCCGACCTGAACAAAAAGGTCGGGGGCGGCTCGCCGTGTGACGTGCCGCCCCCGGCTGAGAAATGGGGACAGGTTATGTGGGCGGTGCAACTCCGCCAACCGCTCGTCGCAAGCCACTAGTCCAGACGACGGGTCTGCGCCACGTGCTTATACCAGTATGCGCTTGCCTTGGGCGTTCGCTTCTGGGTCTCAAAGTCAACGTAGAAGAAGCCGTAACGCTTGTTGTAGCCATTGGTCCAGGAGAACTGATCCTGCAGGCTCCACAGGAAGTAGCCGCCTACGTTGACGCCTACCTCCATGGCCTTGAGCAGCCAACGCAGGTGCTGCTCGATGTAGTCGATGCGCGGCTGGTCGTCCACAAAGCCGTCTTTGTAGGGATCCTTGTAGCCCATGCCGTTTTCGGTAATGAAGATCTGCTTGTAGTTGGGGTAGCGCTGCTTAATGTAGACGAGCAGATCGAACAGACCCTCGGGATAGATGATCCAGTCCCAGTCGGTGGTGGGGATGCCGGGCTTGTTCACATGCTCGCCAATACCCTTAACGCGCCAGCGGCCGGTGCCCTTCTCGCCCGTACCGTTGTGGTGCAGGTCGTTCTCGCCATCGTAAGCCTTCAAGAAGCGGCACTGGTAGTTGTTAACGCCCAGGTAGTCGTTGTAGAGCGCGGCCTCGCGCATAATCTCGAGGTCCTCGTCCAGGATCTCGATGGTGCCGCCCGAGACGGCGGCCAGGCGGTTGGCGCACTCGAGGGTGTCGGGGGCATAGTCGCCGCGGAAGGTGGCGTCGAGCAGAAACTGGTTCTGCAGCACGTGCTCGTTGTTGGCGGCTTTGATGTCGGCGGGGTCGTTCTCGTTGAGCGGATACTTAAACTCCAGCGACTGAATGACGCCGATCTTGCCCTTAAAGCCGCCGTTGTGGAAGGCCAGTACTGCCTTGGCGTGGGCGAGCATCATGTTGTGCTCGCACTGGAAGGCCTCGGCCAGATGCGCCTTGACGCCACCGGGGAAGGTGCCCTCGATGTAGGTGTTGGAGGCGTCGGCCCAGATCTCGTTAAAGGTGAACCAGTAGGTCACCTGGTCGGTGTACTCCTTAAAGCAGAAGGTGGCAAAGTCCACAAAGGCGTCGATGGTCTCGCGGTTGAGGAAGTCGCCCTTCTCAAAGAGGGGAAGCGGCGTATCGAAGTGATGCAGCGTAACGAACGGCTCAACGTGGTGCTTGTGGCACTCGGCGAAGAGATCGTGGTAGAACTGGACGCCCTCGGGGTTGATTTCGCCGGTGCCGTTGGGGAAGATGCGGCTCCAGGCGATGGAGAGGCGAATGCCGTTGATGCCGAACTCCTCGCACAGCTCCAGGTCGACGGGGTACTGGTTGTAGAAGTCCGAAGCGGGATCGGGGGAGAAGCGCCCCTGGGCCTCCAGAAAGTCGTCCCAGGCAACCTTGCCCTTACCGTGAGTGCGGGTCTCGCCCTCTACCTGGTAGGCAGCGGTGGCGCCGCCAAAGACAAAGTCCTCGGGAAACTGCGCGGGCGGGTTGGTGACGCTAGCAGGATTAACGGACATGATGATCCAATCGTCTAAATCGAAGGGCCAGCCGGTCTTGGATGGTCGGCTGGCCCTGGGCGTTACTTACTTCGAAAGTTGCTCACTCACGAAGGCGAGAGACTTGTCGCCGTTCTGGGAGAGCTCGATGTACTGCTTGCCACGGCAGGCGACGCACTTGTTGCCCACGCGCTCACAGTCCTTCTGCAGGTCGGCCAGGTAGCTTGCGGCCTGCGGGGCCAGGACGACCAGGTCAAAGTCGGGGAGCATGTCCACGTGGTTGCCATAGGCCTCGGCAGCGGTCTCGAGGTTAATGCCGCGCTCCTTGGCGGCCTTGGCCAGCGCGTTGGCGAGCAGGCCCGAGGTTCCGCCGCCCTGGCAGAGCACGAGCACGCGCTTGCCGTTGAGGTCGCTGGCGGTCGTTGCCTCGGCGGCGGGTGCTGCAGAAGCGGCGGGGGCGTCAGCCTTCACGGACTCGGCAGCAGCGCCGGCGGCAACGCTCTTGGCGTCAGCCTTGCCCTGGAAAGCATCGTTGAGCTTAGCGGCCTTCTCGGCGTTCTTGGCGGCGAGCTCCTCCTGGGAGATCTCGGCCTCCTCGGCGCACTTCTGGGCGTCATAGGCGCGGAAGAACGGATAGTACAGAGCGAAGTCGACGACCAAGATAAGGGCGAGCATCACAAAGGCGAGCGGCTGGAAGCCCAGGCCCATGATGGTGCCGATGGGGCCGGGGACGGTCCAAGGCAGGGTGTACATAAAGCCGTTCATGCCCAAGAAGTCGATAAAGATCTTGAGGATCCAGATGTTGGCGATCGGGGCAAAGACAAACGGGACAAAGAAGACGGGGTTGAGCACGATGGGTGCGGCGAACAGCAGCGGCTCGTTGACGGCAAAGCAGACCGGGACGATGGCGGCCTTACCGACGGCGCGCATCTCCTGGGACTTGGCCAGGAAGCAGAACATAAAGACCAGGACGAGCGTGGCGCCGGTGCCGCCCATGCAGACGACGAAGTACTGGGCACCCTGGGTCAGGACAGCGGAAGCGTGCTGGCCAGCCTGGAACGCAGCCAGGTTGTCGGTCATGTTGGCAACGAGCGCGGCGGCGATGGCGGGCTCGACGATCGAGGGGCCGTGGACGCCCACGAACCAGAACAGGCTCATGGCGCCGTAGATCACAGCGAGGCCGATGTAGCCATCGGCCGCGGTGAACAGGGGCTGGAACACCTGGATGACGCCCTGGGCAAAGCAGAAGCCAAAAGCAGCGCGGAAGACGATGTCAAAAACCCAAAAGACGGTGATGCAGACGGAGAAGGGGATGATGTCCTTGAAGGTCTGCGAGATGTTGGGCGGAACCTGCTCGGGCATCTTGACGGTGATGTTGCGCTTAATGAAGAACTTGTAGATGATGCCGGTCACAAACGCAGCGATGAAAGCGGTCAGCAGGCCCTTGGAACCAAGGTAGGTGGTGTTGAAACCGCTGGCGGCGTCCGTGGCGATCGTGTCGCTCGAAAGGAGCAAGAAGCCGATGATGGCCGCGCACATGCACGAGATGAAGTTGATCTGGTTGTTCTTGGGCAGATCGCGGTTTTGAGCGTCGGCGAAGTGCTTGGCCGTGGTGGCGGCGCAGGCGATGGCCAGGATGCCCATGGAGTAGTTGTAGCACTTCCACAGGGCGTTGTTGATGTCATCGGGCCAGTAGAAACCCCAGATGTTGGGGACCGAGGCTACCAGGCAGAAGATGGACGAGAAGATGATGATGGGGATGACGGAGATAAAGCCGTCGCGGATCGCCTTGAGGTACTTGTTGCGGGCGATCGCGTTGAAAAAGGGCTGGCCCTTTTCGATGATGGCGATGAGTTGCTCCATGCAATGCTCCTAAGAGTCGGTGGGTTAGCAACGATGGT
>DBFZQW010000131.1:0-3742 GCA_048521445.1 Collinsella sp. | reverse complement strand
GGCCAAAGGGAACTCAAGCCCATAAGGAGGGCCTACGAGGCATGGGTCGAGGCGGGACTTCCGCTCGATTGGGACAGGCAAGCCTTCGAGGCCGAGCGCAAAATGAATTCTAAAAAACACCTTGCCAAATAGGAGCGTCAGGACGCAAAGAGGCTCCGCAGCGCGAAGCGCGATGCGGAGCCTCTTTGCATGTCCGAGGACGTTCCGGAGAGAAACCCCGTCACGCCCCCGGATCCCCGGTGGGAGTTCTAGACCTTGTCGGCCTTAGTACATACCGCCGCCCTGCTGACCAGCGGTGGCAGCAGCGATAGCGTCCTCAAGCTGAGTGTTCTTGGGCACATCGGAGACGGTGGCCTCGGTGATGAGGATCAGGCTGGCGACAGAAGCAGCGTTCTGCAGGGTGACGCGGCTGACCTTGACGGGGTCGAGGACGCCCATCTCGATCATGTCGCCCCACTCGCCGTTGGCAGAGTTGAGACCCTGGCCAGCAGGCAGCTCGGCAACCTTGTCGACCACGACAGCGCCCTCAAAGCCAGCGTTCTTGGCGATGGTAGCGACCGGAGCGGTCAGAGCCTTCTTGACGATATCGACGCCAATCTTCTCCTCGGGGTCGTCGATCTCAACAGCGTCGAGCGCAGGAGCAGCGTCCATGAAGGCGACGCCGCCGCCAGCGACAATGCCCTCCTCGACAGCAGCGCGGGTAGCCTGCAGGGCGTCCTCGACGCGATGCTTGATCTCCTTGAGCTCAGACTCGGTAGCAGCGCCGACCTTGATGACGGCAACGCCACCGGAGAGCTTGGCCAGGCGCTCCTGGAGCTTCTCGCGGTCGAAGTCAGAGGTGGTGTTCTCCATCTCGCCCTTGATCTGAGCGATACGGGCGTCGATGGCCTCCTTGGAGCCAGCGCCGCCGACGACGACGGTGTTGTCCTTGGAGATGGTGACGGACTTAGCGGTACCGAGCATATCGGCGGTAATGTCAGCGACCTTCACGCCCAGCTCGTCCAGAGCGGCCTGGCCACCGGTGAGGACGGCGATGTCCTCGAGGATGCGCTTGCGGCGATCGCCGTAGCCCGGAGCCTTGACGGCGCAGACGTTGAGGGCGCCACGGATCTTGTTGAGGACCAGGGTCGGCAGAGCCTCGCCGTCGATGTCCTCAGCGATGATGAGCAGGCCACGGCCAGCGCGCTGGACAGCCTCGAGAACAGGCATGATGTCCTGGACGCTGGAGATCTTCTGGTCGGTGATGAGGATGTACGGATCCTTCATCACGGCCTCCATGCGGTCGTTATCCGTGACGAAGTAAGCGGAGACATAGCCCTTGTCGAACTGCATGCCCTCGACGGTGTCGATGGTAATGTCGAACGTCTGGGAATCCTCGACGGTGATGACGCCGTCCTTGCCCACGACCTCCATGGCCTCGGCGATCTTCTCGCCAACCTCGGGATCACCAGCGGAGATGGTGCCGACGGAAGCGATCTGCTCCTTGGTCTCGACCGGCTTGGCCTGCTTCTTCATCTCGGCGACGGCGGCGTTGACGGCCTTGTCGATGCCGCGACGGATGGCCAGCGGGTTGGCGCCAGCGGCGACGTTGCGCAGACCGTCGTTGACGATAGCCTGAGCGAGCAGGGTTGCGGTGGTGGTGCCGTCACCCACGGTGTCGTTGGTCTTGGTGGCGACCTCCTTCACCAGCTGAGCGCCCATGTTCTCGATGTTGTCCTCGAGCTCGATCTCCTTAGCGACGGAAACGCCGTCGTTGGTGATGGTCGGGGCACCGAACGTGCGCTGCAGAGCGACGTAACGGCCCTTGGGGCCCATGGTGACGGTAACGGCGTCGGCCAGAGTGTTGACGCCCTTGGCGAGCTTGGCGCGGGCATCGGTGTTGAACGTAATGTTCTTTGCCATGGTAGGTAATCCTCCAAAAGAAATGTGACTCGCGTCGCCGCTTCCGAGTCCTATGCGGCGGACGCGTTCAAAGACGAATCAGAGATTCTGACGAGACTAGGCCTCGACGACAGCGTAGATGTCGTCGGCGCGCATCAGCAGATACTTCTCGCCGTCGACCTTGACCTCGTTGCCACCGAACTTACCGTAGATGACAACGTCGCCGACCTTGACGTCCATGGGGATGCGCTCACCCTTGTCGTTGACCTTGCCGGCGCCCACGGCAACGATGGTGCCGCGCTGCGGCTTCTCCTGAGCGTTGCTGGCGATATACAGACCAGAAGCGGTCTTCTGCTCGGCCTCGTCGGGCTTGACCAGAACACGATCTGCAAGCGGCTTCAAAGACGACATGCTTGTCTCCTCCTTTTTGGGCCGCGCGGTTATACCACGCGAATTAACCCTTTTTGTTTGCGTACGCGTTGAATGGTACCCACGAATGGCGGGTTATACAACACGGAGTCAAAAAATCTTATTTTTTGGCACTTAGATTTTCTGAATGCCGGGGGATAACTTAGCGGTGACTCCCGGGGCGGACCGGAGGGCATGAAGTTTGCTGCTCTACAGTCCTGCGCAAGACGGAAAGCACATTAAGTGCTTTCCTTTGCGTGCGGAACTCGCGACAAACTTCATGCCCTCCGGTCCGCCCCGGGAGCTGGGGTAACTTATTCGGGCCCGGCATTCAGAAAAGTCAGTGCAGCAAAATGGCGATGCAGATGTTGCGAACAAGAAAGGGGCACGTTGCTGAAACGTGCCCCCTATGAGTGGGGTATGAGGCTAGCGCTCGTAGATTACGTTACCTGCCAGGTAGGTGGCCTGAACCTTGGTGGCTTGCAGCTCTTGGGGGTCGATGGTGAGCGGGTTTTGGTCCAGGACTACCAGGTCGGCGTATTTGCCGGGCTCTAGGCTGCCGAGGTTTTGCTCGTCACCTGCTGCGTAGGCGCTGCCCAGGGTGTAGTTGCGCAGAGCTGTAGCCGCGTCGATGCGCTCGCTGGGGAGCCAGCCGCCCTCGGGCCAGTGGCTGCGGGGGTCTTGGCGCGTGATGGCCGTGTAGAGCACGTTCATGCTGGTAACGGCTGTGATGGGGCTATCGGTACCGAAAGCTTGGCGGATGCCGCGCTGCTTATAGGTCGCAAACGGCCACATGATGCGGCTGCGTTCCAGGCCCAGGTCGCGCTCCGGGCCACCCGGGTCGAGCGTGATGTGGCAAGGCTGGCTCGAGGCAATGACGTTGAGTTTGCGCAGACGATCGATGTCCTCGGGCAGCAGATTCTCCAGATGCTCAAGCGTGTTATGACCGTGCGGGGGCAGACCGTAGAGCTCTGCCACCTCCTCAAAGATATCGAGCGCAGCATGGATGGCACCATCGCCGATAACGTGGATGCGCACGGTGTGGCCGCGCTCGGCTGCCGCCAGAACCAACTTGCGCATGCGCTCGACGGGAACCGTCAGACGACCCTGGTCGCCCGGGAAGCGCGGGTTGGTATAGGGCTCAGTGAGATACGCCGTATGCTCGCTCGACACGCCGTCGAAGAACTGTTTAAAGCCTGGCGCCGAGAGCAGCGCGTTGTTCGCATAGCGGGTCTGGAGTTCTTCCAAGCGCGATTGGTCGTCCAGCAGCGTGGGAAACAGATGGGCACGGATGCCCAGCTTGCCGGCGGCCTGCAGCTTGTCGTAAACATCGTCGCGAATAAAGTCGCAACCCGGCATGGGCATGAGCGACATATCGCAGATCGAGGTGATGCCTTGCTCGGCCATACGCTTCATCTGGTCGGCGTAAGCGCTCGCGATGCGGTCCTCGCCC
>DBFZQW010000130.1:0-3731 GCA_048521445.1 Collinsella sp. | reverse complement strand
GCCAGCGACCGGGCTCGAACCGGTGACCCCCGCTTTACGAGAGCGGTGCTCTACCAACTGAGCTACGCTGGCGGCCATGTGGTGACGCAACTGAGGCGTCAACGGCTGTCTATGATACGGGACATCGCACATCCGCGCAAGTGTTCTGACGGCTTTTCTCACTTTAAATGCACTAATATTGGAGACGTGATGTCTTGCTCTTACGGGTCTCAAGCAGAATGGGGCAGTGATGATTCAACCCAAGATTCTTCTCACGCGCATCGATGATCGGTTTATTTACGGGCAAGACGTTGAGCTGTGGAATGAGGCGGTTGGTTCCAACCTCGTCCTGATCGTTAACGACGAGATTGCGGCGGATTCGCGCAAGTGGGCGCCTATGAGGGTCGCGGTGCCCGAGGGCGTGTGGACACGGTTTTTCTCGGTGCAAAGGGCCATCGACATCATTCATACCGCAACGCCGCGCCAATTGATTCTGATCATGGTGGCCTCACCCGCCGATGCACTCGCGCTGGTTAAGGGTGGCGTGCCGATCACCAAGATCAGCATTGGCCATATGCAGGCAGGGGAGGGCAAGCACCCCATAACGCCCGCAGTCGCCGTAGACGGCGAAGATGTCGCCACCTTCAAAGAGCTGCAAGAACTCGGCATAGAGCTAGAAATCCGCTATCTCCCCAGTTCCGCCCCCGATCCCATCGACAATCTGTTCAACTGATCCCTTGGGGACGGAGGAAAACGGATCATTTTGCCCTTGCGAGGGACGCGCGCGATGCCGCCTGTCAAAAACTATGCCCATTTACTACGTTTGATCGGTTATCGCCGAGCATGTCGAATTTGAGAAAAACAAAACCGCAGGTAGACGGCTCGCGCATTTAACAAAAACCGGTGCATGGTCGAGCATCCCGGGCTAAACGTAGTAAATGGGCATAGTTTTGATATGTCACTCATACAGTCACAGCGAAAAAGAGCCCAAAAGATGAAAAACGCCCGTCGGCGGTGTGCCGGCGGGCGTTGCTGTGCGATATGTCGCGTTGTGGGCCTAGTGCCTCATAAAGTGGTATTCGATCACATTGCTGTAGGGATGACCGGGGCCCACGATGCCCTGGGGGAACAGCGCATGGTGCGGCGTGTCAGGATACATTTCGGCCTCGAGGGCAAAGCCGGCGCCCCAACCATAGTTGGCATCGTCTTTGGCGTGTTCGTCGCCCAGCCAGTTGCCGGTGTAGAGCTGCACGCCCGGGGCAGTGGTGTAATAGTCCAGCTCACGGCCGGTCCACATCTCCTCGACGTGCATCGCGCGGCGCAGATTACGGCCGTACTGATAGCCATCGATGCACAGGCAGTGGTCGTAGCCACGGGCCTGCTTAATCTGCGGGTCGTCGGCTTCCATGCCGGGCGCGACGGGGCGCAGCTCACGGAAGTCAAACGGCGTGCCCTCGACCGGAGCGATCTCTCCGGTGGGGATATTCTGCTCGTTGATGGGCAGGTAGTGGGCAGCGTTAGCAACAAAGAAGTGCTCACAGTCCATGCCGGCGTTGTGACCGGCAAGGTTAAAGTACGTGTGGTTGGTCATGGACACGTACGTGGCGCGGTCGCTCTCACAGCCATATTCGATACGGAAGCAGCCGGTGCGCGTCACGGTAAACACGGCCGTAAAGGTGCGGTTGCCGGGAAGGCCCAGCTCACCGTCCTCAAGCGAGGTGGTCATGCGCACGGCATTGTGGACCTCGTCGAGCTCAACGTCCCATACGCGCTTGTGCAGACCATGCTCAAGATCGCTGTGCAGGTTGTTGGTGCCCTCGTTGGCGGGCATATGCCAGTCCGTGCCGGCGATGGTGATCGTGGCACCTGCAGTGCGGTTGGCCACAGGTCCGATGGTCGCGCCAAAGCAGGCGGGGTTGTCAAAGTAATCCTCGAGCTTATCGAAGCCCAGCACCACATCGCGCGCGTTGCCGGGGATGTCGGGCACGTCGATGCCCAACACGGTGGCGCCATAGTCCATAATGCGAACGCAGATCTCGGGCCCGTTGAGGGTGTAACAATGAACGGGGGTACCGCACGGCGCGGTGCCGAAAAGCTCGGAAGTGATCATTTGGTTCCTAACATCGAGGTATTTCGGACAAACTGTAGCGCGAACAGGCGAGATTATCACTACACCCCACTAAAGCAGGGGGTATTTTTCTCAAAAAAGTGATGATTGGAGCTGTGCGGGCGTTCATTTCTGACGCGCGCAAGTCTGATACAATTTGTTCGTTATTGTTTGAATTGACGTGAGCGTGGAACAGCGAGGACTCATCGTGATTAAAGCGGAGCGACAGGATAAGGTTCGGCAGCTGCTCGAGGAACAGGGAACGGTCTCGGTCAAGGAGATTTCGGATGCGTTAGGTGTCTCGGATATGACGATCCGCCGTGACCTTGAGGAGCTTGCGAGCCTGGGCGAGATCGAGCGCGTGCACGGCGGAGCCCGCAGTGCGCAGGGCCGTCCACACGCTATGCTGCGCCATGAGTATTCGCACGGCGAAAAGCGCACGAAGCATGCCGAGGAAAAGTTGCAGATTGCGCGCCGTTCTGTGGAGCTTATCGAGGAAGGCTCGACCATCTTTTTGGGCACGGGCACTACGGTTGAGCAGATGGCCTCGATGCTGCCGGCGTTTCGCCTGCGCATTGTGACCAATTCGCTTTCGGTGTTTAACCTGCTCGAGGCGCGCGAAGACTGCGACCTGTGCCTGGTGGGCGGCATGTACCGTCGCCGCACCGCCGCTTTTGTGGGACCAACGGCCGAGGATACCCTACGTGCGCTGGGCATCGACGCGGCGTTTATCGGTGCCAACGGCATTCTGGACGGCGACGTGTCTACATCCAATATGGATGAGGGTCGTATCCAGCAGCTCGCCTTTAGCAAGGCCGACTCGCGCTATCTGATTGCCGATTCCAGCAAGATTGGCAAGCGCGACTTCTACACCTTCTGTCGCTTGGACAGCCTGGACGCCGTGGTGTGCGAGCCGAGTATCGCCGCCGAGGATCGTGTCGCCATCGAGGAGCACACGCAGGTCATCTGCTAACTAGCGCAGCAGACGATACTTCTGCCCCTGCCGGCGCAGGGGTTATCGCTTCACAATGACGCGTAAATAACTTTGGGCAACAAGGATGAGGCTATTCTGGGATATGACTAGACTCCGTATTTCGTCTTTATGTCCCTTGAGAATGAATCGTAGTCTTCATAGAGCCCCTCTCTGCTTTCATCCTCGGCGTGGTTTACACGTTCAAGGAGCTTATCCTTTGGAGCCTCTTTTGCTATTGCGGCCTCGCTATCGGGTAATGTGGATTGCAAGAATAGTTCTAGAGCATGGACGTCTTTGAGTATGTAGCCCGTCGAACGACCCGCTCCTGTTTTTTCGATTGCGCTGCAACTAACAAGCTGACCGAGGGTTCGTTTAACGGTTACCTCGCTGATATCGGGGCAGTTGGACCGGATGTCGGATTTCTTAATGACGCCGGGTCTCTGTTGAAATAGAACAGCGATGCGCGCTTGCTTCGACATGGGACGAGTGCTTGATTCAATTAAGGTACGCTGCTCGAGCTGTCGGTAGGCGGCCAGGGTTGTTCCGAGCATGAAACGGATAAAGGGTACTTCGGTGTTTTGATTTTCATTCCATCCAGTGGAGCTTGCAGCGAGGGCGTTGTAGTAAAGCGCTTTGTTGTCTTCAATAAGTCGTTCGATGCTGATGTAACGC
>DBFZQW010000129.1:0-3961 GCA_048521445.1 Collinsella sp. | reverse complement strand
GACTTCCTGCGCGCCGAGGATCCCACGCTCGTGGTTTCCTTTGCCCGCTCTGGCAACAGCCCCGAGAGCCTTGCCGCCGTTGCCGTTGCCAAGGAGCTCGTCCACAACGTCAAGTTCCTCAACATCACCTGCGCTCCCGAGGGCAAGCTCGCTGTCGAGTCTGCCGATGATCCCAACGCGCTGACGCTGCTCATTCCGCGCGCCAACGACAAGGGCTTCGCCATGACCGGTTCTTATTCCTGCATGACCCTGCTCTCCACCCTTATTTTCGACACTGCCTCTGACGAGCAGAAGGCCGAGTGGGTCGAGACCATCGCCAAGATGGGCGAGGAGGTCATCTCCCGTGAGCCCGAGATCGCCGATTACCTGGCTGGCGACTTCAACCGCGTGACCTACTTGGGTTCTGGCTCCTTCGGTGGCCTTGCCCAGGAGAGCCAGCTCAAGATCCTCGAGCTCGCTCACGGTCTGGTCGCTACTTCCTACGACACCTCCATGGGCTATCGTCATGGACCTAAGTCCTTCGTCGACGATAAGACGCTCGTCTTCGTGTTCGTCAACAACGACGCCTACACCCGTCAGTACGACATCGACATCCTCAACGAGATCGGTGGCGACGAGATCGCTCAGCACACCATCGCCGTTCAGCAGGAAGGTGCTACCGTCTATGAGGGTGAGTCCTTCACCTTTAAGGGCTACGAGGCACTTCCCGAGGGCTACCTTGCTCTGCCGTTCGTGATGTTTGCTCAGGCTATCAGCCTGCTCAACTCCGTGCGCGTGGGCAACACGCCCGATACGCCGAGCCCCACCGGCACGGTCAACCGCGTGGTTAAGGGCGTGACGATTCACCCCTTCACCGCTTAATCGCGTCCCCCTGTAAGGGCGCCCGTCCGCTCATAACGGCGGGCGGGCGCTTTTTGTTTTTACATGGACCGGGTATAAGTATCACCACGGTCAACTGCTTCAAGAAGCAAGGAGTGCATATGAGCACATACGCAATTAAGGCTGACAAGTTCTTCTTGCCGGCAGGCCCGCAACTGGGCGGCTATCTTATGGTCGAGGATGGCGTCTTTGGCGCCTGGCAGGCCGACGAGCCCTCTTGCGAGATTAAGGACTACACGGGATCGTGGATCGCACCGGGTATGGTCGATACTCACATCCATGGCTTCTACAACCACTCAACTACCGATAACGATCCCGAGGGCATCGATATCAGCTCAACCGAGCTCGCCCGTCTCGGTACCACCAGCTGGCTGCCCACGACGTTCACCGATGGCGTCGAGCAGATCAAGGACGCCTGCGCCGCTATCGCCAAGGCGGACGAGGGCCGCGGCCCCGACTTCTGCGGTGCTCGCATTCAGGGCATCTACCTGGAGGGCCCCTTCTTTACCATGAAGCACGTGGGCGCGCAGAACCCCGCTTATCTTATCGATCCCTCCGAGGAGGTCTTCGATCAGTGGCAGGAGGCTGCGGGTGGGCGCATCGTTAAGAGCGCCATGGCGGCCGAGCGCGACGGTGCCGCTGCTTATGCGGCTGCTCTGAACGCCAAGGGTGTGGTGACCAGCATCGGTCACTCCGACGCCACCTACGATGAGTGCATCGCCGCCATCAACGCCGGTGCCAGCTGCTTTACGCATACCTATAACGGTCAGCGCGGCCTGCATCACCGTGAGCCCGGTGTCGTGGGCGCTGCCATGTCCACGCCCGAGACCTACGCCGAGATCATCTGTGACGGCAAGCACGTAAACCCTGCCGCCATCAAGGCACTGCTGCAGGCAAAGGGCTGGCAGCACACGGTGCTCATCACCGACTGCCTGGGTTGCGGCGGCATGCCCGAGGGCAGCTACACCAGTGGTGGCATGGACGTCATCATGAAGGACAACCTGTGCTGGCTCGCCGACGGCAAGAGCATTGCCGGCTCGGTGCTCACGCTTGCCCAGGGCGTCAAGAACATCGTCGACTGGGGCATCGCCAGCGCCGATATCGCCATTCGCATGGCAACCGAGGTGCCGGCACGCTCCGCGCACATCGAGGGTAAGTGCGGCAGCATCATGCCGGGTCGCGACGCCGACTTTGTCGTGTTCGACCATGAGCTCACCCTCGTCGAGACGTATGTTGGCGGCCAGAGCGTCGGCAACGCCTTTACCGAGTAACGATAGAAAAAGACGGCGGGCCCGAATCTGCTCGGACCCGCCGTATGGGTTAAACGCTCAAAAGCACCTTCACAGTTACAGCTTGTTAGCGATCTTCTTTGCCGTGCGCTTGACGCCGGCCACAAGACCTCCCGCAGGATGCTCCTTTTCGTAGGCTAGACGCTTCTCACGCTTGGCGTACTCTTCGACGATGATGTCGCCATACTCGTCTTCGATCTTGTCGAAGAAGTCGACGGCGCCCTTAATTTCCTCGGCGGTCGGGTGTCCCTTTTGGACACCGCCGGCGAGCTTGAACGGCCCCCACGTATCAAAGCCGGGGCAGCCGTAGACACCCATAAAGATGGCCTGCCTCATGCGGCAGATGCCATCGATATCCTTGCCGTACCACTTGTTTTTGCCACCGTAGGTCATAAGGCCAAACACCTTGTCCTGCGGCTGCAGCACGTTCGTGAGCACGCGTGCCATGTCCTTGTCGATCTCGGAGTAATAAATGCCCGTGGCGACGCCGATCAGATGGTATTCGTGCAGGTCGGGGTACTCGTTTTTACCGAGCGCCTTGACGTCGAGGGTATCGATCTCGGGGTGTGCCTCGACGATGGCGTCCACGAGCTTTTTGGTATTGCCGTGATGGCGCGAGGCGTAGAGGATGATGGTTCGCATAAGAAGGCCTTTCAGCTGTAATTGCATCAATGTCTGTATGGTACCCCGTTGCATGGCTGGGATACCGGACGTATCGATGAACGTGCGGGTTTGTCCTTTGGTCAGGGCCGAGACGGGTTCTTGCGAGCAAAAAAGCAGTTGTTCGAAAGGATGGGCAATGGAATACGCTCTCTCCAACGATTCGATTTCTATTAAGGTGTCCACGGCTGGTGGTTCGTTTACCTCGATTGAGGCCGGAGGTCGCGAGTATCTGTGGCAGGGCGATCCCGCCGTGTGGTCTGGCCAGGCACCGATTTGCTTCCCGATTTGCGGAGGCTTGCGCGACAACAGCGCCATGACGTTTGCCGGGCATCATGTAAAGCGCGCTCGCCACGGGTTTGCGCGCAAACAGGAGTGGAAGCTGCTGAGCCAAGGCGAGAACGAGCTGGCGATGTGCCTGGCTTCGGAGGATAACGCTGCATTGCTGAGCGCTTATCCATATCCGTTTAAGCTCGTCGCCCGCTATACGCTCGAGGACGCTGCCGTGCGTGTCTCCTATGAAGTGACCAACGAGGGCGCCGAGGACATGCCGTTCTTTATCGGTGGACACCCCGGCTTTAGGTGCCCGCTCGACGAGGGCGAGGCCTATACGGACTACGAGTTGCGCTTCGAGAAAGACGAGGCAGCGGAGCTTTGCACCGCCGTACCCTCGACCGGATTGATTGATGTAGCTAACCGCTCCAAGAACCCCATGGTGGGAAAGACGCTGCCCCTATCGCACGAGCTCTTCGATTTCGCGGAGACCATCTTTGACGTGCTCGAGAGCCGTCAGGTCACGCTTTCCAAGAAGGGCGAGGACAAGGGCGTTCGCTTGAACTTTGAGGGTTTCCCGCATCTCATTGTGTGGAGTAAGCCCGAGGGCGATTTTGTGGCAGTTGAACCCTGGGGCGGTCTTTCGACCTGTTCCGATGAGGACGACGTACTTGAGCATAAGCGCGGCTGCCTTGTCGCTAAGCCCAAGGAGACCGTCGTTCGCTCGTTCACGATTGAGATTCTGTAATTCCGTTTTGTCGACTCGTATCGCGAGGCACAAGGAGCCTGCGAGATAAGGAGCTAAAAATGATCCTCACCGTTACGATGAACCCGTCTGTCGATACGCGCTATCAGCTCGA
>DBFZQW010000128.1:0-2929 GCA_048521445.1 Collinsella sp. | reverse complement strand
TCGATCCCATTCAAGAGGATTGCCATCGCCTCGTTCTTGAGGCCTTGCGCCGCGACAATATCCCGCTCACCGACGGTGCCGCCGTAGAGCGTCTGATGGAACAATTCACCCGCAACCCCGCACCGCTCATCGTGCACGACCACGACCGCGCCGGGCACCTCATTGCCAAGGTGGTCGAGGCTGTCGACTACCGCATTCCCTTTATCCCTGACGATACCCAGGCAGAGCAAGAAGAGGCAGCTGCCGAGAACATGCTCCGCGAGGCGGCCGCACTCGATCCGGCCAACTGGGACGCTCGGCGCATGCTGACGGCACTCACCGCCGAATCCAACGAGGAATACGTGCAGTATCTGGTGTCCAAGTGCGACGAGGTGGAGCACGATCTGGCGCTCAAGATCGCCTCGGCGCAGGACCCCTACGAGCGCGAGGCCGCTGGCGACCTTATGCGCCGCCCCTACCTGCGCTGGCTTGCCGCCTTGGCATCGCGCGCGCTCATTAGCGGACGCTACCGCATGTCGCTCGAAGCCGCGAATCGCAGCTTGGACTTTGCGCCCAACGACCCCGCTGGTGTCCGCCACACCGCGATGCTCGCCATGGCAAAGCTCGAATACCCCGCCGAGGAGCTCAAGCGCTTTCGCTCCGCTCACTCCGTGCCGTACCTCGCGAATACCCCGCTGCGACGCCGCCCCAAAGATGCAGAGCGCGACTTGGACCCGTGGACGCTCATCGCGCTGATGAGCGCTGCCTGGCGCGAGCTGGACTACAAGGGCGCCGAGCACTACTTGCGCATCCTCGCACGCTCGTGTCCGCACGCAGCCGAGGCGCTCTACTTCCAAACCGAGTTTCCCGATGGCGTCTATGCCCGCGTCAACGTGGGTGCGGGCTCCACTGACGAGCTTGTCCTTGCATTGTCCGAGGCAACACCGGTACTGCAGGAGGGCCTGGGCGCCCCCGACAACGCCAGCTTTGCCGCCTGGGTCGCCACCAACGATATCGTGCGTTCCCAGATCGACGAGCGCATCCTGCGGGCGGCCGAGCAGGGCCTGCCGTTTAAGGGAGGAGACCTCTAATGGATCCGAGCGTCTACATCCCCGCCTACCTGGAGCGCGCCTACCTTGCGTCGCACCCCGAACTCACCGATGCAGCACGCGATCTTGTCCATAACGACGTGAACGTCAACCCTCATAAGTATGCGCAGACCGAGCATGCCCAGGCGCTGCTGTCCTATGCCGGCGTCCACCGCCACCTGCTCGACGAGCTCCATCGCATCGAGGACATGGGCAGCGACGAGGAGTTCGAGCAGACGCGCAATCGCCTGTTCGACGACATGCGCGATGAGCTGCTCAAGATCGTCCGCGTCGATGCGCTAGCCGTCGACGCGCAGCTGCTCGCCATCATTTTGGCGGACACGCCCGTCGACGCCTGCCTGGGCGACCTGATGAAACTCGAGGCGACCACGGCCGATTACCTGCAGCAAAGCGTGCCCGGGTTCGACATGGAAGCCCCGCACTACTGGGCCAATAATGTTTTGGCCAATGGTGTCACCGCAGCAGACCTTACCGTGAGCGAGCCGGCTCTTATCGGGTGGCTTCATACGCTCGAGGCCATCTCGCAGCTGTGCATGGCGAGCGCCCGCTACCGTGCTGCCGCCAACTACGCCCGCCGCGTCCTTAAGGCGGAAGGCTACCCCACCCGAGCCGCAGGCACCGTGTTGCTCGCCCTCGCTCGTCTGGAAGACCAGGACGGCTTTTTTGCCCTGGCCCACCAGCTCGAGGAACAGGTGGGAGCCGATGCACTCGAGAACTCCCCCTGGTACCTGCTCGCCCGCACAATCCTCTTGTTCAAAACGAACAAGATGCGTCCGGCGGTGCGTGCGCTGCGTGAGTTCGCTAACCGCTGCGAGGGCGGCGCGTTCTTCTTGCTGAATCCCATGTACCAGACACCGTACCTTCCCTGCCGACCCGAGCCGCGCGACCCCTGGGACCTCTCGCACCAGGCGGTTTGGGAAGCCGACGGCATTATCTCGGACACCCCCGACTTTGCCCCCTGGGCCAACGCCTGCGAAGATGTATCGCAGCTTGCCCAGGAATTTGCGCGCCGCTACGGATTTTAGTGGCGCACTCGACCCGACCATGTCGTTTACGTTAGGAACGGTTTCATGAATCTCCGCTCATCTCTTGCCTGCACCTCGAGCGATATCGCTCGCTGGGGACTGCGCTCTGTCCTCAAACGCCAGGGCGGCGTACTCCCCGGCCGCATCGCCATGAAGATCGATCCCGAGTTGCTGAGCGACCTCGCTGGCCTTGTCGACCGCAGCGTGGTGATTACGGGTACTAATGGCAAGACCACCACCTCCAACCTCATCGCCGACGCCGTTGCCGCCAGCGGCGCCACCGTGGTATGCAACCGCGCCGGCAACAACATGGAGCCGGGCGTGGTGGGCGCACTGCTCGAAGCGCGCAACGGCCTCAAGCGAGCCGGTGGCGGCAAGCGCGTGGGCGTTTTTGAGTGCGATGAGCTTTACACCGTACGCGTCCTGCCCAAGCTCAAGCCGACGTACTTCGTGCTGCTCAACCTGTTCCGCGACCAGCTGGATCGCTATGGCGAGATCGATCACACCCAGGAGGTCATCGCCCATGCGTTGGAGCTCTCGCCGACAACAACGCTTATCTACAACGCCGACGACCCGCTGTGCGCCTCGATTGCCGCGCGCGTTCCCAACGCGGGTATTGCCTTTGGCATCGACGGCGCCACCAACACCGAGTCCGACCGTATTAGCGACTCACGTTTTTGCTCACAGTGCAACGCGCCGCTGGAGTATGACTACGTGCAATACGGCCAGCTCGGCGCCTACCATTGCCCCTCGTGCGGCTGGGCCCGCCCTGCGCTTGTCCGTCGCGTGACGGGCGTGGAGCTCGGCTGCGACGGC
>DBFZQW010000127.1:0-6714 GCA_048521445.1 Collinsella sp. | reverse complement strand
CTCTGCCGCCGTGCGCGATCCGTCGTTGATCAGCCAGGCCGCCGCGGCGTTTGGTAGCCAGGCCGTAGTCGTGGCGATCGATGCCAAGCGCGTGGGACTGCCCGGGGAGCCGGGTGCCGATAAGTGGGAGGTCTTTACCGCGGGAGGCCGCAACGCCACGGGTATCGATGCGGTGACGTGGGCCGAGGAGGCGGCTCGTCGTGGCGCCGGCGAAATCCTGCTGACCAGCATGGATCGCGACGGCACCAAGGCCGGCTTCGATTTGGCGCTCACCCGTGCCGTGGCGCGCGCGGTGCCGATTCCCGTCATCGCGAGCGGCGGCGTGGGCACACTCGAGCATTTTGCAGAGGGCGTGATCGAGGGCGAGGCCGACGCCGTGCTGGCGGCCAGCGTCTTTCACTTTGGAACCTTCAGCATTCGCCAGGTGAAGGAATACATGGCCTCTCAAGGTATTCCCGTGAGATTGGATTTTTAAATGGAGCAAGTGATAACTGCGTCCGAGCTCAAATACGATGCCCGCGGGTTGATTCCTTGTGTGGTTCAGCAATATGACACCGGTGAGGTGCTTATGGTTGCTTGGATGAACGAGGAGTCGGTGGGGCTGACGCTTAAGACCGGTACCACGTGGTTTTGGAGCCGCAGCCGTCAGGAGCTCTGGAACAAGGGCGCGACGAGCGGCAACATGCAGGAGGTCAAGGAGCTCTGGGCCGACTGCGATAGCGATACGCTGCTGGTCAAGGTCGACTCGCCGGGTCCGGCCTGCCATACCGGCAACCGTACCTGCTTCTTTAAGAAACTCGCGTAGGGCGGGCGCTCGACTAGGCGCTTGGCCAACCAGAAAGGATTGAACCATGGGTGTGCGCACCGCGAATGTTCAGGATGGAAATATCGGTGAGACGCTGACGGGGCTGGCCGAGGTGATTCATGGCCGTCGCGACGCGTCGCCGCAGGAGAGCTATACCGCGCGTCTGCTGACCGACGTCGAGGATGAGCTGCTCAAGAAGCTTGCCGAGGAGGCAAGCGAGGTGATCATGGCCTGCAAGGATAACGATCACGATCACATCCGCTACGAGGCCGGCGATCTGGTCTATCACCTGCTCGTGACGCTCGAGCGCTACGGTATCACCCTCGACGAGCTAGCCGGCGAACTCAATGCCCGCCGTCACTAGTCATCGGGGACGTTCTTAAACGACTAGTTAGGCGAGGGGTGTGGATTCCCATTCGCCGGTGGGGTGGGGGACGTCGAAGGTTCGGTAGCCACAGTCGTAGGCGTGTGCCTGGGCCTCACGGATGTTCCAGCAAATGTCGCGGGCGCGGTGTGCGTCCGAGCCAAAAGTGATCGGCACCTCGGCGTGGGCGAAGCAACGCAACAACCCGGTCGCGGGATAGTAGTCGTCGAGGCCCTTGCGCAGTGCGGCGGTCGAGACCTCAACGCGGCGGCCCGTATCGTGCGCGCACTCGGCCATCTGCTGCCAAAACGCTGCGGGGTCAAAGTCGGGCGCAAAGCCTTCTTTCGAAAAGCGCATGACCAGGTCGGGGTGAGCCATCACATCAAAGTTGAGCGGGCTCTCGCAGGCGCGGCACCAGTCATCGACATAGCGCTCCCACACGCCGTGCACGCCTAAGTTTTCCCAAACATGCAGGTCGGTATCATCGTCGATCCAACCGCAGCGCGAATCGGGCGTATCGGGACGAGCGACATTTTCCGTTCCCGCCGTACCCGCGGCGCCGGCCATGATATCGCCTGGGTTGCCAATCCAATGCACACTGCCCAGGCGCACGACGGCGCCCTGGGACAAGCGCTCAACCAAAGGCTCGCAGCCCTCGTACCAATCGCATTCAAAGCCATAGATAAGCTCGAGTTCCGGCGCAATCTGCGCGGCGAGTTTGCGGGCGTCCTCAAAGGCCAGACGATGTGCCGGCAGGTCGCCCTCAGTAACCTGCACTTCGCAGTTGGCGTCCATGCTGGCGGGCAGGGTGAGATGGTCGGTCGAGACCATGACGCGGCACCCGGCCGCGGCAGCGGCGCGAACGTTGTCCTCAAACGAGGCATGACCGTCCGAGAACGAGGTGTGGGTGTGGCAATCGACCAGCGGGCAAGCAGACATGGCGGCTCCTTTGCGTCAAGCGAATCCGCTTCATTGTAATGGCGCAGCTCTCAACACGCCGGGCACGCCGGGGGTCGAAATCGATTGGAAAGGCTGCGCGGTGGCGCCTCGCTTGCGCTCTCAAAACATGTACGTCAGTCTCCAAAAGCTGCAAAAAATGACATGTTTGGAGGCTGATGTACATGTTTGGATGAGGGCGAGGGTGACGACGGACGAAAGTCACGCCTGTGCCACGTCCGATGTGCTAGCGTTTGGGTGAACAAAACGAGCCCGCGCGGAAAGGATCCGGACCGTATGCAATGCGATAGCAAATCCCCGCTGTCCCGCGAGACCGATGCGCCCGAGACTATCGTCAAGCTGGAATGCGATATCGATGACGCGTCGCCCGAGGTGCTTGCCTACGCCGCCGACCGTCTGCGCGGGGCAGGCGCCCGCGAGGTGCACTGGCTGCCGCTCTATTGCAAAAAAGGACGCCCCGGCTGGCAGCTGCAGGTGATCTGCTCGCACGAGGATATCGAGCGCCTGCAAACGATTATCTTTTTGGAAACCACGACCAACGGCATTCGTCGCCAGGTCATGGAGCGCGTCTGCCTGCCGCGCCGCTTTGAACAAGTGGCGACGCCTTGGGGCGAGGTGGCCGTAAAGGTGGCAACCCTGCCCGATGGCAGCGAGCGTGCAGCGCCCGAGTACGAGGACTGTGCCCGTCTCGCTCGCGAGCATAATGTGCCGCTCCAGCGCGTGATGCAGGCGGCCCAGAGCGCGGCACTGCGATTTGAATAACGCGGCTGGTGGCGACATCCTGCGCCCAGCCATATCAACCCCTCCCGAAAGGATCTCCCCATGAAATACCTCATCGCCTCCGACATCCACGGCTCGGCATACTGGACCGAGCGCCTGGTCACCGCCATCGAGTCCGAGCAGCCCGACCGCATCGTGCTGCTGGGCGACCTGCTCTACCACGGTCCGCGCAACGACCTGCCGCGCGATTACGCCCCCAAGCGCGTGATCCCGCTGCTCAACGCCCTGGCCGACCGCATCATCGCGGTGCGCGGCAACTGCGACGCCGAGGTCGACCAGATGGTGCTCGACTTTCCCGTCATGGCCGACTACGCCACGCTGTTTGACGAGACCGGCCGCGAGCTGTTCCTGACGCACGGCCACGTCTTTGGCGCCGGCATGCACAACAGCGTCGACCACGCGCCCGCGCTGCCCGAGGGCTCCGCGCTCGTCTACGGCCATACGCACATCAAGGTCAACGAGGAGAGTGCCGCGCACCCGGGCCTGTGGGTCTTCAACCCCGGCAGCGTGAGCATCCCCAAGGACGGCACGCACAGCTACGGCATCTACGAGAACGGCGCGTTCCGTCACGTGATCCTGGAGGAGGACTAACCATGGCAGAGCACATGGCTCAGCAAAATGCCGAGGGTTCGCGCGATCTGTCCACGCTGGTCGATGCGTCGGCCGAGCTACAGCATCTGGTGCAGACCGTCTGGCGCTTGCGTCAGCCCGACGGCTGCCCGTGGGACCGCGAGCAGACGCACCGCAGCATTGGCAAGAACATGATCGAGGAGGCCTACGAGGCGCTCGACTGCATCGAGGCTGACGATGCGGCACACCTGCGCGAGGAGCTGGGTGACGTGCTCATGCAGGTCGTGCTGCACGCGCAGATCGCGGCCGACGCCGGCGAGTTTACACTGGCCGACGTGGCGCGCGATATCGACGCCAAGCTCATCCGTCGCCACCCGCACGTGTTTGGCGATGCGGATGCCGAGAGCTCCGACGAGGTGCTCAAGATTTGGGACGAGGTCAAGCTTGCCGAGAGGGCTGCCAAGGACAAGGCCGTGGCGGCGGGCGAGGCCGCGCCCGAGGGTCTGCTCGACGGCGTGCCCACGCATCTGCCGGCGCTGATGCAGGCTCAGAAGGTGTCGCGCAAGGCGGCTGCCGTGGGCTTTGAGTGGGAGACGGTCCAGGACGTGTGGGACGAGGTCGCCGAGGAGCGTGCCGAGTTTGAGGCCGAGGCCCCTGGCTCGACCGAGCGCGAAATGGAGTTTGGCGATCTGCTCTTTGCCCTGGTCAACGTCGCGCGCAAGGAGGGCATCGACGCCGAGAGTGCCCTGCGCGCGAGCACAGCCAAGTTCCGTCGTCGCTGGGCCGCGATGGAGCAGATGGCGTCCGACGCCCACGTGGATCTTGCCGAGCTTTCGACCCACGGCCTCAACGACCTGTGGGATGCCGCAAAGGCGGAGGAGTAAGACTGCGGGAACGACGGGCTGACACGCCTCATCGTTCCCGCAAAATTTTTCGAAAATCAAGTGTATCCCTCGGCTAACTTAGGGCATAATGCAAAAAGTGCGACATGGCTAACTTACGGAGACGCACCGATGGTGCACGGTCAGCCGGTCGCTTGCATCCACTACGTTTCCAAGTGAGAGGGAGACAACATGAGCGATATTTTGGACGTCTACGGTCGCGAGGTGCTCGACAGCCGCGGCAATCCCACCGTCGAGGTCGAGGTCGTGCTCGAGGACGGCAGCTTTGGCCGCGCAATGGTGCCTTCGGGTGCTTCGACCGGCGCCTTTGAGGCCTGCGAGCTACGCGATGGCGACAAGGGCCGCTACCTGGGCAAGGGCGTTTCGCAGGCCGTCGAGCACGTCAACAACGAGTGCGCTAACGCCGTCGTGGGCCTCGACGCCTTCGACCAGCGCGCCGTCGATGCCGCGCTGATTGCCGCGGACGGTACCCCCAACAAGACCAAGCTCGGTGCCAACGCCATCCTGGGCGTGTCGCTGGCCGTTGCCCGCGCCGCCGCCGAGTCGGCGGGCCTGTCGCTGTACCAGTACCTGGGCGGCGTCAACGCTCATCTGCTGCCCACACCTATGATGAACATCCTCAACGGCGGCGTGCATGCCGACAATAACGTCGACTTCCAGGAGTTCATGATCATGCCGGTGGGCGCCCCGAGCTTTGCCGAGGGCCTGCGTTGGTGCGCCGAGGTCTACCACACCCTCAAGGGCGTGCTGCACGAGGCCGGCCTGGGCGGCGGCGTGGGCGACGAGGGCGGCTTTGCCCCCAACCTTAAGACCAATGCCGAGCCGTTCGAGTACATCACCAAGGCCGTGGAGAAGGCCGGCTTTAAGCCCGGCGTCGACTTCATGTACGCCATGGACCCGGCCTCGACCGAGTTCTACAACGCCGAGACCGGCATGTACGAGCTCAAGGGCGAGGGCGTTGAGTATACGAGCGCTCAGATGGTCGATTACTGGGAGAAGCTCGTCGACACCTATCCCATCATCTCCATCGAGGACGGCATGGCCGAGGAGGACTGGGACGGCTGGGTCGAGCTCACCCGTCGCATTGGCAATAAGGTGCAGCTGGTGGGCGACGACCTGTTCGTCACCAACACCGAGCGCCTCAAGAAGGGCATCGAGCTGGGTGCCGCCAACGCGATCCTGGTCAAGGTCAACCAGATCGGCACGCTCACCGAGTCGCTCGAGGCCATCGAGACCGCCAAGGAGGCCGGTTACGCTTGCATCGTGAGCCACCGCTCCGGCGAGACCGAGGACTCCACGATCGCCGACCTGGTCGTGGGCGTCAACGCCGGCCAGATCAAGTCGGGCGCCCCGTGCCGCAGCGACCGTATCGCCAAGTACAACCAGCTCATCCGCATCGAGGACGAGCTCGAGGGCAGCGCGCGCTACGCCGGCAAGGCCGCGTTTTACAACATTCGCTAAATAAGCGGTGCGCGCGGGGGGCGGGGTTGACTCGGCTCCGCCCCGCCTTGGCTGGACGCCGCAAAGCGCTGTGGGCGCTGGGCCATATGGCTCAGCGCCTTTTTTATGTCGAGCAAAGGCTGGCGAAGGCGGTGCGGGCTCTCGTGCTATAACTAAATGACTTAGCGCAAACAAACCTCAACCGCACAAGGCGCACATGGATCAGATTTACGACAACAGGTACTATTCCGCCGGTTCGCGTGAGCCGTCGCCTCGCCGTGCGCGCACGGTGCAGCTCGGTGGGTCCGCCTACGCCGGCGCCGACCGCTCCACGCAGCGCCCGACAAGTACCTCGCGCCCCAATGCTCAAGTGAATACTTCGACAGATGGACCAGTGCGCTCAGCACGTTCGTCGCATGCTCAGCGCTCGTCGGCTCAAACACACGATAGGTCGAGCAGGCCTTCGAGCCGTCTTTCGGGCTCGGACTTTATGCGCTACGCCAACGACAATGCGGTGGTCAAGGCGATCTACGACTTTACCCACGGTCCTCAGCGAGGGCTATTCATCGGCATTGTCGTTGCCCTGGTGCTCGTGAGCCTGTATTTCCCCGTGCGCGATCTGTACGTGGCAAAGCGTTCGAGCGATATCTTGGCCAAGCAGGTCGAGATTCGTCAGCAATACAATGATGAGCTGCAAAAAAGCGTCGACAAACTGCTCTCGGAGGAGGACATTAAGGATGCGGCGTCCGAGGATCTGGGCCTGGTGATGCCCGGCGAGAAGAGGATTGAAGTGCAGGGCCTGGACGACGATTCGGATTCGTCTTCGAGCAAGAAGTCGTCGAACGCCAAGAAGGCCAGCGAAGTTGCCAAGGAAATCGAAGAAGTCGGTAAGGACG
>DBFZQW010000126.1:0-9937 GCA_048521445.1 Collinsella sp. | reverse complement strand
AAGGTGTAGGTCTTGCCGTACAGCTCAAAGGTCTTGGATACGAGTGTCATTGTTCTCCTTTACCCCACAGGCCCCTTGCCTGCGGGCTTCTCATGTGACGCGGGCCCCCTGCCCCCGCCACGCTTCAGAGCGTGATTGTTCGCGCCCTTACACAAAAAGAGCGCCCCGCTGCGCAGGACGCTCTTAGCATGTACAAATCCCTACTGGATATTGTCGCGGATGCCCAGAGCCTTGATGAGCTCACGGTACTCGACGATGTCGTTCTTCTTGATGTAGGAGAGAAGACGACGACGACGGCCGACGAGCATGAGCAGACCACGACGAGTGTGGAAGTCCTTCTGGTGGGACTTCATGTGCTCGGTCAGCTCCTTGATGCGCTCGGACAGGATGGCGACCTGAACCTTGGGGTTGCCGGTGTCGACCGGGGTGTTACCGAACTGAGCAGTCAGCTCCGCCTTGCGCTCTTTGGAAACAGTCATTGTTTCACCTTTCGTTTCTTGTCGCCCGCGGGCGACGCTATTCGCCTCGGACTGGGAAGCCGCCGGTGGAGCGAGCAACCAAGGTCGAGGTACCAACAGGTCGGCATAATACCACAAGCAGCCCGCGCCTGCGCATCATCACCGAGCCAACATGAATTCCATCGCACGGAGGCGCTGATCGGTGTGCGTCGCAGCCCAAACATGCGAAAGCCCCAATAAAAAGGCAGCGGTATGGGGATCGACCCTCTCGGCCATGAGTGCATCGAAGGTCATGGACATGAGGGCGCGCAGCCACGCGACCTCACCGGTCGACACCAGCTCGGCACCCGGAACGCTCGACGCGCACGACCCGCACATGAGACCGCCCGCCTGGGGCGAAAAATACGACAGCATGGGGTCTCCGCACAGCACGCAGGCCGAAAAATCGGGTCGGTAGCCAACGTGCGACAGCAGCTTAAAGACATATGCCGCCACAAGTAAATCCATATGCGCCGCGTCGAGCCCGCTGCCGACCAGGGTAAGCGCCCGTTGCGTAATGGCAAAGGTAAACGGGTCCTCGGCGTCCTCGAACGAGCACGCGCGCGCGACCTCGGCGATCGCACTTGCGGCGCAGGTCGTCTCGTAATCGGGTGCGGCACCGAGCGGCGCCTCCATAAGCTCGGCCTGGGAAACCACGTCGAGCGACCGTCCATGCGCAAGCAGCATATCGACGGTACAGAATAGCTCGCAGCGCGCCGCCAGGCGCCCACCGGGTTTGCGGGCGCCCTTTGCCACGGCACGAACCTGCCGACCCCGCTCGTCAAGCATCGTCAGGATCAGGTCCGTCTCTTTGAGCTTCGTCTTGTCGAGGACGAGTACCTTCGTGCGATATGTCCGGGAGCCTGCCATGCGCGCGGTGCGTCCTTAGTCTTCGGCGTTGTAGCCAAAGCGGCGAATCTGGGCCTCGTCGTCACGCCAGCCGGCCTTGACCTTCACGTCCAGCTCCAAAAAGACCTGCGTGCCAAAAATGCGCTCAAGGTCGCGACGGGCGTCGATACCGATATGCTTGATCATCTCGCCGCCCTTACCGATGATGATGCCCTTTTGGCCCTCGCGCTCGACGTAAATGGTGGCGTGCACGCGCAGTACCTTCTTGGTCTGCTCGAGCGCATCGCAGATCACGCCAACGGAGTGCGGAATCTCATCACGGGTGCGGCGCAAGACCTTCTCGCGCACAAACTCGGCAACGAGCGTCTCATCGGAAGCGTCGGTACCCATGTCCTCGGGGAACCAACGCGGACCCTCAGGCAAAAAGTGCGCAACGGTCTCGATAAATGCATCGACGTTGAAGTTCTTGACCGACGACGTCACGATCTCGTCGTCATATTCCATGAGTTCGTGGGCTGCCTTAAGCTGCTCCATGACCTGTGCGGGGTCGGCCTCATCGGCCTTGGTGAGCACCAGGACCTTCTTGGAACGAGCGTTCTTGACGCGCTCGGCAACCCAGGCGTCTCCCCTGCCGATCGGTTTGGTGGCATCAATCAAAAACGCGACAACATCAACATCGTTCAGCTCGAACAACGCGCTCTTGTTGAGCTCGGATCCCAAGCCGTCCTTGGGCTTATGAATACCGGGGGTATCGACAAAGACCAGCTGGTAGCCGGGGCGGTTGACGACGGCGCGCATGCGGCGGCGGGTCGTCTGGGCCACCGGCGAGGTGATGGCGACCTTTTTGCCATAGCAGGCATTAAGCAGCGTAGACTTGCCGGCGTTGGGACGACCGACCAGGGCCACAAAGCCGCTGCGGAAACCGGGCTCCACGTCGCCAAAGCCCGCGAGGTTGTCGTCCTCGTCGCACAGGGCGTCGAGCTCCTCATCGCTCATGCCCTCAAACGGGTCGAACTCCTCGACTTCCTCGAGCTCCTCGGTATCCACCGCGTCCAGGGACTCGTCGTCCAAAATCTCATCGGTAGGCTGCATATTGTCGGACATGGGAATCCCTTTCTAAATAAAGCCGAGCGCGTGGGCAAATACCAGCAAGCCCACAATCGCGGCGGTGATTGAAAGAACGTATACAGAGGCGGCGGCGATGTCCTTCGCACGCTTGGCCAACGGATGGAGCTCCTGGGTCGCCAGGTCGACGATGGCCTCCATGGCGGTGTTGCAAAGCTCGCCGTGAATCACCAGGCCGCAACAGATGATAATCGTGGCCCACTCGGCAATGTCGAGCCCCACGATACAGCCGGCAATGACAGTGCACACGCCCGCCACGAGCATGACCTTAATGTTGCGCTCGGTCTTGACGGCGGTGACGAAGCCCTCCATGGCGTAGGAAAACGACTTTAAGAAGGACGGATGGTCCTTGTTCGATCCGGGAATCATAGACGGCTCCTAGTCGTGGGCGTGGTTGGTGATGGGGCCGACGTGGACTAGCTTAGGGTCCTCGCCGCGCTCGAGCGCCAGATCGCGCAGGATGGCGTCCTCGCGGGCCTCCATGACCTCGGCCTCGTCGTCCTCGATGTGGTCATAGCCCAGCAGGTGCAGCATGCCGTGTACGAGCATCAGACGGCACTCGTCAGCGGGGCTATTGCCAAAACCGGGGGCCTGACGGGCAATAACCTGCGGGGCCAAGATAATATCGCCGAGCTCGAGCGTCTCATCGGCGGGAATGTCATCGTCAAAGGCCGAATCGCACTCAAACGAGAGTACATCGGTGGTGCGGTCGATACCGCGCCATTCGTGGTTGAGCTCGTGCATCTCGTCCTCGTCGACATACGAAAGGGAAATCTCGACTTCACGTTCAACGCCCTCGGCGGCAAGCACGACCTCGCAGATGTGCTCCACCTCCTGCGCGTCGAGCAGCGTATCGAGCTCGGCATCGTTGCTGATCAATACACTCAACGGGACTCCTTTCGGTCACGTACGCGTTTCTCGCGCGCATCATCATAAGTATCGTATGCCTCGACGATACGTCCCACCAAGGCATGGCGCACCACGTCGGCACGCTCGAGGTGCGAAAATGCGACATCATCGACACGGCCCAGAATCTTCTCGACATCCGCCAAGCCACCACGACGACCCACCAGGTCACGCTGGCTCAGGTCGCCGGTAATCACGAACTTGGAGTTGAAGCCCAGGCGCGTCAGGAACATCTTCATCTGCTCGGGCGTGGTATTTTGCGCCTCGTCGAGCACCACGAAGGCATCACTCAGCGTGCGGCCGCGCATGTAGGCAAGCGGGGCGATCTCGATCACGCCGCGCTCCATAAGCTCATCGGTGCGCTCGCGATCCATCATGTCAAAAAGGGCGTCGTAAAGCGGACGCATGTAGGGATCGATCTTTTCCTCGAGGGTGCCGGGCAAAAAGCCCAGGTTCTCCCCCGCCTCGACAACCGGACGCGTCAAGATCAGACGGCCCACCTCGTGGCGCTTGAGCGCGGCAACGGCGAGCGCCATGGCCAGATAGGTCTTACCGGTACCGGCAGGACCCAGGCCAAACGTGATGGTATGAGAGCGAATGGCATCCACATAGCGCTTTTGACCGAGCGTCTTAGGGCGGATGACGCGACCACGATACGACAGCAGTACGTCATCGCGCAGCGACGAGGCATCATGTTCACCGTCGCGCAAGACGGCCAGGCAGCGAGAGACATCGTCGGCAGACAGCGTGCGCCCGGCGGCCGCCTCGCGAAAAGCGTGCTCGAAAAAGCGCGCCACGAGTTCGACCTCGTCCGGGTCGCCGCTCACGGAGATGCTATCGCCACGGGCGACCACGTGAGCGCGAACCAAGCTCTCGAGCGCACGAAGGACGCCGTCGCCGGCGCCCAAAACGCGCGAGGGATCAATTCCCTCGGGAACGGTAAGTCTAATCTTCGAGGCTTCCATGAACCTCCCTGCGCGCATGGACCAAGCCGGAATCATCGACTCCGATGATAGCAACATCGAGCAGGCACGGAGCTGTAAGTCCACAGGCATCGTCAAGACGGGCATGATGGAACGAGCCGAGCGTCAGGTTGTCACCATACTCGAGCACGGCACGCTCGACCGTACCCACACGACGACGAGCGTCGGCAATAGCGAGTTCCTGTGCGGCGGCCCGCATACGGCGGCTGCGCTCGGCCATAACCTCGGGCGGTACCTGATCAGGCATATCGGCGGCAAGGGTACCGGGACGCTTGCTGTAGCGGAACACGTGCATACGCGAGAAACCCACACGACGGCACAGCGCCAGCGACTCCTCGAACTCCTCGTCCGTCTCACCAGGAAAACCGACGATGACATCGCACGAAAGAGACGCCTGGGGCAAGTTGGCGCGAATCATACGCACCGTGTCCTCAAAGGCCTCGGCGCTATAGGGACGACCCATGCGATGCAGGGTCGCCGTGCAGCCGGACTGCACGGGCAGGTGCAAAAACGGGGCGATACGCTGCGGATAGCGTGCCATAACCTTAAGCAGGCGCTCAGAGATATCCATGGGCTCGACCGAGGAAATGCGCACATGCGGAATAGACGTGCGCTCCATGATGGCCTCGAGCAGCTCATCGATTTCGACATGCTCGTCGGTCGCGCTCTTGCCATCGTAGGCACCCAGGTTCACACCGGTCAGCACCACCTCGGGCACGCCGGCCTCCTGGGCCTCGCGAACTTGCTCGAGCACGGACTCGACGGGCACGGAGCGCTCGGGGCCACGTGCCTTCCACACAATGCAATAGGTGCAGCGGTGGTTGCAGCCGTCCTGAATCTTCACGCCCAGGCGAGAGCGACCGAGCGCATCGACCACCTCGCCATCGCTGCAGGCGGGAACGCTATCGGACTCAACGCCCAGCACCTCGCAGACACGTTCGGCGACATCGATCTTGGACGGCTCGGCGATCACGCGATCCGAAAGCTCCAACAACTCCTCAGGATGCAAATTGACCACGCAACCGGTCACGAGCACATAGGGCTCGTTTGGATGGGACAGCGAATGACGGACGGCCTTACGGGTCTTGGCCTCGGCCTCGCCCGTAACGGCACAGGTGTTAATGACGATCAGATCGGCATCCTGGGGCTCCACCATAGCAAAGCCCAGGCGCATAAGATCGGCAGTGATACGGTCAGACTCAACCCGGTTGACACGGCAACCGAGGTTGACGACGGAAATATGGGGTGCGAGCACGCGGGCTCCTTAATCGAGGATATCGTCGAGGGCGCTCTTGATACGGTCGGTCACCGACTTCTTACCGGAAGCGACGTCATCGCCCATATCATCGGCAAAAGCACGGAGCAGCTCGCGCTGCTTATTGGAAAGATTGGTGGGAACGACCACGCGCAGTTGCACGATCAGGCGGCCACGCGAACCGCCACCGCCAATGCGCGGCATGCCGTAATTATTGACGTTCACGGTGTCGCCGTACTGGGCGCCGGCGGGAACCGTCACCTTAACGACCTCGTCGGGCATAATGCCCTCGACCTCAATCTCGCAGCCGAGCGCAGCCTGCGCAATCGAGATATCGCTCACCAGGTACAGGTCGTCACCGTTGCGCTTAAAGCGCTCATGGTCGGCAACGCGCACGTTGACAATCAGGTCACCCGAGGGCTCGCCGCGAAGGCCGGCCTCGCCAAAGCCGCTCACGCGCAGCTGGCGACCGGTCGAAACGCCGGCGGGAATATCGATGTCGATCTTTTCATGCGAAGGCGTGCGGCCCTGACCGTCGCAGGTCTCGCAGGGATGGTCGATAACCGTGCCCTCGCCATGGCAGTCGGGGCAAGGCGAGGAAGACTGAACCTGGCCCAGGAACGAGCGCTGGACCGTCGTGACGTAGCCTGTACCGTGACAGCGGCCGCACTGCTTTTCCTGTGCGCCCTCTGCCCTACCGGTGCCATTGCAGTCCTCGCAAGGAGCAAGGCGGTCATAGCTGATCGTCTTTTTGCAGCCGAGCGCCGCCTCCTCGAGCGTCACCGAAAGCGAGATGGCCATGTCGCGACCGCGACGACGCTCACGACGGTTGCGGGCGCCACCGCCGGCACCGCCGCCAAAGAACGAGGAGAACAAGTCGTCCATGCCCATGCCACCAAAGATATCGTTGATATCGACGTAGCCCGAGCCACCAGGGCCGTCGGCAGTGCCGTAACGGTCGTAGTTAGCACGCTTCTGCTCATCGGAAAGAACGGAATAGGCCTCGTTGAGCTCCTTGAACTTGGCCTCGGCCTCGGGGTCGTCCGAAACATCCGGATGTACGGTACGGGCCTTCTTTAGAAACGCACGCTTGATCGTCCGCGCGTCGGCATCCCTGTCGACGCCAAGCACCTCGTAGTAATCCCTATTTTCCGACACGACCGAATCCTTCCGACTTTCATTATAGTCACAGTGCGTCCTATACCCAAGCTGGGCCGACCGCAAACAGAGGGTTTGATGTTATTGCATTTGGTACGGCGAAAGCATGGCCCGTTGCGAGCAGCTCGCGAACCAAACCGACACGAGCGCGAACATGAAGCCGTTGGCAAAACCGTTGGCAAACTGCATCGCGCCGCGCTTCCACCACAGCAGACTGCGATGAAGCACGCCGTCCGAAAGCACCATGAACAGGCCCATGGTAAACGGAATAAAGCACATCACGGCAAAGGCCGAGAACACGCCCGAAATGGCCGAGAGCACCAAAAACGGCGCCACGATGCCCATCAGGTAAAAACCGGTACGAGCTTTGCCTTCCAAGCGCTCGGCCTCAACATGGGCGCGGCCGACCAGGTCGCCGCCCGCGGCACCGTTGGTGCCAGCATGACCCATGCCGCTAATGCGGACCTCGTCGCCATCGTGCGTGCCGGCGGGAAACTCAATCGTCTGCTCGGAGGTTACGCGAGTACGACCGCTGCCACCGCAATCGGGGCAGGGGTCGGCCACGACCTTACCGGAACCGCCGCACTCGGGGCAGACCGACTGGAACGTGCCCGCACCAAACAGGAAGGACAGGTCGACGTCGATGTGGCCGCGGCCGCCACAGCTTGGGCAGGTATGGGCATGCTCGGAGGAGACAGAACCCGAGCCGCCGCAGTGACCACAGGTATCGAAGCGCGTATAGCGGACGGTCTTGCGGGCACCGCCCTTGGCCTCCTTGGCGTCCAGTTTGATATCGACGACCACGTTGGCGCCGTTCTCGGGATTGTAGGCAGCCTGGCCGCGACGCTGCTGGCCCCAAGCGCCACCAAAGGGAAAGCCGCCCTCAAAGGGATTGCCATAGCCCGTGTTGCCGGCGTAGCCGCCACCATAGGGCGAAGCTGTAGGAGCACCGGCAAAGGGATTGCCAGAACGCATGGCGTCATAGCGCGCACGTTTTTGCTCATCCGAAAGCACGGCGTAGGCCTCGGAAACCTCTTTGAACTTTTCCTCGGCATCCGGTTCTTTGTTGACGTCCGGATGGAGCTTGCGGGCCTTTTGCTGGAAGGCTTTCTGTATATCACGCGAGGTGGCGTCCTTGGAGACACCCAAAATCTCGTAGTAATCTTTTTCGTTCATCGTCGCCATGCGCGGCAACCTCCTGCTCACAGCAGCGTATATATTGCGGTAATTCTACCCGAGCGGCCTAGGCTAGACCCCAAAACAGCTCGAACAGCACATTTCCATCGAGCCAGCCCAGGTGGGTCGGCGCCAGACGAGCTCGAACATGGCCCGCGACGACATCTGCCGAAGTGAAGGGTCCCTCATGGACCCCGAGCGTCTCGGGTACCCAAGTGGCAAGGCCCAATTCGAGCGCGCGATCGCAGGCAGCTGCCAGCTCATCGGCCGGGATGACGCAAGCTGCACGAAGCAACAGGTCGGACGCAATACCGCGCGTCATGCGACAAGCGAGCATCAGGTCTTCAGCCGCAGCCTCACGCTGCGACAGATATTCGGCCTCGAACGCCGTCGCGGCATCGTCGCGTTGCACCAGACGCACGCGATACGCATCGCCTCGAGCGGGCACGCCAGGAAACAGCCCGGCCAAGCGATCGAAATCCTCGGCGTCGAGCATACCGGCGGCAGAGCGACCCAAGCCCAGATAGCCCTGTCCGGTCCAGTAGGCGATGTTGTGGGCGCACTCATGGCCGTCAAGCGCGTAGCTCGCCACCTCATACGGGTGATAGCCGGCCGCACCCAGGAGCTCGCGCGCCACGTCCATGCAGGCGGCCTGAAAATCCTCATCGGGCTCGAGCGACTCGTCGTGGCATGCCATGCGATAGAGGGGCGTCCCCTCCTCGAGCGTGAGCGGATAAACCGACACATGATGCGAAGCCGCCGCCAGCACGCCATCGAGCGAGCGCCTCCAACTCGCTGCAGTCTGCCCGGGAAGTCCGCACATAAGGTCGCACGACACGTCAAGCCCAGCGCCCTTGACCGTCGCGATGGCAGCGAGCGCCCGATCGGCATCGTGAATACGGCCGATGGCGGTAAGTTCGGTATTATCGAGCGTTTGCGCGCCCAGAGAGACGCGTGTGACACCAACCTTGGCAAGCGCAACGGCTAGCTCGGCGGACAGCGACTCGGGATTAGCCTCGCAGGTAAACTCAACAGGGGCGCACCACGCACGAATACGACGCGCCAGCTCCACCAGGCGCTCCCCCGCCAGCGACGGCGTGCCACCGCCAACATAGACGGTGCTGATCTGGTCAAGGGCCCCAGCCTTGCCAAAAGCATCGAGGCGCGCGTACAACTGCTCAAAATAGGCATCGAGCGCAGCACCCAGCTCGCACGGAGCGAAACTGCGCGAATCAAAGTCGCAGTATCGGCACTTTTGGGCACAGAACGGCACGTGCGCATACAGCGCGGTAACGGCCACCCTTACGCCTCCAGCGGATGAGGGGGCACCGATTCGCCGGCGGCAAGGGCAGCCTCGCAGGCCACCACATCGCGCTCGATCTCATCGACCAGCGCCATGAACTCCTCATACGTGGAGCAGCGCACCACCTGGGCACGCCAAGCGGCGGCATGGGGCATGCCTTTTAAGTACCAGCTTGCGTACGTGCGGGCGCGCGACATGAGCGGCAGGAGCTCATGCGTCAGCGTTAGGTGCTCACGCAGGGCGTCCAGGCGCTCAACGGAGCTGCGAGCCGGCACCGGCGTGCCATCGAGCGCAAGGGCGCGAGCATCACCGAACACCCACGGATTGCCGTAGATGCCGCGCGCGATAAACACCGCGCTGGCACCCGAGCCTTGCAGATGCTCAGCAGCGTCCTCGGCCGAGAACACATCACCCGAACCAATCACGGGAATCTCGACGGCGTCGGCAACCTCATCGACGACAGACCAATCGGCCTGGCCCGTATCGAGCTGCGTGGCACAACGACCGTGCACGGCAACTGCAGAGGCGCCCGCCCCGTCAAGCATCTGGGCAAACGTTGCGGCGTTGCGGTCCTCGGCATAAAAACCCTTGGGGATCTTCACGGTCACGGGAACATGCGCCGCGCCCACCGCTGCCTCGACAATCTTCTCGGCCAGGTCGGGCGTGCGCATAAGCGCCGAGCCTT
>DBFZQW010000125.1:0-2943 GCA_048521445.1 Collinsella sp. | reverse complement strand
GAAGATGCCGGCCACGTGGTCCTCGAAGATGTTCAGGAAGTTCACGAAAGATCACTCTCCGTATAGGTTCTTTGGTATCCGAGCAAATATAGGCATATCCCAACGATTATAGAGGATAGGGTTCCCGCAACCGCCGCCTTGGCGACGACCGCGGCTGCAAGGCCGGCAATTTCCATATGGTGTGCAAGACAGGACGCCGCTGCGCAGCCTATGCCGGTGACAGCGATGGCGGCGATTGCGGCAAGGTTTGAGCCCTGATCGGCACGCTTGGCATGGGCATTGAGCAGTGCAGATGACGCTGCGGCAGTTGCCGCGACCAGCACAAAGGCAGCCCAAAGGAGCGGGTCTCCCAGCGCTGCGGCAACGTTACCGAGCCCCAGCACGCCTCCGGCTGAAAGCGCGACCGTGGCCAGACGGGCAAAAAGCGCGCCAATGCCCGTTGCCGCGGCGGCGCTTGCCGGGCCGAGCCAAAATGACGCGACGCCGGCGGCGACCCCAGCTGCCAGGAAGGTATTGCCGGTCAGACAGCCAAGCGCGAGTGCACAGGTGAGCGCGGCGCTCGCGGCAGTCTCGGTGCGACCCCAGGCGATCCACCAACCGGACATGGCGGCGGCAAAGATCACCGCGATGGGCAGCATCGACAGGATGCCCTGTGCCTGCATGGTGGCGTTGGCCATGAGCACCAAAAAGCCCACAGCCGAGATGGCCGAGCCAATTTGGGGGGCCAGGCCAGCCGCCGCTCCGATCGCGATGGCCGCAATGACCAGGCCGGGAAGCGCCGCGACCCCGGCCGTTTGCATCAGCAAAAAGCTAAAGGTGCCGCACGTTAGCGCCGAGATAGTGCGCATGGTGTAGTCGCGCGCATGGCTCCAGCGCGTGCCCGCCCAGCCGAGTGCGGGGTCGACCTCGATGGCGTCGTCCTCGTAGTGCGACGGCTCGATATCGTCGAGCTCCTGCTCGTCATCCGAAAGTTCGCCAACCATTTGCTCCAGGCTGCGACGGCCTTCGCGCACGCTGCCCAGACCGGCAAGGAGCTGGTCGCAAAATGCCTCGATGCTGTTGGGGCGGTCCTGCGGCATGGGGGAGAGCGCGCTCATGAGCGCGGCCTCGGCTCCCGGGGGAAAGTGTGGTATCAGCTCGCTGGGATAGGTGGCGCCGCCGATGATGCGGCCGAGCGAGTCGGCGGGCGTTGCCGCCATAAAGGGAGCGCTGCCGCACAGGCCCTCGTAGATCACACAGGCGAGGGCAAAGACATCGGCGCGCTCGTCGACCGTGCCGGTCTCGATATCGAGCTGCTCGGGCGGCATGTAGCCGATGGTGCCGCCGCGTGAGCCGCCAAAGCCACCGGCGGACGACAGTCGCGCCATGCCAAAGTCGGTGAGCTTTACATTGCCCGAGTGGTCGATGAGCACGTTGGCGGGCTTAATGTCCAGGTGGAGTACGCCATTACTATGGGCGAAGGTGAGTGCCTGGCCCAGGGCATCGGCAATGGCCGCGGCCTCGTCAAAGGTAAGTGAGTGGCCGTCCACGCGGTGCAAAAACTCGGCCAGCGACATGCCATCGACATATTCCATAACCAGGTAGGCATAGGCTGTGTCGTGTGTAAAGTCGATGACCTGCACGATATTGGGATGTTGAAGCATGGCGGCAGTGTGCGCCTCGCGCAGGACATCCATGATGTCGCTGGCGGGCATGCCGGCACCGTTGATAAGGGGGATGCGCTTAATGGCGACGCGGCGGCGCAGGTGCGTGTCGCGGCAGATCTCGATGGAGCCAAAACCGCCGGTCGCAAGTGTCTCGAGCGGCTGGTACCGCTTGAGCAGCTCGCGAGAGCTGGTGCCCTCCAAGGGAACGTCCGGCGAGAACCGGGCGGTATGTTGCGAGAAAAGCGGCATGGCCAACCCTCGTGCGTTTAAAGTTCGTTTGCGAGTGGCGGGCGCGGAGCCGAGCCGTTCGCGGTGGCATAGATGCTGCTAGTGTAGCACGCTCGGGTGCATGGGGAGGATAGCGGGATACGAGGCTGCCTGTCTGGCTTGGCCTTAGCGCTTCTTCTTGTTCTTCTTCTGCTTGCGCTGCTTGCCCTTGGTCTCCTGGAGCTTGTCGCCCTGTTTGGCTTCGGCAGCGGCCTTTTCTGCCTTCATCTTCTTGCGTTTGGTCTCGATGCGGAGTTTTTTGTTGATGCGTGCCTTGAGGAAGGAGCCAAACTGCTCGGCATCACCACGCACAAAGGTGTCCTTAGGGATCGTCACGCCCTGGTCGGCGAACATGGCCACAAAGATGCGCTCGCCGTCGAGCACGTGGTCGAGCTTTTCAAACGGGAAGAACTGCGACTTGCCGCTCTTGCCCCAAACCATCAGGCCGTCCTCGTTGGCGGCGACGCGGCGATAGCGGCCGCCCATGGACTCGTCGGCCTCGACGGCGTCGATAAAGTCGTGGGCGAGGGTGTGGTGCAGGTTCTTGCTCCACCAGGCCAAAAAGGCGCCGAATACGATCAGCACGACGCCAAACTTGATCCAGTTGCCGCCGGCCACCAACATGCCGATGCCGATGAGCGCGGCAATTGCCGCGGCGGCATACAACGAGCCGCGACGCCTGGGCGAGGCGACCAGGCGGGCGAAGTCGGTGACCAGGTCGTTTTCGTACTGGTACTCGTTGAGGTACAGGATACCGTCGTCGGCTGCGGCCTGCTTCTCGAGCGCGACCTCGACCTGGTCGGCTGCTTCGGAGGGAACGAGGTTGCTCTCTGCGTCTGCCATGCTCTTTGGACTCCTATCGCGGCGGGCTCGCCGTACGGGTATTATGGAATGCAGTATGCCGTGCGACCGCATGGCCGCCGCGGCAACAAGACTCAGTATACCCGGGGGAGCACCCATGGAATCGTTGTACCGAAAGTATCGCCCGCTCACCTTCGACTCCGTGGTGGGCCAGCAGCATATCGTCTCG
>DBFZQW010000124.1:0-6731 GCA_048521445.1 Collinsella sp. | reverse complement strand
CCTTAGCCTGGACCCACTTGCCCTCCTCGGGGATGGGTGCGGGGCCGTGGTATGCACCCTTGGCAACGGGGCACATGTTCTCCACTTCCTGTGAGTACTGCATGCCTCTCCTCTCTATCGTGTTGGCGTCCCGTCTGGGGGCCGTGGCTGGCGATTGCCGGGCGACCCTTCGAAAGGGACATGACATGCAGCCCCTATAATACCGCGAAATGCACGGAATATTCGGCGAACGGCTCAGTTTTCGTAGCGAGAAGTCCTGAAGTTTTTAATTGAAACGGTTTAACTCTATGTTCTGTGGTCGTGAGCTTCCGTAGAGGGGGTCCGTCTTGGGCAAGCTTTTGGTCCGCTCTTGCAAGCGTTGCAGTGGTTGACCTGTTGCAACGGTGCCGTTCGCCGCCTGTTTGCTGCCTTTGGCCGCGCGAGTGTATTGTTTTGCGTGAATGTTTTGATGGCACGCTTCAATCGTGCTGTATTGGATGGTAAGCAGATCCCGGCGAAGGGAGCGCCATGCAGCGCGTTTGGAGAACGGTTACCGGCTTTTACCATGTCTGTGCTCGCGGTGTGGGCAAACAGCTCATCTTTGAGGGCGATGAAGACCGGTGGGAGTTTTTGGAGCTGATGCGCGAGTGCTGCTGCGAGGAGGGTGTGACGGTTATCGCCTGGTGCCTTATGGACAATCACGTGCATTTGGTGCTTGCAGATTACGAGGACAGGATGAGCGCGGCGATGCACCGGTTGCTTTTGACGTACGCGCGGCGGTTCAATAAACGCACGGGGCGCACAGGCCATCTGTTCCAGAACCGTTTTGACCGGCGTTCGCTCGATACCGACTGGCAGGTGATGGAGGCTATTCGCTCCGTACACGCCGATCCGCAGGAGGCGGGCATCAGTCTCATTGAGCGTTATCCCTGGAGCAGCTTTCCGGAGCATTTGTGCGCTTACGACGGTGACGCGGCCGATGTCGCGAGGGGATTTTCTGATCCTTCTTGCATGCTTGAACTTTTTGGTTCTGCCGAGGGCTTTATTGCCTATTCGCTTTCGACGCCCGACGGCAGCGAGCCGGCGCTGTGCGATATGAAAGAGACAGAGTGGGAACGCCACGCCTTTGCCGACAAGATGGCGAAGAGCCTCGGGGTTCCGCTCCACGGGGTTAAAGCCGCGCCGTCGGCGCAGCGCAATATCGTCATTCTTGGATTGCACGATGCCGGCTTTACGGTGCGCCAGGTTGAGCGGTATACCGGGATTGGCAAAAGTACCGTCTCTCGTATCGTGCGCGCTTATGCGCGGGTGAAGGCACAGGCTGAGCTCTCGGAATAGAAAATGGCCGAACCGCTCTTGTCAAGCGATTCGGCCAACAAAAATCTTAAGATTTGGGATAAATACTACTGATTATTATGTCCCGTGAGCATGCCGTCGAGGGTGCGCCAGGCGAGCTCGGCGCATTTGACGCGGGCGGGCATGTGCGAGATGTCCTGGAGCTGGGCGGCTTCGTCCAGGTCTTCCAGGTCCTCCTCGGAGAGCTTCTCGCCGCGGATCATAGCGAGGAAGAGTCCCGCCAAGCGACGTGCCTCCTCGACGGTCTCGCCGGTGATGAGGTCGGCCATGATGTCGGCGCTGGCCTGGCTTATGGCGCAGCCGTGCCCGGTAAACGAGGCTTCCTCGATTACATCGTTCTCGACACGCAGCTGCAAGGTGAGCTCGTCGCCGCAGCTGGGGTTGATGCCGTCGTGCTCGTGCGTGGGGGCATCCATCTCGTACTTATAGTCGGGGTGCGAGTTGTGCTCCATAAACGTGGTGGAGGTGTATAGATTACCCATTGAACGTGCTCCAAACGTGATGCAGACCGGCGATGAACTTGTCGATGTCGGCCTTGTCGTTGTAGAAGGCCACGCTGGCGCGGCAGCAGGCAAGGTTCTCGACGCCCAGCCAGGTGAGCAGCGGCTGCGCGCAGTGGTGGCCGGCGCGGATGCAGACGCCGTCCATGTCCATGATGCTCGCGACGTCGTGCGGATGGATGCCCTTGACGTTAAAGCTCACAACGCCGTGGTGGTTGTCCCAATAGATGGAGCCGATGATCTGGACAAAGTCGAGCTGCATGAGTTCGCCCATCAGATAGTGGACGAGTGCCTGCTCGCGGGCCTGGATATTCTCGTAACCCACCGTGTTGACCAGGTAATCAAGGGCGGCGCCCGTGGCGAAGATGCCGGCGGCGTCCTGCGTGCCGGCCTCGAACTTCTCGGGGACGGGCGCCCAGACGGCGTCCTGCTCGGTGACAGAGTCGATCATCTCGCCACCGGTGAGCATGGGCGGCATGGCGTTCAGCAGGTCCATCTTGCCCCACAGCACGCCGATGCCCATGGGGCCCATGGCCTTGTGCGCGCTAAAGGCAAAGAAGTCGGCGCCCAGGTCGGCCACATCGACCGGCATGTGCGGCAGCGACTGCGCACCGTCGACGACCAGGTAGCCGCCGTACTTGTGCACGAGCTTGCCGAGGTTCTTGACCGGGTTCTCGACGCCCAGCACGTTAGAGACCTGACCCACGGCCAGAATCTTGGTTTTGGGACCAACCTTGGCAAGAACCTCCTCGGTCGTGAGCTGGCCGGTCTTGGTGGGGTAGAGGTAGACGAGCTTGGCGCCGGTCTCGCGGCAGACCTGCTGCCACGGGATTAGGTTGGAGTGGTGCTCCATGATGGTAATGACGACCTCGTCGCCCGGCTCGAGGACCGTGGGAGCAAAGCTCTTGGCGACCAGGTTGAGCGACTCGCTCGTGTTGCGGGTGAAGACGACCTCGTTGGCCTGGGAAGCGCCGATGAGGTCGGCAATCTGCTGGCGCACCTTCGCGATGGCCTCGGTGGCCTCGACGGACAGCGAGTACAGGCCGCGCAGGGGGTTGGCGTTCATGCGCTGGTAGAAGTCGCGCTCGGCGTCGAGCACGCAGGCGGGACGCTGCGCGGTGGCGGCGCTATCGAGGAAGGCGATCTCGGGGTGCTGCTGGAACAGCGGGAACTGGCCCTTGTAGGGGTTGGTCTCGATATCTACGGTAGGCCAGCCGCGCGAGGCCTCGTCACTGGCGTCGAGCTCCATAGGCTCCGGTGCGGTACAGGTATCGCATTTAACGTGCTCGGTGTCGATCATGCGAGCTCCTCTTCAAAGTTGTCGATCAGGTTGTTGCCCAAGCGGACGACGCCTGCGCGGGTGCGCTCGTCGGTGGCGGAAAGCGCGGCGTCCTCCAGCTTGGCGCGAATGAACAGGTCCTCGGCGGCGTTTTGGTCAAGGCCGCGGCAGGCGAGGTAGAACAGCTGCTCGTCGCGGACGTGGCCGATCGTAGCGCCGTGGTTGCCGGCAACGTCGTCCTCGTCGCAGAGGATGACGGGGACGGTCTTGTTGTCGACGCCCTTGTTGGCCAAAAGCACCGTCTCGCGCTCGGTGCCGGTTGCACCCTTGCAGCCGTGCACGAGGTCGATGGTGCCGCGGTAGACCTTCTTGGACGTGCCGGTCAGTACGCCGTTGGCGTCGATCTCGCACTCGGTCTTGCGACCGCGGTGGCGCAGCTCGTAGTTAAAGTCGCGCACCTGCTCGCGGGCGCCCAGGTAGTCAGTATCGATGGTGACCTTGGCGGTATCGCCCAGCAGGTCGCCGGCAAGGCCGGTGGCGCTGGCGCCGGCACCCAGGACGCTGTGCTGCACGTTGACGCGCGCGCCCTCGTCCAGGAACAGGCCGGTGTCGTCGAGCGCGATCCAGCTATCGTCGAGCGTCTGCGTGCAGGTCACGTTGACGGTGGCGTACTCGTGGGCGCACACGCGCAGCACGGAACCCACGACGCCTTGGCCGGCAACGGGGGAGTCCAGGGCGATCTGCAGGTCGAGCGTTGCCTGCGGGCGGGCGACGACGTCGATGGCGGCGATGGTCGCGGCAGCATCGACACCGCTCACACGCACGGTAACCGTGGCGTGCTTGTATGCGGGCACATCGATGACGACGCGCTTGGTGGCGTGGTCGGCCAGGTAGGTGTAGGCAGCCTCGCCCATGCCAGTCTCGAAGGCCTCAGCGGGGGAGAGCTCCTCCTCCAGCTTAATGGCACCGGCCTGGTAGACGGAGGTGGCGGGCACGTCGAGCTCGGTCTCGGGCGTGATGCGGGCGCGGTCGGCGGCATCACCCGGGGCGGAGGCGCGGCGCTCGGGGAAGCGCTCGGCCATGGCGTCCATGGCGGCGTCGAACGCGTCTGCCACGCCAGCAAATTGCTCGTCCAAGCCCTCGACCTCAACGGCCTCGGTGGGAGCGGCGGCAAGCTCGTCAGAGAGCTCGAGCTTGGTCTGATTCATCTTCAGCCAGCCCCATGTGGCAGCCGGCATCGCATTGACCTGCTCAAGGGTGGTAGCAGCGGTGTTCGTGGTCTGTTTCATTATCCGATCGCTCCTTCCATCTCGAGCTTGATCAGGTTGTTCATCTCGACGGCGTACTCCAACGGCAGCTCCTTGGAGACCGGGTTGGCAAAGCCGTTGACGATCATGGTACGGGCCTCTTCCTCCGAGATACCGCGGCTCATCAGGTAGAACACCTTGTCGTCGCCGATACGACCGATGGTGGCCTCGTGGCCGATGTCGACGTTCTTGGCGCGGATGTCCATGGCCGGAATAGTGTCGGAGCGGCTCTGGTCGTCGAGCATCAGCGACTGGCAGCTCACGGTTGCCTTGGAGCCCTCGGCCTTGGGCGTGGCCACGATAGAGCTGCGGAAGGTCTGGATGCCGCCGCTCTTGGAGATGCCCTTGGTCTCGACGGTCGCCGAGGTCTCGGGCGCGTTGAGTACGACCTTGCAGCCGGTATCGAGGTTCTGGCCGGCGCCGGCAAAGGTGATGCCGGTAAAGCTCGAACGGGCGCGGCGGCCGTTGAGCACGCTCATGGGATAGAGGTAGCCCACGTGGCTGCCGAAGGAGCCACTGATCCACTCGATGTCGCCGTCCTCGTCCACGCGTGCACGCTTGGTGTTGAGGTTGTACATGTTCTTGGACCAGTTCTCGATGGTCGAGTAGCGCAGGTGTGCGCGTTTGCCCACAAAGAGCTCGACGGCGCCGGCGTGGAGGTTGGCTACGTTGTACTTGGGCGCGGAGCAACCCTCGATAAAGTGCAGGTCGGCGTCGTCCTCGACGATGATGAGCGTGTGCTCAAACTGGCCGGCGCCCTTGGCGTTAAGACGGAAGTAGCTCTGCAGCGGGAAGTCGAGCTTGGTGCCCTTGGGCACGTAGACAAACGAGCCGCCCGACCATACGGCGCCGTGCAGGGCCGCAAACTTGTGGTCGGTGGGCGGGATGAGCGTCATAAACTTCTCGTGGATGAGCGGTTCCCACTGCGGGTCGTGCAGGGCCTCCTCGATGCCGGAGTAGACGATGCCCATCTTGGACGCGGTGTCCTGCATGTTGTGGTAGACCAGCTCGGAGTCGTACTGCGCGCCGACGCCTGCCAGGTAGCTGCGCTCGGCCTCGGGGATGCCCAGGCGCTCAAAGGTGTTCTTGATGTCGTCGGGCACCGACTCCCAGTCGTGTTTTTGGTCGGTGTTGGGCTTGACGTAGGTGACGATGTTGTCCATGTCCAAGCCCTCGATGGAGGGGCCCCACGTCGGATCCGGGAAGCGGTTGAAAATCTCGAGGGACTTGAGGCGCAGGTCGAGCATCCACTGCGGCTCGTCCTTCTTGGCGCTGATCTCGCGCACGATGTCGGGCGTGATGCCGGCGTCGAGGCGCTCGAATCCCTCCTCGCCATAGGTGAAGTCGTAGAGGCTGCGGTCGATGTCCGCGACCTCGGTGCGGTTCTTGGTCATTGCGTCGCCCCTTTACGCCTGCTGCTCGGCAGCGGCGGCTTCGGCCTGGGCGCGCTGCTCGGCGGCCTCGCGCTCGAAGGTCTCAAAACCGTTCTTGTCGATCCAGGGAATGAGCGAGGCGTCGTCCTCGCGTACGATGTGGCCCTTGACCATAACGTGGACGCGGTCGACATCCAGGTGCTCCAGGATGCGCGTGTTGTGCGTGATGATAAGCATGGAGCCGTCGCAGCTCTTGCGGTAGGCGTCCATGCCGTGGCTGACGGTGGACAGGGCATCGACGTCCAGGCCGGAGTCGGTTTCGTCCAGGATGGCGAGCTTGGGCTGCAGCAGCAGAAGCTGGAGCATCTCGACCTTCTTCTTCTCGCCGCCCGAGAAGCCCACGCCCAGCTCGCGGTTGAGGTAGGCGGTATCCATGTTGAGCTCGGCCGCGAGCTCCTTCACGCGGCGGCGGAACTCCTTGCCCTTCATCTCCAGGCCGGGGCGGCCGGCGATGCTGGCGCGCAAAAAGCTCGACAGCGGCACGCCCGGAATCTCGACCGGGGCCTGGAAGCTCAGGAACAGGCCGGCGCGCGAGCGCTTGTCGGTGGTGAGCTCGGTGATGTCCTGGCCGTCAAAGACGATGCGGCCGTCGTTGACCGTGTAGACGGGGTCACCCATGACCAGGTGGCCGAGGGTGGACTTGCCGGCGCCGTTGGGTCCCATCAGCACGTGGGTCTCGCCGGCGGCGACGTTGAGGTTGACGTTGTGGAGGATGGTCTTCTCGTCCACGGAGGCGGTCAGACCTTCGATGGAAAGCAGCGGATTTGCGCTCATGCTGTCCCTCTCTGTATATGGTGTACTCATAGGTGTACTAAACCCTAGGAATCTTCTCGGAATAAAGTTACTATGGGTTCGGCGTTAGTCAAGGGAAAACCCG
>DBFZQW010000123.1:0-7670 GCA_048521445.1 Collinsella sp. | reverse complement strand
AGGTTCGCGGCGGCCTCGATAGCACCCTGCGTATAGCGCACATGGTGGTGCTCCTCGTAGCGCGGCTTGAGCGCGGTCAGGATCTTGACCGTGTCCTCGACGCTCGGCTCCTCGACATCGATGGTCTGGAAGCGACGCTCGAAGGCCGGGTCCTTGGTGAGGTACTTGCGGAATTCCTCGGCCGTGGTGGCGCCGATAATCTGGAAGGCACCGCGCGCGAGCACGGGCTTGAGCATGGAGCTCGCGTCGATGGAGCCCTCGGCAGAGCCGGCACCGATGATGGTGTGCATCTCGTCAATAAACAGGATGACGTCGTCAGCTTCGGTGGCCTCCTGGATCACGTTCTTGAGGCGCTCCTCAAACTCACCGCGATACTTGGCGCCCGCAACGAGGCCCGGCAGGTCGAGCGTCCAGATGTTCTGGTTCATAAGGTTCTCGGGCACGTTGCCAGCTGCAATCTGCTGAGCCAGACCCTCGACGATGGCCGTCTTGCCCACGCCGGGGTCGCCCAAGATAAGCGGATTGTTCTTGGTGCGACGCGAAAGGATCTCCATCATACGCTGGACTTCCTTTTCGCGACCAATTACAGGGTCGAGCTCGCCGTCGCGCGCCTTCTGCGTAAGGTTGGTGGCGAACTGCTTAAGCGTATCGGTGCCGCTCCCCTTTTGCTGCGACGCGTCCGAGCCGCTAAAGAACGGCAGGCCCGCACCGGGACGCCCGGCACCGGCGCCGGCGAGCGGACGCTTCTTGTCCTGGTCCTTGGCGGTAAGTTTCTCGATAGCCTTTTTGATGGAGGCGGACGACACACCCAGGCGCATGAGGATGTCCATGGCCATGCCGTTACCCTCTTCGACGATGCCAATCAGCAAGTGCTCGGTCGACACGTAGGTCTGGTTGTTCTCACGTGCCACGCGGAAGGAGCGCTCCATCACGCTAATGACGAGCGGCGTAAAGGCAAGCTTGGCAGCCTCGGTCTCCTCGCTGGGCTCGGGAACCGTGGTCTGGACCTCCTTGAGGGTGTCCATGATGTCGTCGTAGGAGATATCAAGCGAGCGCAGCGCCTCGGCAGCGATGCCCTCGTCCTCCTTGGCGAGTGCGAGCAGCAGGTGCTCGGTGCCCACCTTATTTGAGTGCAGATCGAGCGCCTCCTGTTTGGCCATCGACATGACCTTGCGCGCTCGATCGGTAAATCTATCTAACATGCTCGTTTCCTTACATGAGTTCATCGAAATCAAAACGCCCGCCCGTCGGCGGCGCTTTTGTCTCTTTACCCACAGGTTGTCTATGTTAACAGCTGGAGGAATATCTATAAACCCGGCTCACATGAATGCAGGTTATGACCGCATCGCGGGACTCACCGCGCGATGCGCGACAGGCGCCCCGCAAGAGAAACCCTAGGCGTCTTTCACCACGTCGGGACTCGTCGCACGCGATGCGCGATAGGCATCGGCCTCCTTGGAGACGCGTTCGAGCAGCTCGGATGTATCGACGCCCTCGACTTGCGCGACCGTTTCCACCGTCTGCATGGCGACCGCCCTCAGGTACGCGCACGCGCTGTCCCCCGGCTGCTCGAGGTCTATCTCCTCGCCGCCCTCCCGGGCAAAGCCGACCGCCATCACAAAGCCCATGATGCCCGAGACCAGAAAGCCCACCGCAAAGCTCGAATCTGCCTTGAGCTCTTCTCCGTCGGGGTGGACGATCTCTCTCACGCGGTCGATGATGATCGTATGGATGCCCTGCACGACCTGCTCGGCGGCACCCGCCCTCATGGTGATGACGATGCGCCGCAGCAGGCAGCGGACGTCGCGCCGGTCGAACGCCGAAAGGTCGCCCTCGCTCGAAAAATGCCAGAGGGCATCGGTGATGAGCTCGTTATCCTGCAGCAGCTGGGCTATGGCGATGGCGACGAGTTCATCGAAATCGTGAAAATAGTAGTAAAACGTTCCGCGATTGCACTGGGCGGCGCGGGTCACCTCGCCAACCGACAGCTCGAAGATGCTGTTGTTCTCGATGAGCTCCCAAAACGCCTCGATGATACGGGTGCGTGCATCGGGCGCATCGGCGTCCTTACGCGGTCTCGCCATGCGCCTCACCGCACCCCTGCGCCTTGGCGTTCATGATGAGCATCTGAAGACGGTTCTCCACGTTGGCGAAGCTCACGTCGGGATCGTAGTCGAGCGGCAGGAACTGCGCCGTGGGATACTGCTCCTTGAGCGCATGGATGAGCCCGCGCCCCACGACATGGTTGGGCAGACACCCGAACGGCTGCAGGATCACGAAGTTGCGGCAGCCGCGCTTGGCGTGCTCGAGAATCTCCGCCGGAATCAGCACGCCCTCGCCCGCATCGAACGTATGGTGCAGGATCTTATCGCTCGCGCGCACGAGCTCGGGCATGCGCGTCGGCGGCTCGTAGAGCGGGCTCGCCGCGCCCAGGCGGTCGCAACGGTCGTGCGCGAGCTCGAACAGGTTGTCCGCCGTGGCGTACCAGGCCTTTTCGGGCAGCGACAGGTCGACGTGGAACTCGCGCGACTGCGCATGCTTGTAGAAATAGGTCTTGCGGATCACGTCGGTCATGCGCGCCTCGATGACCTCGAGCCCGTTGTCCTCGAGGTAGCGCTCGATCTCGTGGTTGGCGCCGAGATGGAAATTGAGCAGGTACTCGCCCACGATGAGAACGGTCGGATGCGGGTTCGAGCGGTCGTACGGAACGGCGTCCATGATCGCAAGCGCGCGTTTGAAGCCCGTCGCCTGGCCTCTCAGCCCGGAGCGCTCCATGCCCTCGATAACCTCATCGAGCGCGCGGTCGAACGCAGCGTCCGCCGCGCCCTTCTCGAGCTCGTAGGGACGGATGCGCCTAAGCATGGCCTCGAGGGCATCGATCATGGGAAGACCGTAGGCGATCTGGATGCTCGGGCCAAGGCCGAGCTTGAAGCCCGGATGCGCATTGTGGGCATCGACGTCGTCGTTGGTGAGCACCGGGACATAGTCGTATCCCGCGTCGTCGAGCGCGCGGCGCAGCAGGGGCATGTAGTGCGTCAGGCGGCAGTCGCCGATATACTTGCCAGTCACCACGGCGACGTCGTGCGGGTCGTACTTACCGCTCTCGAGTGCCGCGAGCGCCTCGCCGATCACGATTTGCGCGGGGAAGCAGATGTCGTTGTGCACATAGCGTTTGCCCAGGCGGATGGCATCCTCGCGCCCGATATCAAGGGCCTCGGCGCGCACGCCCTGATTGCGCATCGCCGCGGTCATGAGCCTGCAGAACGCATGGGAGGTGTTGGGGACCAGCGCGATCTTGTCGTGCCGGTCGCGCTTGGTGTACTTGACCTTATACGGGTCGTCGAGCGGATGGACCGCGTGCACCCGGGCGCCCTCGGCACGCTCCTCCGCGCGACGACGGTTGACCGACTCGATAAACGAACGCACGCGAATGCCCATGGGACCGGCGACGTCGCTCTCATCGAGCTTGATCATCATCGGAACCTTGGAGCCCATCTCGCCCATCATGCGCGCGATCTCGTCGGTGAGATACGCATCGTGGCCGCAGCCGAAGCTGCCCATCTGCACGAGCTCGAGCTCGGGCGTCGATGCGACGATGACCGCGCACGACAGCATGCGCGCATGGTAGTTGTTCACGATGTCGATGCGGCTGTTGGAAAGATCGACGTTGCAGACCCCCGGCACCGCATCGGGCGTCAGCACGGGGATGCCGCGCTCAGAGAAGAGCTTGGGCAGCCCGTGGTTGACCAGCGGGTCGTTGTGGTACGGGCGCGAAGCGATCACCACCGCGTAGCCGCCGTCCTCGTGCACGTTCTCGAGCACCTGCCTGCCGCGCAGCTGCAGCTGGTTCTCAAACGTCTCCTGCGCGCGGTCCGCCTGCTCGGTCGCCTTGGCAACCAGGTCGGCATCGATATCGAAGGTCTCCTTGCACCACGCCTTGAGCTGGCGGTTTCGGTCGCCCTCGTCGTACCAGTGGAACAGCGGCGTATCGAACGGAACGCCGAAACGCTCCTCCGGGTTATCGGAATTGCGCATCACGTAGGGGTATCCCTTTACGACGGCGCACATCCACTCGCTGGTAGAGGCGGTGTTTTCGGTGGGCACCGTCGTGATGATGGGCATGAAGATGCGGTCGACGCCGGCGTCGACGAGATTGCGGATGTGCCCGTGGACGAGCTTGGCCGGGAAGCACACGGTGTCGGATGTGACGTGCGCCAGACCGCGCTCGTACATCGCCTTGGTGCTGCGTCCCGAGACGCGCACCTTAAAGCCGAGCGTGCTGAAGAACGTCGACCAGAACGACATGGTGTCCCAGAACTCGAGCACACGGGGAATGCCGATCGTGACATCGCGCCCCCCGCTGACGGGAACCGTGGGGTACGACTCGAACAGCAGCTTCTCGCGGTCGACAAAGAGATTGGGGGCAGCCGCGGTCCGGTCGCGCCCCGTGCCGGGTGCCTGTGCCTCGCAAGCACCCTGCGGACGCAGCTCCTCCGCCGCGGGAACCTCGCGCACGAGCTCATCCCATGAGATGGCGCCGCCGCGCGGGCAGCGATTGCCCGTGACGTAAAGCGAGCCGTCGCCAAATGCCACGACCGCGCGCTGGCAGCGGTTGTTGCACCGACGGCAGGTAACGCCGCCGAACTCGCGATGCTCGAAGCGCTCCACGGCATCGAGCCCGATAAACGACGTGCCGGCGTCGCCCTTGCGGCATTCCTCGCGCGCGAGCAGGGCGATACCGATAGCGCCCATCAGCCCCGGGTGGGGCGCACGCGTGACGGGTTTGCCCAGATACTGCTCGAATGCGCGCAGCACCGCGTCGTTTCGGAACGTGCCGCCCTGGACGACGACTTTGTCGCCCAGACGGTTGAGATTTGAAACGCGAATGACCTTGGTGAACACGTTCTCGATAATCGAACGGCAGAGACCGGCCATGATGTCGCCCGGACCCTTACCGCGCCGCTGCTCGGAAACGACGCTGCTGTTCATGAACACCGTGCAGCGGCTGCCGAGAACGGCGGGGGCTTTGGACGAAAATGCCTCGGTCGCGATATTCTCAACGGCTATTCCGAGGTTTTTGGCAAAACCCTCGAGGAACGAGCCGCAGCCCGCAGAGCACGCCTCGTTGACGACGATATCGGTCAGCACGCCGTGGTTGAGCCAGATGGCCTTCATATCCTGTCCGCCGATGTCGAGCACGAAGGTCGCATCGGGAACGCATGCGCACGCGGCGCGGGCGTGCGCGACCGTCTCGACCGTATGGTAGTCGGCGTGGAACGCGCGCGCGAAAAGCTCCTCGCCGTATCCCGTGGTGCCCACGGCATCGATCGCAAGCGTGACTCCCGCTGTCTCCCAGCGGTTCTTCAAGCTGACAAGACCCTGTTGGGCGACGTCGAGCGGTCTGCCGTTATTAGACGCGTAGAACGAATCGACAAGCTCACCCGCCTCATCGACCAGGGCGAACTTGGTCGTCGTGCTCCCCGAATCGATACCGAGCGCCACACGCACCGTCTCTCCGGGCGCATACGCATCCGGACCCTTTGCCGGCGTCTCTTTGCCATGGCGTGCCGTAAAATCCGCCTGCTCGGCAGGTGTGGCAAAAAAGGGCTGGGCAAGACGTCCCTCCCCGCTTGCGGGCGCGACCGTCTCGAGCTTATCCAGCCGGACAAAAGCGTCGGGAAGGTCGATCGGTTGGGACGATGCGAACATGTCGGTCAGCGACAGGGCGGCACCGCGCGCGACCATGATCTGCGGATCGCGCGGGACGATAACCTGATCGTCCGATAGATTCAGTTGCTCCCGGAACACGCGGACCAGTGTGGGGTTGTAGGCGAGCGTACCGCCCTCGAAGATTACCGGCGGCTCGATGTCGATACCCTGGGCCAGACCGCCGATCGTTTGGCGGGCGACCGCGTGAAGCGCCGAAAGCGCCAGGTCGGTGGTAGGAATGCCCTCGTTGAGCAGCGGCTGGATATCGGTCTTTGCGTACACGCCGCAGCGGCCCGAGACCTCGTGGACGGTCGTTCCCCGGCTTGCGAGCTGCTCGAACTCGCCCGATTCGGTGCCGACCCCCATGAGCTTTGCCATCTCGTCGATAAATGCACCGGTACCGCCTGCGCACGAGCCGTTCATGCGCATGTCGGCAACCTCGATGTCTCCCTTATCGTTGGTGCGGAAGAAGATCATCTTGGCGTCTTGGCCGCCCAGCTCGATGGCGCAGCGCGTCTGCGGATAGAACCTGCTGATCGCGAGCGCGTTGGCGACCACCTCCTGAACGTACGAGGCGCCCAGCGCGGTCGCGATATCGCGCGCACCCGAGCCGGTCACCGCAACGCGCAGTGACTCATGGGGAAAGCGCTCGGCGAGCTCGCCGAGCATGGCGCGCACGCTCGCTGTCTGACACGCCCCGTGGCGGCGATATCCCCACCACGCCTCGGTCATATCCTCGTGCATCGCGTAAACTTTGGTCGTCGTCGACCCTACGTCCAGTCCTACTAGCAACGCCATAATGCTCCGTCTCTCGCATTTTTCCCGCTAGAGATATACCACTCTACGTAATACAACAGACTGTTGTATTTAAACTCCGTATAAAAAGCGGCTGCCGAAACGCTTCAGCAGCCGCCGAATGCACCAACAGATTGTTCTGCGCGCTAGCACGTCGGGCAACGGAGCAGCACGGGCCCTCCGGTCATGTGCACCGCTCACGCCCGCGATGTCGCCGAGAGAGCTATCCACGCTTAGGGCTCCAACCAAGCAAGTCGCCCGCGCTCAGCAGATCCCTAAGCAAGCTACTCGCACTCAGGAGCCATAGCCTGCTCCAAGAGCTCGGCATGCTCCTCCTCGAAAACCGTCCCCACAGGGAAGGCGCGACGGAAGACGAAGCGGGAAATCGGACCGGCTACCAAAAGGTTCCACGGCAGCGCCATCACAAAATTATGCGGGATGTTGATCATCCAGATCGCGGGCACGGAATACAGGTTCGCAAGGATGCCGCCGGGCATGTGCGTCAGACCCTCACAGGCACCGTACAGCGACATGATGATGACCATGGGAACGACCATGCAGGAGCTGACGGCGAGCGTCATGGCAAGTGGCGAGCTCTTGCCCGGCGTGACCAAGTACTTAAAGGCGAAACCCTTGGCGAGCGGGCTGGCGACGAACCAGTCGCAGCACATGGCAAAAATGTAGGCAACGGGGAAGCCGAGCCACGCAGTGGCAACGACCTCGCCGTTGATGGCCCCGTGCTGCAGGGCAACGTTGTAGATGCTCATCCAGAGCACCATGCAAAAGCACATGATAAAGGTGAACAGCAGGCTCTCTCGTTTGTTGATAGGCATAAAGGGCAGATTCCTCTCTGTGTTGTACCGCGGCGCCACGCAACAAAAACGGGCGGGCAAGATGGAGCTGTTGGAACTTCATCTCGCCCGCCCGTGGTACGCGCGTCTGCGACTACTTATGTGGTGGAACCAGCCTAGCACGAAACGCATGCGCTTCGTAAGCGTTGAGTTTATGAAGATGCAGGGCACCGATGTTAGCGTCGGAATAATTTAGCCAAATATAGTCGGCCGAGATTGACCAATCCCGGCCGACCCATTTTAGCCAACACGCCCGCATCTATGACTTTTCTATCGCATTCCTACATCCCCTCGGGCTGGATCCCCCTCACCTTC
>DBFZQW010000122.1:0-10945 GCA_048521445.1 Collinsella sp. | reverse complement strand
CATGAAAAGAGGACGGCATAGACCTTCTGGTCATGCCGTCCTCTTTGAATGACAAGTTGTCGCTCTGGTGGGCGCGCAGCGTCAACTAGTTACGCGGTTCGTAGAACCGCGTAACCCCTAAAAGCGGTTACCGCGGAAGCCGCCACCGTTGCGGCCGCCACGGTCGCCACCGCGACCGCCGCGGTCGTTACCACGGTTGCCGCCGAAGCCGCCACGGTTGCCGCCGCGATCGCCATAGCCACCACGGTTGCCGCCAAAGCCGCCGCGACCGCCACGGTCGCCGCCACGGTCACCAAAGCCGCCACGGCCGCCACGATCGCCACCGCGACCGCCACGGTCACCGCCACGGCCACCGCGATCGCCAAAGCCGCCGCGACCGCCACGGTCGCCGCCACGGCCACCACGATCGTCACGGCCGCCGCGAGGACCGCGGTCCTCGTCCAGGCCCATGGCGACGAGCGGAGCGATGACCTTATCGAGAGCGGCCATCAGCTCGGTGGCCTCCTCGTAAGAAAGCTCGGGCAGGAGCTTCTCCTTCTTGTTGGCAAGCTCGACCAGGCCCTCAGCGGCATCCTCGGCAGCGAAGACAACGATCTTGCGCATATCGCCCTCGGCGTCGTCGATGCGGCCGACCAGATCGGCAGCCTCGGCCTCGGCCATCAGACTATCGAGCTCACGAAGGCGCATGCCCAGCAGGTCGGACATTTCCTTCTGCTCCATCTTGGGCTTGAGGTCAAGAAGCTTGATGGCGCGCTCGATGTTCGCCATGCGCTCGGCCTTGGCCTCCTCCTCCTTGGAAATAGCAAAGCGACGGCTACGCAGCAGGCGGGCGGCCTTCTGCATCTTGTCCATCAGCTCTTCGTCATCGTAATCAACGGCGGCCTCGACAACCTCGGCCTCCTCCTCGGCGGAAACCTCGTCAGCAGCCTCAACCTCGGCAGCTTCGGTCTCCACGGTCTCGACTGCCTCAACCTCGGCAGCCACGGTCTCGTTCTCGGTCTCGTTCATGATCTCTTCGTTCTCGGACATGAGACTCCTTCTTGGCCCTCTCGGGCATCATCGCCCCATTCGCGGGGCCCGTCGCGCACTCTTTGCGCTTTAAACATTCATGCCTCTCGGCAAAACGTCCATTAGTTTATGGTGTCGCCATCCAATCTAGCTGCAGAATCTATGTGCACACATTAATGCGACATGTGTGACTCGCGACGAGCGTACACCAGCGACGCCACGAACCCGACCACGGCAATCACAGCCGCCACACGCACCGCAGTTGCAAATCCAATCGCCTGGGCAACGTCGGTCGCAACGCCAGCCGCGCCGGCAGTCGCCGCAGAACTCGAGAGCAGGCCGATAAACAGCGACGGGCCAAACGATGCGGCAATCATGTTCCACGTGTTAAGCAATGCCGTTCCGTGAGGATGTTCAGCGGCAGGCAGCGTCTCCAAGCCGGCCGTTTGCGAGGGGCTCAGCACCAAACCGACTCCGGCATACACCACAACGGTCAGTGCCACGACGACGCCGATGTTCATGCTTGCCGCCGTCATCGAGATGGCAGTCTGCCCCACGGCAATCAGGGCAAAGCCGATCGGCAGCAGCGGCCATGCGCCACGGGCGTCCATCACGCGTCCGCCCACAATCGAGGTCACGGCGTTGCAGGCAATCGCCGGCAAAATGAGCAAGCCCGCAATAAGTGCGGTCATGCCGTATGCGCCCTCAAAATAGAGCGGCAACAAAACGCTCATCGAGAACGTCGTCATCATCGACACCACCACAAGCAGACACGCAGGCCAAAAACGAACGCTCGCCATGGGACGCACGTTAAGCACCGGATGCTCGAGCTTGAGCTGGCGGGCCGCAAACAGGCCGAGCAGCACAACGGCAGCGAAAAGCGTCACGATACCGGCAATCAGATTGGTCGAGAACTCGCCTACGGAATACACAAATGCCGTAATACCGGCGGCGAGCAAAACAACCGACAGAATATCAAGCGTGGCGTTCGAACGCTCTCCGACATTCTGAACAAGCTTTACGCCCGCCGCAGCGACCACAATGCCGCCCACCAGCGGCACTACGAACACCGCCCTCCAGCCAAACAACGTGCACATAAGACCGCTGATCACGGGTCCAAACGCCGGCCCCAGCGTAATGCAGGCTCCGCCCAGGCTCAGATAGAGACCGAGCTTCTCGCGCGGAGCGCAAGACAGCACCACGTTCATCATGAGCGGGAACAAGATGCCCGATCCCGCAGCCTGCAAAATACGGCTTGGCAGCAAAACGCTAAATGACGGAGCGAACAGGCACAGGACTTCGCCGGCGACCATGCATCCGCATGCGAAAAACAGCAGCTTGCGCGTCGAGAAACGGCCGGACAGGAAGGCCATGATGGCCGTAAAGATCGACGTCACGATCATGTAGCCCGAAACGAGCCACTGCGCCGTGGTGGCACTCACCGAAAAGGCCGCCATAATGTCGTGCAACGCCACGTTAATGATGTTCTCGTTAAACGCGGCAACAAAGGCTGCAATATACATTACGACGAGAATCGCCGCAGTGGCCGATGGCGCTACTTGAACTTGTTGCTGAGATTTGCTCCCCATGCATTTCCTCCCTCTTGGAACGACAGTCGCATCGCCCCAGAGGAACAGTCCAGGGCGAAAAATGAGCCCTAGACTTACGCCAGACGCCGTACACGACGAATCTGGCAACATGGTCCAACGTCGAAAGATTGTAACGCGGACGCACAGCTTTCCTTCCGCGCTATTATTAAAAGTCCACGAAAGCATAAGACATGAGGAGCCCGCCATGATTAAGCCCATCATGAAATCCGAGTTCTTTTTGCGTCTGCCTTCCGAAGACGCGGGACCCGACGATGCCGCGACCGGGCAGGATCTCCTGGATACGCTCCACGAGCATGAGCGCGAGTGCGTGGGCCTCGCCGCCAACATGATCGGCGTGCGCAAACGCATCATCTGCGTAAAGGACGGCAACAGGACACTCCTGATGTACAACCCTCAAATTCTTGAGCAGGTCAATGCCTATCAGACGAGCGAAGGATGTCTCTCGCTGATCGGCGAGCGTCCCTGTACCCGCTATCGCCGCATTAAGGTTGAGTATTTGGACGAGAACTTCGTCCACCGCATCAAAAACTTCTCGGGCTACACCGCCGAGATCATCCAGCACGAAATCGACCACTGCAATGGCGTCGTGGTTTAGGCCACCTGCCAAAATGAGGGTACCGGAGGCCTCCCTATGGATATCAGCCGCTTTGGCGAATTCGCCATCTTAGCGCAGTCACGCACGTTTCTTGATGCGGCGGAACTGCTTTTCATGTCGCAATCAACCCTCTCCAAGCACATTATGGCAATGGAGCACGAACTCGGCTGCAAGCTCATCGATCGAAGCCAGCGCCACGTAACACTCACCGCGCAAGGTGAAGCGCTCCTCCCCTATGCGCAAAAAATTGCGACGCTTCAGCACCGCTATCTTGCCGCCATTCAAATAGGCGCAGGTGAGCCGCTCGAGCACCTCACCGTCGGTTCTATCCCCATTATGGCCCCTTATGGGATCACGGACGCCGTCATCGATTTTCAGCAGGCGAACCCCTCATATTCTGTTGAGCTCATCGAGGGCGAGGGCGACACACTCAAGCGCATGCTCCTGCACGAGGACATTGACCTGGCCTTCATCCGTGACGGCGGCGCCATCGAGCCGGAGTTCAAAAAGATTCCCTTTACGACCGACCGGCTCGTGGCCGTCCTTCCACTCGACCATCCGCTCGCCGAACGTGACACCGTCGAGATAGGCGACCTTATCGACGAGAATTTCCTCATGCTTCCCCAAGGCTCGTTCGTAAGCGAGCTCGTCCTTTCCCTTTGTCGCGAAGCTGGATTTGGCCCACGTGTTACGTTCACCGGCAAACGAGCCGAGAACATCATCTCCCTTGTCGCGCGCGGCGCCGGCGTCTCATTCCTCATGCGCAAGCCGACGGAATCGCTCGCCAGCGGAAAGGTAGCCCTGGTGCCGCTCGAGCCCGCGACGACCTCCGAGGTCAGGCTCTACCTCAAGCGAAACGCCGCGCACTCGCAGGCGGTCGTCTCGTTCATTGGCTTCCTCCCCTACCGTCAGCTCCTGCAGGGCGACCGTGCGTCTTCCATCGCGGCACGACCGTCATAATCCCCGCTGCTCCACAACCGCAGACTTGTGACCGCAAACACGATGACAGCGGCACGAAACACAAATATGCCTCGGGCAGCACGTCGCCGTCCGAGGCATATTTAATCAAAGTGCGCAGAAAGACTAGTCCACCGAGATGTTGAGTGCCTTACCGCCCTCGTCCTTCTTGGTACCGATCACCATAGCGGCGACAAGAGCCAGAACGAAAGCGACCACACCGGAGATGACAAGGCCGATAAAGCCCGTGTCGATGCCGGCAGGGTTAATAAAGCTCGGGAAACCGAGCGGGCCGGAGGCGCCGAAGGCATAGAGCTTGGCACCCATGAGGCCGGCAATGGCGCCGCCTACACCAGCGGAAATAAAGGTTGCCCACATAAGGCGCTTACGCGGCAGCAAGATGGCGTAAAGCGCAGGCTCGTTGACACCGAAAATCGAAGAGACAAGGGCGGGAATGTTGACGGCAGCATTTTCCTCGGAGTCCTTGGTTCGGATGATCATGCCAAGCACAGCGCCGGCGATGGCACAACCGCCTGCATACACGAGCGGGTTAATGAGGTCATAGCCGTAGGTTGCGACATCGAGGAACCACAGCGGGATGATACCCCAGTGCAGGCCGAACATGACGAGCAGGCTCCAGAACGTGCCGATGACGAAGCCGGCGATGGCGGGTTGGAAGTTGATGAGCACCAGAATGATCTGGGCAACGATGTTGGAGAGGACCGTCATGACCGGACCGACCACAAGCAGGCCAAGGATGCCGCAAATGAGGAGCGTCAGGATGTTGGAGAAGAATGAGCTCACAAGCGCGGGCAGCGCGTTAGAAAGGGCCTTGTGTACCTTGGAGGCAATCCAGACGATAAAGATCGCAGGCAGAATCGTCGATGAGTAATTCTGCATGATCAGCGGGATGCCAAAAATATCACCGTAGACATTGGACTCGAAGACCGTGCCGGCGCCGAGCGTGTAGAGCGGATCTCCGCCCATAAGGCCAACGAGCGTCGGGTAGACGAGGATACCACCGAGCGCCATTCCCATAACGGGCTTAAGTCCGAACTTCTTGGCCGACGTCCAGCCAATGATTAGCGGAAAGTAATAGAAGACCGAATCTCCGATTGCCGAGAGCGTCACATAGGTATTGCTGTCCTTGGCAAGCCAACCGGCAACCGTGCAGAGCGCGAGCATCGACTTGATAAAGCCACCGGCCATAAGCACGCCAAGAACCGGCTGCAGAATCTCGGAAATGATGGCGAGCAGGCGCGAGAACGGATCGCCCTTCTTGACATTGTCGCCCTCATCGATATCGAGCGCGGGCTTGGTGTCGAACCCGCCAATCTGAACAAGGTCGTTGTAGACAGCCTCAACAGTGGCACCAATCACGACCTGATACTGTCCGCCAGCCTGGATGACGTCAACGACGCCCTTCGTCGCCTTAAGTTCATTGGTCTGGGCAAGTGATTCATCCTTGAGGTGGAAGCGGAGACGCGTAATGCAGTGGCTCACGTCTAACACATTGTCTCGACCACCGACCTTTGTGATGATTTCATCGCAAAGCTTCTGGTATTTCATGGAATTCTCCTTTTTCTGAGCGGGGTATAGCATCGATTTCAGGCCTCCGTAGTCGACGTGGGAGGGCAAGGAACCCGCTTCCCCCTTTGAAATCCGCGGACGCACGTACGCCCGGGATGGGAAACGGCAGAGAAGATGGAAGATGCCGATCACATGGCAGGGAGCCTCATTGGCCCATGTCACGCAATCAGGTCTACAGACGCGAATCTGCTGCACCGAGAAGTCTCGTCGTCTGGCAGAACTTGTCACACAGACGTTCCGGTTCGCCCTGGGGAATCTGAGTACGCTCGGTCTCAAAGGAGAGGCCGTACTCGCGTGCCGGAAGGAAATACTCGAAATAGCCGTTGGTGTAACCGCAAACTATTCCCTCGACCGGGCATTCGCGCTTCATGCGAATACCCAGGTCGCTGCCGAGCTCACTCGGGAACACAAAGAGATGCAGGCCGCCCAAACTGATGACGGCACACTTAAGCGTGAGTGAAAAGTCGTCATGGGCAACGGTGTGATAGAACGTCTGAGGCTCAATGCGATCGAGAATGACCTCGCGATCGAGCTTAATCTGGGAAATCGCCTCGGCAAGACCGGTCGAAACACGCTCGACCTCGGGAATGCCGCGTCCCTGGCGAAAATTGCGGTCGCTACAGTCGCCAGCAGCACCGACGACCATGGCCGGATAGTAACCAAGACTCTGAGCGAGCTTTTTACCGGTAAGGCCGGCAAGCTCACTCGTGAGCTCCGTGCAGTCGGGTCCGACGCAAGCGGAATGCACCGCCCAGTTCATAAAGCCCGCAAATGGCTTGCCTTCGGTATCGAAGAACGATACGACAATGACCTCATTGTCGGCGAGTTCACCTGGGATGATGCGGTTGTCGTAGAAACCGGTGATGACCTGCTTGCCCAAGCGACAAATCGCGGGCTGTGCGTTGGCACGGCACTCCTCAAAGCATTGGCAAATGGTATCGAGGAACCAGCGGTAGTAGTTCTCGTCGAATTTTCCCGTCCACCAGCTGCGGTGGTAAGCGACGATTGAAGTATGGTCGTGCGTCGCCGAGAGCAGGACGCAATCACGGTCAATGCCGTAGCGCTCGGCGAGCATTGTCTTGACTTCCTCGGCCATGCTTTCCTCGAACTCGAGGACATCGGCATTAAAGAGAAACACTTCACGTTCGCCTTGCTGGAAGAGAATGGCGTTGGCGAAGACGTCGTCATGGACGCCCGTCGCAGGTTCAAGACGGTTGGGAAGATTGCGGTAGCCAATCAGGTAGATGTCGCCCTGTGGGGTGATTTTGCGGCGCGCGTGTCCAATGTTCATGCACGTTCTCCTTCTGTGTCACGCCGCATTCAAGGCGGCAATGATGATTTCGACGAGGCGCTCATGGGATCCGGCGGCAAAACCGGAGTTCATAGCCTCATAGGTGATTTTTTCGTACGCGTCGGGAGCCGGTAGGTACTTCTGTCCGCCGTTGACAAGCGTGGCAAAGAGCACGGGGCAGAATCGGGCGGCGCGCACGGCGGCGCCAAATGAGCTCGAAACCTCGGGTTGTACGCCGACAAGCTCGACGTTTCCCAGCCGGAGCAGATAGACCCTCGTGCGCTGCTCGCCAGCGGCATGAAACTCATACGTTCGGTGCGGAGCCAAAGAGTGAAAATCGGCGCGTGTCTGAGCGGGCAGGAGAACGTCGACCGTGCGGGCATCGATGCCGGTAGCGTCATCCTCACGCGCCATGCGAGCGGCCTCGATCAAAGCATCGCCCAAGGCCTGCCCCTGCTGGTGCAGCATGCGGTATCCGTCCTCATGGGCATCGACCGTCTGCTTAACGCCGGCCGCATCGAACATGACGTTCATGGCGCGCTCCGCCGGACCTTGGTCGCCCGCGGCGCCTGGCAGCAACAGGGCAACGCCGCCCAGCTCGCGCTCGAGTGACATGGCGGCAAAACCAAAGAGGTCTCCGCTCGCCATGCGCCTCCCCTCGGAGTCGCGCGACCCGTCGAGCACGGAGGACTGAACGTCCGCCGTCGCGAGCACGGCAACATACTCGCCCCCGGCATCCCTTATGGCGAGTACGGGCATCGTGTGGTCGGCAAACCCCCTGGGATTCGAGCCCAACCACCAGCCGGCAGGCGTCTCAATGTCGCGATTAACGTTCACGGGGCATTCGCCCTCCACAGTGGCGAGCGTGGCAGAGCGAATGCCCGCAACAGCGCGCTCGACAGCCGTGCGGGCGGCAGCGACGAGTGCTGCGCGATAGCGCTCGTTGCGATTGCGGGTAGCATCGTCGGCAAGATGCCCGGGAGTGCGGACGTGAGGCATGGAAAACGTGTGGGTAGGAACCACCCAAGAATAAGCACCGCTGCAATTGGCGGCATCCTCAACAATCTCACGCAGATCGGCGAGTAGAGCCGGAGCGATCGAGGTGACCTCAAGCGAAAGGACGCAGGCGCGTCGCCCAGTCCCCTCGATGATAAGGGCACGGGCGAAGACCTCATGACGGAGTTCGTCGAAACCGTCGAACGGCAACACGTCCCCAAGATCGATGGCCACACGAGCGGCCCCAGCCCTCATCTCTCCTTCGTCCATGGCAGATACTCCCCTCTGATTGCCGCTCACTCGACACCGTACAGTTGCTGCGCTGTACCGCCAAGCACAAGGTCGCTGTCTGTATCGCTCAGATTTGCAGCGCGAACGCAGGCGACACCCTCGGTGAGCCACTCGCGTTTAACGGGATAGCTCGTGCCAAAAACAATATGGTCTGCACCCAGCACGTCAACCGCACAGGCGAGGAGTGTCTTGCCCCAAGGCTGAGCATGGGACATGTCGAAATAGATGTTGTTCTCGAGGTGCCTGGAAACGGTCTCGGTATCGACCTGAAAACGGCCAGAAGCATCAGGGCGCTTGGGGCCATGAGGCAGCAGCATCTCCTTGAACGCAAAGTATGCGCCGCCGAGCATGGAGTGGACCATCTTGATATTGGGGTAGCGCTCAAAGAAATCACCAAAGATCTCTCGGCCGATCGCCGTAGTTTGGTCGACGCAGCGGCCATAAGAGCGGCGAAGGTTGTCGTACGCGAGAAGCGACTCGTTCTCGACCGGCACGGGAACATGGTGCACGTAAACGGTGACATGGCGTTCGTTCAGGTGCTCGAAAAAGCTCGAGAAGACCTGGTCGTCGAGATAGCGCTTGCCGTAGTGAGCGCAGAGCTGCACACCCGCAAAACCATCGTCGAGCCTGCGGTCGAGCTCCTCCAAATTCGCTTTGGTGCCAAAGGGCGGCACAGCGACAAGCGGAATCAGACGGCCACTTGACGCCTTCGCGTCAGCAGCCATACCGTCGTTGAAACGCCGGCACATCTCGAGCGACATCCACTCGTGACAGCCGGGGAGCTTGAGGATCGCCTTGTCGACCCCCGCCTCATCCATATCGGCCAAGCGCTTCTCGAGGGTGTAGTCGCCCTCAATGTAGTTAAGACCCGGAGAACCGGCGGGCATCTCGATCACGATCTGTCGTTTGCCGACGGAATTCATGGTCAGATAGCCTTCGGTGTCATAGGCGCGGGGTACCTCGGCCAAAAACTGTTCGCAGAGCGTCTCGTCATGAAAGATGCGCTCGTCGAACCAGTAGGAATTTGCATCGATAATCATTGGTTGGAACCGCCTTTCATCTTGTTGAAAACATTCTAGAAAAGCAGGTACCCGGACATCAATTCCAGCTTAAGCCCATTGTATTCCATTTTGGAATAGAACTAGCCGCTCACGCGCGAACCTCGCCCGCTCAACGAGACAAGCGCTAACAGCACGGGCTTAGACAGAAAACGGTCGGCCCGCATCCGTTGCGGGCCGACCGTTTCATTACAGGCTACCTTTGCCGTTACGCCTGGCGGTAATGGTCAAAGAAGTCGGCGAGGTCTTCGAGGGACTCTTTGAGTACTTCCATGCGCGGCAGGTACACGATACGGAAGTGGTCGGGCTCAGCCCAGTTGAAGCCGCCGCCGCGCGTGATCAGGATCTTCTTCTCGTGCAGCAGGTCAAGGGCGAACTGCTCGTCATCGGTGATGTTGAACTTCTTCACATCCATCTTGGGGAAGATGTAGAACGCCGCGCGCGGCTTAACCACCGAGATGCCGTCAATCTTGTTGAGCGCCTCATACACAAAGTTGCGCTGCTCGTAGACACGGCCGCCAGGACGGATGTAGTCGTTAACGGACTGATGACCACCGAGTGCCGTCTGAACGATCGACTGAGCCGGCACGTTGGAGCACAGGCGCATGTTGGAGAGCATGTTGATACCCATGATGAAGTCGCTCATGCAGCGCTGGTTGCCCGAAAGCACCATCCAGCCAATACGATAGCCCGCAATCATGTGCGACTTGGAAAGGCCGCTAAAGGTGACACAGGGCAGATCGGGAGCGAGCGAGGCAATCGAGACGTGCTCATAGCCGTCCATGCACAGGCGGTCGTAAATCTCGTCTGCAAAAATCATGAGCTGGTGCCTGCGCGCAACCTCAACGATGCCCTCGAGCACCTCACGCGGATAGACGGAACCCGTGGGGTTGTTAGGGTTGATGATGACGAGGGCTTTGGTCGCGCTCGTGATCTTGGACTCCATATCCTCCAGGTCGGGATACCAATCCGCCTGCTCATCACACAAATAATGTACGGGATGACCGCCGGCAAGGGTTGCGCACGCCGTCCAGAGCGGATAGTCAGGGCTGGGGATCAGAATCTCGTCGCCATTGTCGAGCAGCGCGTTCATCGAAAGCTGAATGAGCTCGGACACGCCGTTGCCCGTGTAGATATGCTCCATCTGAACGTTGGGCAGGCCCTTGATCTGCGAATACTGCATGATCGCCTTGCGCGCGGAGAACAAGCCGCGCGAGTTGGAATAGCCTTCGCAGTCGGGCAGCTGCTGGCGCATGTCCTTGATGACCTCGTCGGGCGTGCGGAAACCGAAGGGCGCCGGGTTGCCGATATTGAGCTTGAGGATGCGTTCGCCCTCGTCCTCCATACGGGCAGCCTCGTCGACGACGGGACCGCGCACGTCATACAGGACGTTATCGAGCTTGGTGGATTTAGAAAAAGTACGCATGGTGGTGCTCCTTGCAATTTGAGCTGAGGGATGGGGTTCGGGCTTGGAATCGTTGCGGGGTGATGATGCCTCGCCTTGATCGGCGTCGCCGGCAAGCAGCCAGGTAACATCGACCTCCAAAAT
>DBFZQW010000121.1:0-4789 GCA_048521445.1 Collinsella sp. | reverse complement strand
GCGCTGCGCGGGCAGACCGCGCCCGACCGTCGCCCGCAGTTCCTGGCGCTTATGTTCCTGTTCCTCTCGGCCATGTTCGTCATCGTGACGAGCGACAACCTTGAGTGGCTGTTCTGCGGCTGGGAAATCACCACCGTGTGCTCGTTCCTCATGATTGGCTACACGCGCACGCCCGAGGCCATCAAGAACGCCTTTACCCAGATCATCCTCAACATGCTGGGCGGCATTGCGTTCTTGGCGGGCCTTATGTTCCTGCACGTTAACGGCATGCCGCTGACCATCTCGGGCATGATTGAGCTTTCCGGCGCTGGCACCGCGCAATCTGCGCTGCTGGTGATGCCGGTCGTTCTGCTGTCGCTCGCCGCGCTCACCAAGGCCGCACAGATGCCGTTCCACACTTGGCTGTTGGGTGCCATGGTGGCCCCCACGCCCACGAGCGCCCTGCTGCATTCGTCAACCATGGTCAAAGCCGGCGTGTTCCTGATGGTCAAGCTGAGCCCGCTCTATGCTATCTATCCTGTGACCGGTTTTATGGTCACGAGTGTGGGTGCCATCACGTTTTTGCTCGCTGCCCTCATGGCCATCTCGCAGAGCAACGCCAAACGCGTGCTCGCGTACTCCACCATTTCCAACTTAGGCCTCATTAGTGCCTGCCTGGGTGTCGGCGCGCCCGAGGCCGTATGGGCGGCCATCTTCCTGATCCTGTTCCACACGGTGGCCAAGTCGCTGCTGTTCCTGTGCGTGGGCACGGCCGAGCATCATATCGGCAGCCGCGATATCGAGGACATGGACGGTATGTTCAGCCGCATGCCGCACCTGACGCGCCTGATGATGCTGGGCATCATGGGCATGTTTGTGGCGCCGTTTGGCATGCTCGTGTCCAAGTGGGGCGCCCTGGTGGCGTTTGCACAGACCGGCAACGTGCTCATGATTATGGTGCTTGCCTTTGGCTCAGCCGCGACGTTCTTCTTCTGGGGCAAGTGGCTTGCCAAGCTTTCGGGCGTCGATCCCACGGCTCAAAACGTTGAGGTCAATGTCCATAAGACCGAGTGGATGGCGCTCAACACCATCGCCGCGCTGCTGATTCTGTGCTGCGTGGCGTTTCCGGTTATCTCGAGCGGTCTGGTGTCGCCTTACTTGGCCATGGTGTTTGGCCGCGTGCCGTACGTTATTGGCAAGGACGCCATGTATCTGATGGTGGTTATCGTGGCGTTTATCGCCGTGGTGCTGCTGACTTCATTCCGCGTGAGCAACAAGCCGCACGTCAACGTGTACCTTTCGGGCGTGGGAACCGACAAATATCGCCATTTCCGCGGTTCGATGGGACACGAGGTGAAGGCCGAAAAGCGCAATTGGTACTCGGAGGACGCCCTTGGCGAGAAGCGTATTGGCCCCGCGGGTAGCGTCGTGTGCTGCAGCATTATCTTGTTTGCGCTGCTGTGTTGCGCATGGATTGGGCCCGAGCGGCTTGCCATGAGCGCGCCCTCGGTGTTGCGCGGCAAGTATTTTGAAGGTTCGGGCGTCGTGGGCATCTTTATTGGTACCGTGGCGTTTGCCTTGCTGGCGCCGCTTGTGGGTGGCCTGATCGACGGCGTTGACCGCAAACTTTCGGCCCGTATGCAGGGCCGCGTGGGCCCGCACCTGCTCCAGCCTTTCTACGACGTTGCCAAGCTGCTGCGCAAAGCCCCTGCCAGCGTAAACACCATGGACGATACCTATATGGCGTGCGCGCTCATCTTTACCGTGGTGGGCGGCGGCATCTTTGTGTCGGGCTCTAACACGCTGTTGTGCGCTTTTATGGTGACGCTCGCCGCGATCTTTGTGGTGCTGGCATCCGCTTCGACGCAAAGCCCGTTTGCCCAGGTCGGCGCCGACCGCGAGCTGCTGCAGGTTATGAGTTACGAGCCCGCCGTTCTGCTGATGAGCGTGGGCCTGTACCTTGCCACCGATAGCTTTGATTCCATCGCCGTGACGGGGCAGTCGGCGCCCATCATCGTGTACAGCGCGCCCATTTTCCTCGCGCTGCTCGCGGTGCTTACCATCAAGCTGCGCAAGTCGCCGTTTGACCTTTCGTACTCGCATCATGCGCATCAGGAGATCGTCCAGGGCGTCGCCACCGAGATGAGCGGCGGCACGCTGGCCAAGATGACCCTTATGCACTGGTGCGAGACCGTGCTGTTTTTGATGTGGGTGGGCATGTTCTTTGTTTGGGACAACCCCGTGAGCTGGGTTGTAGCCCTGGTCGTGATGGCCGCGACGTATTTTGTCGAGGTCCTGATCGACAACACCTTCGCACGCAGCACCTGGCGCAGCTGCTTTAGGCTCGGATGGGGCGTGGCGCTGGTGTTTGGCCTGCTCAACCTTATGCCCATCCTCGTCGACGTATTTATTTAGGAGGCGGCATCCATGGATCATAAAATGTCGCGCTCGCCGTGGGTTATTCATTACGACGGCTCGAGCTGCAACGGATGCGATATCGAGGTGTTGGCCTCGCTCACGCCGCTGTTCGATGCGGAACGCTTTGGCGTGGTCAACACCGGCAACCCCAAGCATGCGGACATCTTTTTGGTGACGGGGTCGGTCAATGTCCAGAACCTGCCTGTCGTGCGCCAGATTTACAACCAGATGCTCGAGCCCAAGTGCGTGGTGGCCTGCGGCATCTGCGCGTGTTCGGGCGGCGTGTTCCGCGATGCCTATAACGTGACCGGCGGCGTGGACCGCGCAATTCCCGTGGATGTGTACGCGCCTGGGTGCGCCATTCGCCCCGAGACCGTGATCGATGCCATCGTGGAGGCGTGCGGCATCCTGGACCAGAAAGAGGCCGTGATGCGCGCCGGCGGCGATCCGCTTACCGTGGGCGGCGCCGCTACTTGGGACGGTGGCGTTGAGCTGGGCGAGGACGGGTTTGTGGCTGCGGGGGCCGGGGCCGGGGCCGTCGCCGGTGACGGCGTCGAGGTCAACGTGTCCACCAGGTCCGCCGCGCCCGCCGCTGCAAAGGAGGCCGAGTAATGCAAAAGGCTATCTATACCATCGTCGGGATCGACGAGCTCCTGTCGCATGTCCAGGCGCTCAAGGGCGTTGGCGCGCGCTTTGTGCAGATGCACGCCGAACGCAACGTCGACGACGGCACGTATCGCCTGGTCTATACATTTATCAACGTTCGTGCTGCTCAGGAGCATATTGTGCAGGACGGCAACTATGCGATCGAAAACCTGGTGGTTGAGGGAATTGATCAGTACCAGGAGATTCCGTCTATCAGTTCGTACTATCCGGCGGTATTCCCGTTTGAAAACGAGGCCCACGACCTGTTTGGTCTTGCCATTACCGACATGCAGATCGACTTTAAGGGCTTTTTCTACCAGGTCTCGACTGCCGAGCCCATGAGCGTTATCACGCCCGAGGTGAAGGCCGCGCGCGAGAAAGCCATGAAGGTCCGTGCGGCTGCCGAGGCCAAGGCGCGCAAGGTCGCGGCCGAGAAGGCCGCCACGGCTGCGGCTGCTGCAGGGGAAGGCGCTGCGAGCGCCGGCGATGCCGCGGGCGTCGCTGCTCAGCCCGCTGCGACTGCCGGCTCCGATGCCCAGCATGACGATGCCGCTGCCAAGGCCGCGCTCAAGGCTGCCGAGATGGAGGCAAAGCTCGCTGCCATGGATCCCGAGAAAGCGGCCAAGGTCCGCGCGGCGCTTGCCGCCAAGGCCGCCCGCGACAAGCAGAAAAAGGAGGCGTAAGGTCCATGGCTCATCGCTCCGTAATTCCGTTTGGCCCGCAGCACCCGGTGCTGCCCGAGCCGCTTCATCTGGACCTAGTGATCGAGGACGACCGCGTCATCGAAGCAATTCCGCAGATCGGCTTTGTGCACCGCGGACTCGAGAAGCTCACCGAAAAGCGCGATATGCATCAGTTTGGCTACATCGCCGAGCGCATCTGCGGCATCTGCGCCGTGGGCCATAGCTGTGGCTACGCCAGCGCCTGCGAGCGCATGCTCGGCATCGAGGTGCCTGGTCGCGTGCAGTATATCCGCACCATTCTGCATGAGCTTTCGCGCATTCACTCGCACCTGCTGTGGCTGGGCCTGCTCGCCGATGCCTTTGGCTTTGAGGCGCTGTTCTATCGTTCGTGGACGCTGCGCGAGCAGATTCTCAAGATCTTTGAGAGCACTTGCGGCGGTCGCGTGATTCTGTCGATTAACGAGATTGGCGGCCTTAAACACGACATTGAGGATTCCGAGCTGGCGGGTATTGTCCAGACGCTCGACGCTATGCGCCCTGACTACGAGGCCGTGGTGCATACATTTTTGGACGACAATAGCTGCGGCGAGCGCCTGCATAGCGTGGGCGTGATCAGCAAGAAGGACGCGCTGGATCTGTCGATGGTCGGCCCGTTCGGTCGCGCCTCGGGCGTGGATTATGACGTGCGCATGTTCGGTGACGGTGCCTATGCGGACTTGGCTGCGTTTGAGCCGATTGTTGCCACCGATGGCGACTGTTATGCCCGCTGCCAGGTGCGTTGTGCCGAGGTTACGCAGGCCATGGACATTATCAAGGAGCTTGTCGGCAAGATTCCGCACGACGGTATCGGCGGGCGTACCAAGCTCACGCCGGCCGACGGCGCGCGCGGCGAGGTTGTGATTGAACAGCCGCGCGGCGAGGCATATTACTATGTGCGCGGTAACGGCACCAAGAACCTGGACCGTTTCCGCGTGCGCACGCCGACGTCGCAGAACCTGGCGGGTCTGACGCATGCGCTGCAGGGCGTGCTCCTTGCCAACGTGCCCATGATTATCCTGACCATC
>DBFZQW010000120.1:0-9067 GCA_048521445.1 Collinsella sp. | reverse complement strand
GTCAGGGAAGCGCTCTCCCCCTGAGCTAAACGCCCGATCAAGGGTGCGCAAGCGCGCAAGGGATAATATAACGGAGCCTGAACTCGGTGGCAAGAACATTTTTAAAAATCGCTTACATTGTGGAATTCGGGGGCTTTGTCGTATCCATTTCAAAAGAGCCTGCTGCCGCGATTTGGCTGTCGCATAATGCAAGGCCATTGCGGTATCGAGCTATGGAAAGACGCCTGCGGAATTGTCCCACCGATAAGCGGACAAGCCTCCAGCTGGTGCCTTCGCCGTGGTAAGGTAAGCCGAATTGTTTCCAGACTGTTTCGGGGAGTGGAATGAGCGAAGAGTGTGTCGAGCAGGTTGAAGGCGCAGGGGCTTCGGTGCCGATGACCGATATATCGAACATTGATGTGCCCGAGGGCACCGACGAGCTCAGCCGCAACACCCGTCGCGCATGGCGCGACCGCCTGAACAGCGCTTCGACGCGCAAGATGATCACGGGCGTCTTGGCTACGCTGGTGGGCGGTTCGTTTTGGGGCTTCTCGGGTACCAGCGCGAGCTTTCTGTTCGATACCTACCACGTCGATACCTTGTGGCTTATGAGCGTGCGTCAGATTCTCGCCGGTCTACTCTTTATGGCCGTGGTTGTCACGCGCGACCGCGAGCGCCTGATTAAGCTCTGGACCACACCCGCCGATCGCAAGCAGCTGCTGCTCTTTACCGCTTTTGGCCTGCTGTTCAACCAGTTTTGCTATCTTTCGGCCGTGCGCCTGACTAATGCCGGAACCGCGACGGTACTCCAGTGCCTGCAGCTCGTTATCATCATGGGCTACGCCTGCGCGATCGATCGCCGCATGCCGCGTACTCGCGAAGTTATCGGCATTGGCCTGGCTCTGGGTGGAACCTTTTTAATCGCCACCGGCGGCGACCCCACCAGCCTGAATATCTCGCCGCTTGGCCTGGCAGCAGGTCTTATGTGTGCGGTCAGCGCCGCGTGTATGGCGGTGATTCCCGCCAAGATCCTGCCCGAATACGGCAGCCCCATCGTCACGGGCTCGGCAATGCTCACGGCGGGCGTGGTCTCGTGCGTCTTCGTGCAGCCCTGGGCGCATATGCCGGCGCTCGACGCTGCCGGCATCGAGGCGCTCGCGGTGTTCGTGGTTATCGGCTCGTTTTTTGCTTACATGCTTTATATGCAGGGCGTTAAGGACATCGGCTCGGTGCGCGCGAGCCTCATCGGAACTGTGGAGCCGGTTTCGGCGACCATCACCAGCGCCGTTATGCTGGGGACGGTGTTTTTGCCGACCGACCTTATCGGCTTTGCCATGATCATCGTGATGATGTTCCTCACGGTGTAGCTGGCGCCGCTGCCAAGACGGAAAAGGTGTTGTGCCGCATTTTCGCCAATTGACGTCCGTGTCTGGAGTTTAGCTGTCGATGCTCAAAATGCCATAAACTAGTAACGTTATGGACTTTTTCATTGCGACTCAATTGCGAGGATTTCTTTATGGCTGGTAATCACTTTAAGGGCAGCGATAGCGGCCGTCCTGCAGTTCCGCCGCGTCCGAACGGGGCTGGTAAGGCCGGCATGCCGGGCGGCGCTGGACAGGGCGGTTCCGGTAAGCGCGTGTCCCCGGGCGAGACGGCGATGTTTACCGCTCTGTACGAGCAGTCTCAAAAGGCAAAAAAGACCGGCCGCGCAAGAGGGAATGTCTTTGCGGACGGTGCAACCTCCGCGTCGCAGCCGAGTGGGGCGCCTTCGGTACCTGCGAACAACGCAGGTGCTGTCAACGCCGCGAATGCCGCCGGCAACGTTAATGCCGGCAAGGCCGCCAACAATACTCCCTCTGCCGGTGGCGCGGGGCTTACGGGTAACCTTGGCACGATCTACACCGGCGCCTCCGAGACTGGCACGTTCGCCCGCCTGGATGATAGCGGTGCCGAGTTTGCGGGCTCGGGATCCAAGGAAGATTATTACGATTTTGGCTTGAACTACGGTAGCGACGCTTCGTCGAGTTCGACCTCTGACGGTCTGGTCCGTCATCGCCATCGCAAGGGCGAGGGCAAGAAGCGTCACACTGGCGCCATTATTGCCGCTGTAGTCGCGGTGCTTCTCGTTGCGCTTGGCGCGAGCGGCTTTATGCTGCTTAACTCGGCAAAGACCGTAAAGAGCGAAGCGAAGGAGGCTGTCGAGATCGTCGGTGGCCTTAAGGACAAGGTCACGTCGGGCGATTTTTCGACGCTGCCTGACGACGCGAAGAAGATCGATGAACTCTGTAACAGCATGAAGGCGGAGACCTCGAGCCCGCTGTGGGCGGCGGCTTCGTTTATCCCGGTGTATGGCAGCGATATCAATGCGGCCCGCACCATGATTGACGCCCTGTCCGATGTCTCGAGCAATGCGCTGGTTCCCATGGCCGATAACCTTTCGCAGGCTACGCCCGGCAAGCTGTTCCAGGACGGCATGATTAACGTGTCCGCGCTGCAGGCGGTCGCCGATTCGCTTTCCAGCAGCTCGAAGGTGTTCAAGAGCGCCAACGAGAAGGTCCAGGGCATTGGCGATACTCATATTTCCCAGGTGACCGAGCTGGTCGATAAGGCCAAGGACGGCTTTGCCACCCTCAACGGCGCGGTTGACGCGGCGGAGAAGGTCGCCCCCGTCCTTCCCCAGATGCTCGGCGCCAACGGCCAGACGCGCAACTACCTTATGTACGCCATGAACAACGTCGAGATTCGTGCCTGCGGCGGCTTTGGCGGTTCGCAGGGCCTGATTTCGGTCACCGACGGCCAGATGTCGATTGGCGAGTTTGTTCCCCGCATTGGACTCAGTGAGGATGAGGCAGTCGAGAGCGTCGACGAAGAGGATGAGGCGCTGTTCGGCAACCACAGCAACCTGTACAACTCGGGCAATACCTATTCGCCTGATTGGCCCCGCAACTCGCAGCGTGTCGCCGCGCTGTGGAAGTCCCAGTATGGACAGGACGTTGATGGCGTCATCGGTATCGACCCGGTGTTCCTGCAGTATCTGCTGGGCCTGGTCGGTAACGTGTCACTGCCCGACGGAACGGTTGTCGACGGCACCAACGCCGCAAAGGTCCTCATGCACGATGTGTACTGGAACTATCCGGTCGAGGAGTCTGACGGCATCTTTGCATCCGTCGCCAGCGCTGCCTTCGACAAGATTCTTGGCGGTATCGGCGATGTCGATGTTACGAAGCTTGTCAGCGCCGTTGAGCGCGGTGCCGAAGAGGGCCGCCTGATCGCTTGGATGAGAAACGATGATGAGCAGAATGCCATCAAAGAGACGGGCATTGACGCTTCGCTGCCCGATCCGGATGATCCGAGTGCCGATCCCGTTGCCGGCGTTTACTTTAACAACCTGAGCTTCTCCAAGCTCGACTGGTATCTGAACGCCGACACGCAGATTGGCCAGGGCGTGAAGAACGGCGACGGCACGTGCTCCTATCGCATCACCGTTACCCTGACGAACATCATGACGCAGGAGGAGGCCGGCAAGCTGCCCGACTACGTCGCGGCGAGCGCGCCCGATGCCGCGCGCGACGACGAGCGTCTGAATGTCTCACTGTTTGCCCCGACGGGCGGCAACATCAGTGACCTTACGGTTGAGGGCACCCAGTTTGGTCTTGGTGCCGCTACGTGGCATGGAATCCCCTTCTATTCGGGCACCGTTGACCTGCATGCTGGCGAGACGACGACGATCACGTATACGCTGACCACGTCGGCCGAGGCGGGGGACAAGCCGCTTACGCTGCGTCAGACTCCTACATGCCAGGCGGCTCGCGACAGCGCGTCGGCGTAGGGTTTTTCTGGTAGCGCAGATAATCGAGTACCATTTTGGGGCGGACAGGCAATCTGTTCGCCCCTATTTTGTAAGGAGAGCGCATGAAGTACTTTGGCACCGACGGCTTTCGCGGTGAGGCCAACGTTGGGCTGACGGTAGAGCACGCTTATAAGATTGGCCGTTTTGTGGGCTGGTATTACGGCGCCAATCGCAGTGCTAAGGCGCGCGTCATCGTGGGCAAGGACACACGTCGTTCGAGCTATATGTTCGAGGCGGCGCTGGTGAGCGGCCTGGTCGCGAGCGGCGCAGACGCCTACATGCTGCACGTGATCCCCACGCCGGGCGTGGCGCATCAGACCGTGGAGGGCTGCTTCGATTGCGGCATCATGATCAGCGCGAGCCACAACCCGTTTTGCGATAACGGCATTAAGCTCGTCAATAGCGACGGTTTTAAGATGGACGAGGACGTACTGGAGCTCATCGAGGACTACATCGATGGCAAGAGCGAAGTTCCGTTGGCCACGGGCAACCACATCGGTGCCACGGTGGACTACATGCAGGGCCGCAACCGCTACATTGCTTCGCTCATTGCAAGTGCGAACTTTTCGCTGCAGGGCGTCAAGATCGGTATCGACTGCGCCAACGGCTCGGCTTCCTCGGTGGCCAAGCCGGTGTTTGACGCGCTCGGTGCCGACGTGCGCGTGATCAATGCCGCGCCCGATGGCTTTAACATCAACGTCGACTGCGGCTCCACGCATATGGAGCGTCTGCAGCGCCATGTGGTGGAGCAGGGCCTGGACGTGGGTTTTGCCTACGATGGCGATGCCGACCGCTGCCTGGCCGTGGATGAGCGCGGTCGCGTGGTAGACGGCGACCAGATCCTGTACGTGTGCGGCGTGTATCTGAACAAGCACGGTCGCCTTTCGGGCGGTACCGTGGTGCCGACGATTGCCAGCAACTTTGGCCTGATCAAGTCGTTGGAGCTTGCCGGTCTGAGCGCCGTGACCAGCGGCGTGGGCGACCGTCACGTGTATGCCAAGATGCGCGAGGGCGGCTACAGCCTGGGCGGCGAGCAGACGGGCCATACGATCTTTGGCGATATCGAGCGCACGGGCGACGGCATTATGACCTCGCTGCGCGTGATGGAAGTGATTCGTGCCGAGCGCGAGACGCTCTCGCAGCTCACGGCTCCGTGCAAGCTGCTGCCGCAGGCGCAGGTGGCCGTGCGCGTGGCGGACAAGGACGCCGCGCTCGAGAACATGGGCGTGCAGAACGCCATCGCCGAGGCCGAGGTTGCGCTGGCAGGCGAGGGCCGCGTGCTCGTGCGCAAGAGCGGAACCGAGTCGGTTATCCGCGTGCTGGCCGAGGCGCCCGACCAAGCATCCGCCGATGCCGCCATGAAGCGCATCGCCGCCGCGCTGGAAGCTCTGTAAGGTAGTCGTTGGGGACGTTCTTAAACAACTAGGTGGAAAGGGGCGCTGCGGATTGGTTCCGCGGCGTCCCCTTTGCGTTGGCGTGTCGGTTATGCCTTACAGCTCGTAGAGCGTGGTGAACTTGTCCTGCAGGTAGCTGCAGTAGTAGCGGGCATCGAACGCCATGCCGCAGGCGCCCTTGATGAGTTCCGGCGCGTCCTTGGCGCGGCCCCACTGCCAAATGTGCTCGCCCAGCCAGGCGCGGACGGGTGTCAGGTCGCCGCTCGCGCAGGCGCCGGTAAGGTCGACGCCGTCGCGGCACATGGCCGGCACGAACATGGCGTCGTAGGCGCTGCCCAGCGCATAGGTGGGGAAGTAGCCAAACGAGCCGCCGCTCCAGTGCGTATCCTGCAGGCAACCACGCGTGTCGTCGGGAACCGGAATGCCCAGGTACTCGTCCATAAAGCGGTTCCAAAGCGCGGGGATATCCTTGGCTGTGGCCTCGCCGGCAAACAGCATGCGCTCGATCTCGTAGCGCACCATAACGTGCAGCGGATAGGTGAGCTCGTCGGCCTCGGTGCGGATCAGCGAAGGCTGCGCGATGTTCACGGCGTGGTAGAGCGTGTCCTCGTCGACGTCGCCGTAGACCTCGGGTGCGTAGCGGCGCAGCACCTCGAGCAGCGGTCCCATAAAGGCGCGGCTGCGACCCACGGTGTTCTCGAAAAAGCGGCTCTGGCTTTCGTGGATGCCCATGGAGGTGCCACCCTCAAGACAGGTGCGCGCATAGGCAGGATTGACGCCCAGCTCGTACATGGCGTGTCCCGCCTCGTGGATGATGCTGTAGACGTTGGAGATGCAATCGTCCTCGTAGATGTGTGTCGCGATGCGCGCGTCACCCACGGCAAAGCCCTCGCTAAACGGGTGCTCGGTAAAGGCAAGCGTGGTGTCGTCCAGGTTCAGGCCGACAAGCTTCATAAGGTCGAAGCTCATGGCGCGCTGGGCGGCCTCGGGCACGCGGGCGTGCAAAAAGTCGGCATCGGGCTGCTGGCTGCGCTCGCCGATGGCGTGCACGAGCGGCACGACCGTCGCCTTGACCTCGTCGCAAAACGCATCGAAGCTCTTGGCGGAAAGGCCGCGCTCGTACTGGTCGAGCCAAACATCGTATGGGTCGCGCTTGGGGTCCATAAGTTCGGCCTGATGCTTAAGTTGGGCGACGATCCTATCCACATAGGGCTCAAAGCTCACCCAGTCATTGGCCGTCTTGGCCTTGTGCCACACGGCATCGGCCTCGCAGGTGAGCCTGGTCCAGGCCTCGGCCTCCTCGGTGGGGATGACGCTTGCCTCGCGCTGGTCGCGACCGAGCACATGGATCTCGTCGAGCAGCTGCGGGTCGTCGATCTTGCCGCCTGCAACCGTCTCGCGCGCTAACGAGCGTACGAGCTCAACGGACTTCTCGCTGGTCAGTAGCTTGTGATGCTCGCCGGCAAGGGTTCCCATGGCGTCGGCGCGCGCTGCGGCGCCGTTGGCAGGAGCAATCGTCGCTCCATCGAACTCGGCAATCTTGAGCAGGTACTCGCGAGTCCACAGCTTGCCCTCGAGTTTGCGGAACTTTTTGACGGCCTTGTCGACTTTAGCGGCCTTGACGCCCTTGGCGGCCTTTGCCACGGCGGCCTTGGCCTTCTTATCGAGTTTCTTTCCCATACCGTATCCTTAATCTCGCAGGCCGAGCGCCGTAAGCGGCTGCGCGGCCAGTTTGCACAGCTACCTGCCTTGTACCCAGCACGAACAAAACGGAACGCGGCGATATGCTCGCAGAATGTGTTATCCTATAGCCCAATGCGTTGACGGAGAGGGTTTTGCCCGTCGCGTCGCCGGCAAGAGAGGGAAGGTCATGGGCTGCAAGCCTTCCTGCGGTGGCAAGGGCTAAGCGTTCACTCCCGAGCAGCGACCTCAACGGGCGCGCGGCTAGCGGCGGCGAAGCCCCAGTAGGGAAGCCGTGAGCCTCGCGATAAGGGGCGCAGAGTGGGCGCGGCGGGCCAGACATCCGCCGGGTCAAACAAGGTGGTACCGCGGAATTCAACCGTCCTTGGGCAATGCACATGCCCGAGGGCGGTTTTTTTGTTACCGAACCGGGCCGCGTTTTCGCAGCGCCAAGTGGCATCGGTCGCCCCGGCAAGCGAATGCGCGAGAGACGAAAGGGAAGACATGAGTCTGATTGATGATCTGGTCAAACTCGAGGAAGAGGCCAAGGAGCTCGTTGCAGGCGCCGACGACGCCGCCAAGCTCGAGGCTGCGCGCGTTGAGCTGCTCGGTCGTAAGGGCCGCATCACCGGCCTGATGCGCATGATGGGCAAGCTCGCCCCCGAGGATCGTCCCGTGATGGGCAAGCGCGCCAACGAGATGCGCCAGCTGATCGAGGGCATGCTCGACGAGCGCACCACCGAGATGAAGGCTGCCGCCCTCAAGCGCGCGCTCGAGCACGATGCCGTCGACATCACGCTGCCGGGCATCCGTCCGCAGATCGGCCACCAACACCTGATCAAGCAGATCATCGAGGAGGCCGAGGACATCTTCTGCGGCATCGGCTACACCGTCGAGTCCGGCCCCATGGTCGACACCTCCTACTACAACTTCACCGCGCTCAACGCCCCCATGGATCACCCGAGCCGTTCGGCCCGCGATACCTTCTACGTGGTCGACAACAACCCCGGCAGCGTCGCGCACCCCGAGGCTCATGCCCACGGCGAGTCCGACGTGCTGCTGCGCACCCAGACCTCGGGCGTGCAGATTCACACCATGGAGTCGCAGAAGCCGCCCATCTACATGATCTGCCCGGGCACCGTCTACCGTCCCGACACGGCCGACGCCTGCCACCTGCCGCAGTTCAACCAGATCGAGGGCCTGGTCGTCGACGAGGGCATCACCTTTGGCGACCTTAAGGGCACGCTTGACTACTTTGTTAAGTGCATGTTTGGCGAGGACCGCAAGACGCGCTATCGCCCGCACTTCTTCCCCTTCACCGAGCCCAGCTGCGAGGTGGACGTGAGCTGCCACGTGTGCGGCGGCAAGGGCTGCAACTTCTGCAAGCACAGCGGCTGGATCGAGATTCTGGGCTGCGGCATGGTCGACCCCAACGTTCTGATCAACTGCGGCATCGATCCCGAGAAGTACACCGGCTTCGCCTTTGGCATTGGCGCCGAGCGCGTCGCGGCCCTGCGCTACGACCTGCCCGACCTCAGAACGCTCATGACGGGCGATATGCGTTTCTTGAATCAGTTCTAGGCTGCGGCTTGCCCAAGCACGGCACCTCGGCACTCATTCGTCGCTTGCGTACCAAAGTACGCGGCGCTCCTCTTTCGGGCCGATCTGCCGCACTTGGACAACCCTCGCTTTGTAAGGAATGTTCACAAAGTTGAAGTTTCCACCTGCATCTCTTCGCAGGCTTTCAGTATGAAAGGAGAGCTAGATGCGTGTTTCTTACGACTGGCTCAAGACCATGATCGATATTCCGGAGGATCCCAAGACCCTTTCGGACGAATATATCCGTACCGGCACCGAGGTCGAGGCGATCGACACCGTGGGCGAGTCCTTCGACCACGTGGTGACCGCCAAGGTGCTCACCAAGACCCCGCACCCCGATAGCGACCACATGTATGTGTGCTCGGTCGATGTGGGCGACAAGAACCTCGACGCCGACGGCAATCCCGCCCCGCTGCAGATTGTTTGCGGCGCGCAGAACTTTGAGGCCGGCGACCACATCGTCACGGCCATGATCGGCGCTGTCCTGCCCGGCGACGTCAAGATCAAGAAGAGCAAGCTTCGCGGCGTCGTGTCCATGGGCATGAACTGCTCCGCGCGCGAGCTC
>DBFZQW010000119.1:0-4447 GCA_048521445.1 Collinsella sp. | reverse complement strand
GTTTGCTGCTCTACAGTCCTGCGCAAGACGGAAAGCACATTAAGTGCTTTCCTTTGCGTGCGGAACTCGCGACAAACTTAATATATTTCGCCGCCCCTCTGCCAAGCTCGGGAGACGACACGTTGATGTCTGCTTAACTCTGCTCGTTCAGGCTAATGACTTTGTTGAGGGTCCACTATTTGCTGAAGGGTGAACTTGCATTGGGACGGTTCGCCTTCTGCTTGTGGCTTTGCCTCATCGAAATCGAAGATCATGATGGCGCAGTTGGGGAGTTTTGTTGGGAACTCGAAGCCCTCTGGGGCTGCAGCCCTGATGAATTGGCGGCTGGCGCTGCCGTGGCTTACTGCTAGGAGGGTTTCGGTGTCCTCGAAGTCCATGAGATTAGTGAGGGTGCCTACCATGCGTTCTTGCAGTGCGCGGCTTCCTTCTCCTCCGAAGGGGACCAAATCCTCGCCCGGATCCCAGACGTCGGTGGGCAGGGCGTCGTGGGGGCCCTCTTCGAAGGTGCCGTAGCAGCGCTCGATGATGCCTTCGCAGGGCTCGACTGCTGCGTCCGGGCCGAGGAGCTCGCATGCGACGAGCTGAGCTGTGTCCATGGCTCGGCCTAAGGGCGAAGAGACCACTTTGTCGGGGACAACGTCGTGGCCCTTGAGCCATGCGGCTGCCATTCCCGCTTGTTTGCGGCCAAGGTCGGTCAGCGGTGAATCGCAGCGGCCCTGGACCAGCTTTTTGACGTTGAACTCCGTCTGACCGTGGCGGAGTAGATACAGTTTCTTCATGCTCTCCCCTTCTGCATAACCTGCTTTGCCGGCACAGCCTTACTCATGGGTATGTCCTACGTAGTCTTCGTCGATCGTAATCTTGGCAATCGACTTGGGATATTCCGATTCGACACGTTTTGCCAGCGTGTGCTTTACGTCTTCGGCACTCATCTGCAGATCCGAGGGTCGCACGCAGTCAAAAATCACGTTGGTGTGCGTAGGACCCGGCACACAGCGCAGGTCATGAATCGAGAGGCGGCTATCGATCTGTTGGGCCATGGCGTTAATGCGTAAACGCATGCTTGCCAGCTTGGGGTCATCGGTCACGATGGGATCGTAGTGAAGCGTGACAATCATGCCGTCTTCGTTCCTAAACGCCTGCTCGATGTTATCGAGCGTGTCGTGACTTTCCAGCGGGCTGGCCTCGGCTGCCATCTCGGCGTGAGCGCTTGCGAACTTCCTGCCCGGGCCGTAGTCGTGAACCATCAGATCGTGAACGCCCAAAACGCCGGGGTAGCTCATGATCTTGTCTCGAATGTGCTTGACCAGCTTAGGATCGGGCGTCTGGCCCAAAAGCGGGCTCACCGTATCCTGGATGAGTTCAAAACCGCTCCAGCCAATATAGGCACCAACGGCAAGGCCGACCCAAGCGTCAAGGTTGATGCCCGTCACCTGCGAAACAATCGCGCACACCAATACGGCGCCCGTGGCAAGAACATCGTTCTTGGAATCCTGCGCGGTCGCATGCAGCGTCTCGGACTCAATGCGATCGCCGAGCTTTTGGTTGAGGGCCGCCATCCAGAGCTTTACGACCATCGAAAGCGCCAGGACTGCCACCAGGGCAAGCGAAAACTCGACAGGTTCGGGGTGGATGATGCGCTCAAACGAGGATTTGATAAGCTCAACGCCAATCAGCAGCACGAGCGCCGCCACGACCAATCCCGAGAGATACTCATAGCGACCGTGGCCGTAAGGATGCTCGGGGTCGGCCGGCTTGCTCGCAAGTTTAAAGCCCAGCACGCTCACAATGTTTGAGCTTGCATCGGACAGGTTGTTCATGGCATCCGCCACAATCGAAACCGATCCCGAAACCACACCAATTGCGCCCTTCGCAGCACAAAGCGCAACATTGGCGAGAATACACACCACGCCCGTCAACGTGCCCACGCGCGCACGGTCGCCCTGCGCACGACGAACGATCCACTCGACCATCTTCATCAGCCCCACGGTACTACCTATATACATCTATTGCTCAAACGGATTGTAGTGTAGCCACTTTGCCCCCTAGATACAAAAAGGCCGCAACCCACACGGGCCACGACCTTGGAATGTGACATGCGGGACTGCCCCCTGTCAATCGATTTATGCGCTTGCCTCGGCCACGCTCTTAGAGGTTTCGGGCGAATCGGCTTCGTCTTCTGCCGCCTGCCCCTTCGTCGGCACCACACCAAAGCAGTAGCTCAGCGTCGCAGACACCGCAAATGCCACACCGCCGGCAACACAGCACCACAGCAGGTTCGAGATGCCGCCCGTTGCAAAGCCAATGACCATGAGGACATTCGTCATGCCGATGGTATAGGCCGTAACGTGGCCCACGGCTGCAACAAGGCCTCCGACGGCGCCGCCAATGGCCATGCACGTCAGGCACCTGCCATATTTAAAGCCGCAACCGTACAGCGCCGGCTCGCTTACGCCGCCAAGAACACCCGAGATTGAATAGCCCAGCATGAGCGCCTTCTCGTCCTTATCCGCAACGCGAAGCGACGCGCCAAAGGGCATGCCCCAAACGGCGAACGTTGCCATCGTCGCGGCGATCAGGATGCACGAATCCGTTCCCACACTCATAAACTGCGCATAGGCGAGCGATAGGACAACGTTGCTGACGCCGGCGATCTTTAGGAACTCCCAGCCCGCGGCAAGCCCCATGAGCGTGAGCAGCGACACGATGCCACCGGAATTGCCAAGCGTAAACATAAGCTGGCCCAACAGCATGCCCAGATAGCTGCCCGCCGGTGCCGTAATGCACAGCGAAACCGGAACCATGACAAGCATGGTTGCAAACGGAACGAACGAAAACGACACGGCCTTAGGGATAACGCGCTTAAAGAAACACTCCACTCGCCATAGCACGGGCACCGAGATGAGAACCGGAATAACGGTCGTCGTGTAATCGTTGACCGGCGCGGGAAGCAGACCATACACGGAAGTCATCGATGCCCCCGTCGTCGATGCGGCATCGACGAGCTTAAGCAAATCGGGCGCAATCAATACGCCGCCCAGCATCATACCCAGCTGCTCCGAGCAACCGAGCTGGCGGGCGGCCGCCCAACCAAGATAAATGGGCAAAAAGTAGTAGCCGGCGTTATAGAGCCAACTGTAGAACAGGCGATAGATTTCGGAATCGGCAGACCACAGGTCCAGCATGCCTTCGCCCATAATGACGGCGACAGTGCGGAACAACGCCGCGCAGACAATAAACGGCAGCGCCGACATCATGCTTTTGGACAGATAGTCCACCACGGCCATGGCGTTTGATGAAACCGTCGCTGTAAACGAGGTGTTAGAAACTTGTGACATGGAACGCCTTTCCCAATGTGACATGCGGGCTGTCCCTTTGTCACATCGTGCGGTACTGACCGATTGCGCGGTACTTTTGGTAGCGGAGGTTTGTGAGGGTCGCGTCGTCGAGCCGCCCAAGCGTATCGAAGGCATCGAATGCCGAGGACATGACGGCACCGGCGATCTCCTCATGCGATAGGCCCCTATCGTCGACAATGCTGTCGATGATGCCGAGCGCCAACAGATCGGGGGCCGTGAGCTTCAGCGCCTCGGCGGCCTCATTCGCGCGCTCGGTATCCTTCCACAGGATCGACGCACAGGCCTCGGGGCTCACGACCGAATAGGCCGAGCTCGAGAGCATCAGGATGCGGTCGGCCACGGACAGCGCCAGCGCGCCACCAGAGCCGCCTTCGCCCGTCACCACCGAGACAATCGGTGTCTTAAGGCCGCTCATCTCCATGAGATTTTGGGCAATCGCCTCGCCCTGGCCGCGCTCCTCGGCACCGATGCCGCAAAACGCACCCGAAGTATCGACCAGGCACAGAACCGGTCGACCAAACTTTTCGGCCTGGCGCATAAGGCGACGCGCTTTGCGGTAGCCCTCGGGATGCGCCATGCCAAAGTTGCGGCGCATACGCTCTTTGGTCGTGGTGCCGCGCTCGATGGCGATGACCGTTACGGGGCGTCCGTCTTTCCAGCCAATGCCAGCCACCACAGCGGCGTCGTCGCCAAAGTAACGGTCGCCGTGCAGCTCCACAAATCCATCTAGGCCCAGCGAGATCATCTCACCCGCCGTGGTGCGATCTGCCGAGCGGGTCTGCTTGACAATCTCGAGCGCGGTTTTTGGTGCCGTCGAGCGCTTGAACAAGTGTCCCAGCTTATTGCCGCGGCGACCCGTATGCACGATCTCATGCGGTGCCCCCAGGCCGGGCGCATGCCCCTCGTGCAGCGCCAGCAGCTCGCCCACCGTGAGCGCAATCTCGCCGCGCGGAACAACGGCATCGCAAAAGCCGTGCTCCAGCAAAAACTCGGAGCGCTGGAATCCCTTGGGCAGGCGCTTGTGCATGTTCTGCTCGATCACGCGCGGGCCGGCAAATGCCGTCAGGGCATCGGGCTCGGCCAGGATA
>DBFZQW010000118.1:0-8978 GCA_048521445.1 Collinsella sp. | reverse complement strand
CCGTGTTCGATGCTTCCAAGGTGGTGGTCTTCTAGTGGGTACCGTGAACATGGCCGTCGATTTCGGCGGCGTCAAGATGCAGAACCCCATCAACACCGCAGCCGGTACCTTTGGCTACGGTTGGCAGTTCCAGAACTTCTTTGATGTTTCCCAGCTGGGCGCCATCACCACCAAGGGTTGCGCAGCTGAGCCCTGGCCCGGCAATCCCGCGCCCCGCATGGCCGAGATCCCCGGCGGTATGATCAACTCCGTGGGCCTTCAGAACCCCGGCGTGGCTGCCTTTGCCCGCGAGTCCGGCCCGTGGCTCGAGCAACTGTCCAAGGACGGCTGCCAGGTCATCTGTCAGGTTGCCGGCCACTCCGTTGACGAGTTTGTCCGCGCGCTCGAGATGTATGTCGAGCTGTGCCCCTGGGCTGCCGGCTACGAGATCAACGTGAGCTGCCCCAACATCGCCGCCGGCGGTGCCGCCATGGGCTCCACGCCCGAGGGCGCCTCTTCCGTTATGGCTGCCTGCCGCAAGGTGACCGATAAGCCGCTGTTCGTGAAGATGGCTCCGGTCAACGTTGCCGAGATTGCCAAGGCCCTCGAGGCTGCCGGTGCCGACGGTCTTTCAGTCATCAACTCCATCCAGGGCATGGCCATCGACGTCCATACCCGCAAGTCCCGCGTGGCCAAGCCCAAGGGCGGCCTTTCGGGCCCGCTGTGCCACCACATCGCCGTGCGCATGGTCTGGGAGGTTGCCCAGGCCGTCGATATCCCCATCAACGGTGTCGGCGGTGTCATGACGGGCGAGGATGCGGCCGAGTTTATCCTGGCTGGCGCCACCTGCGTGTCGGTCGGTATGGCCAACTTCGTCGATCCGTGCGCTTCGCTCAAGATCGCGCACGAGCTCGAGGCCTGGGCGGAGTCCCAGGGCGTAAAGGACATCAACGAGCTGGTAGGTGCTTTCGAATGCTAGAGACCGATGCCCGCGACCGTGTGATCGTCGCCCTCGACTGCGACCGTGAGCGCGCACTCGAGCTCGCCCACGAGCTTTCTGGTCATGCCGCTTGGCTCAAAGTTGGCATGACGCTCTATTACGCTGAGGGCCCCGAGATCGTCAAGACCTTTAAGGACCTGGGCTTTAAGGTCTTCCTTGACCTTAAGTTCCATGATATTCCGCATCAGGTTCGCGGTGCCGCCCGCTCGGCCTCGCTTGCCGGTGCCGATCTGCTTTCGGTCCACGGCTTGGGTTCGGGCGCCATGCTCGCTGCCTGCCGCGAGGGCGCCGAGGAGGCGCGCGAGGACCGCGCCAAGCTCGTCGCCATCACCGTGCTCACGAGCATGAACCAGGATGCCTTGAGCGAGATCGGCGTCGAGTCGCCCGTGGCCGAGGAGGCCGCCCGCCTGGCAAAGCTCGCTCAGGCCAACGGCATCGACGGTATCGTGTGCTCGCCGATGGAGGCTCACGACATGCGTGAGCTGCTGGGCCCCGATGCCCTCATCGTGACTCCGGGTGTGCGTCCGGTGGGTGCCGCCCTTGGTGACCAGTCCCGCGTGGCGACGCCTTCCCAGGCTATCGAGCGTGGCGCAAGCCACATTGTGGTGGGCCGTCCCATCACCGGCGCCGACGATCCGGTTGCCGCCTTTGACGCTATTGTCGCTGAGCTGGTCGAAAACGTCGCCTAAAAGATTCCCCTAAGTCATCACTTTTGGGTCTCATTAGCACAAAATAGCCCCTGTGCCTGCGTAAACTTTCCCATCCTTTGTGTGGAATCGCAGGTCAGGGGCTTAACTTTGGGCGCAGTATATTGCACTTTTTGCGGGTATCGTCTAACCTATGGAGCCGCGATTGGGCATTTTGTACGTTCTACGTGCTAAAATGCCAATTATTGAATCAGATATAACCCAACTTTTTGGAGGTACGAATGGCACTCCCTCAGCTTACCGATGAGCAGCGCAAGCAGGCTCTTGAGAAGGCTGCTGCCGCACGTCACGCCCGCGCTGAGCTTCGCGAGCAGATCAAGAAGGGCGAAAAGTCCCTCGAGTCTGTGCTCAACTCCGATGACCCCATCGCTTCCCGCATGAAGGTTTCCACCCTCATCGAGTCTCTTCCTGGTTATGGCAAGGCCAAGGCCGCCAAGATCATGGAGGAGCTCGGTATCTCCGCTACCCGTCGCGTCCAGGGCCTCGGCGTCCGTCAGCGCGAGCAGCTCCTCGAGCAGCTGACCAAATAAGTGGGCGCTCAGGATTCCAAGCTCTTTGTGATTTCTGGACCGTCAGGCGCAGGCAAGGGCACGCTCGTCACTCGTGTGCGCGAGCTCCGCTCGAACCTGGGCCTGACGGTTTCGGCTACCACGCGAGCACCACGCAAAGGTGAGGTCGACGGCGTCAACTACTTTTTTCTGACGCGCGAGGAGTTCGACCGCCGCGTGGCAAACGGTGAGTTTGTTGAGTGGGCCGAGGTCCACGGTAACTGCTACGGCACGTTGGTGAGCGAGGTCACATCCAAGCTCGCCTCTGGCGCATCTCTGATTTTGGAGATCGATGTCCAGGGTGCCCTGCAGGTGAAGGAGCGTTTCCCCGAGGCCGTGCTGATCTTTATCAAGCCGCCTTCGCTTGAGGTACTCCGCGAGCGTCTGGTCGGTCGCGGTACCGAGACGCCCGAGACGATCGAGCTGCGTATGGCAAACGCCGCCGATGAGCTTGCCCTTGCCGACCGCTACGACGACGTCGTGGTGAATGACGATCTCGACCGCGCGACCGATGAGCTCGTTCGCGTTCTCGATATGCATGAAAGGATCTGAGGTCCGTGTCCGTTGTAAAGCCTTGCATTGACGATCTTCTGGAGAAGACCGATCACAACCGCTTCCTGCTCGCTTCGCTTGCCTCCAAGCGCGCCTGCGACATCAATAGCATGCTGCGTGGCCAGCACAACCGCGTGCTTGCCGTCCAGGATGTCGATGACATCACCATCGGGCTTTCCGGTGCCGATACCATCTCGATGGCTATGGACGAGATTGTCGACGGCGACATCTCTTACGACGAGGCTCGTTACGAGAAGGCGCTCGGCCACAAGGTTGCTGAAGCCTAAATGGCGGCTCGCGTCTGCCTGGTCCACTATCACGAGGTTGGACTGAAGGGTAAGAACCGCGCACATTTTGAGCATATCCTCATGGATAACATTAAGGCGGCTTTGGCCGCCTTTTCCGTGAACGCCGTGTCTCGAATTTCCGGTTATATCCTCGTGACCTTTAACGAGCATCAGGCCGATGATGCGGCGCGTGTCATTCGCACCGTTCCCGGCGTTGCTCGTGTGTCTTTGGCGTATCACACCAACCGCGACCCGCAGGAGTACTGCACCGCCGCCGTCAAGGCGCTGCGCGAGTTTGGTTCCTTCGATTCGTTTAAGGTGCACGCTAAGCGCTCCAATACCGACTATGAGCTCACCTCGATTGACATCAATCGTCAGGTGGGCGAGGTGTTGTGTGAGGCCTTCCCCGATAAAAAGGTTCAAATGCACGACCCCGATGCGATGGTGCACGTACTGGTGGTCCAGGGTAGCGTTTATGTGTACGCGCGCTCCGAGCGCGGCGTGGGCGGTCTGCCGGTGGGTTCTGCCGGCAAGGTCGTGACGCTGCTGTCGTCAGGTATCGATTCTCCGGTGGCGACCTGGATGCTCGCGCGTCGCGGCGCGGTGTGCGTGCCGGTACATTTCTCTGGTCGTCCGCAGACGCCCGATACGAGCGAGTATTTGGTGCAGGATATCATCCGTGCGCTTGAGCCGGGTGTCCAGATCGGCCGCCTGTACGTGGTGCCGTTTGGCGACTGCCAGCGTGAGATTTCGGTCACCTGTCCCAGCAATCTGCGCGTGATCATGTATCGCCGCATTATGTATTCGGTTGCCGAGCGCATCGCGCATATCGAGGGCGCTAAGGCCATCGTTACGGGCGAATCGCTTGGGCAGGTTGCCTCTCAAACGCTTGAGAACATCATGGCTGTCAACGAGGCCGTGAAGATCCCCGTGTTCCGTCCTCTCATCGGTTCGGACAAGCAGGAGATCATCGCGCGTGCCGAAGAGATCGGTACCTTCGATATCTCGACCGAGGCCGCTCCCGACTGCTGCACGCTCTTTATGCCGCGCCGCCCCGAGACGCACGCCAAACTCGATGCCGTGCATGAGGCGTGGGAGTTGTTCGATCACGAGGAGATGATCGAGCGCCTGCTCAAGCAGACCGAGTACATTGACTTCGAGAGCAACACGTATAAGGCCCCTAAGACCTTAAAACGCAAACATTCGGAGCTTGCTCCGCGTGAGATTTACCAAGATCACGAGTAAATTTGTGCATAGACCGACGGTGCGCCTGCATCGTCGGTCTTTTGCTATCTGGGCATTTTGCGGCTAAGTGTTCATTTGCTGACGTGTGCCTGAATAAATGGACAGATTTGTGCAAGGTTTTGGTCGGTTTTTGGTTTGACCGCTAAAACCGGTTTTGGAGCGTGGCAGTTGCAGGGCTTTTTTCCTGACACGATGGTGTTGGGAGGTTTTGCTATGGCGCAGCGCGAACAACACGAACGGGTCAAACGGATGGACCGCTTGGCGGACAAGCTGCTCGGTCATAAGGCAGCGGTGATGGCGATACTGGTCGTCATTGCGATGGCGAGCGGCTTGGCGATGGCGAACCTTGGCGGCGGTGCCGGCGGCGTGTCGTTTGAGCGCACTGACGGTTCAGGCTCGTTGGCGGAGCCGGGATCCGGCGATGCCTCGAGCGGAAAGACTTCCGAAGGCTCTTCGCCTAAGGCGTCTGCCGCGGCAGAGGTTTATGTCGACGTTGATGGCGCCGTTGTGTCGCCCGGCGTATATCGTCTCAAGGACGGCGCGCGGGTGGCTCAGGCGATTGATGCCGCCGGCGGGCTGGCGCCCGAGGCAGACGTTACGGGGCTCAATCGGGCATCTAAGGTCGTCGATGGACAGAAGATTCACGTTCCAACGGTAGGGGAGCAGCATGCGTCCATTGCGGAAGCCGGTGTTGATGGTGGGGCTTCCGCATCATCGGGCGTGAGTGGCGCAACAGTCCTAGTAAATATCAATACGGCAAGCGCGGCAGAGCTGCAGACGCTCTCTGGCATCGGTCCCTCCATGGCCCAGTCGATTATCGATGAGCGGACAAAGAACGGTGCTTTTGCCTCGGTTGACGATCTGATGCGTGTGTCGGGAATCGGCGAGAAAAAGCTTGCCAAAATCAAAGATAGCATCTGCGTATGAGTGCGACCGAGCGCGAGCATGTGATGCCTCCGCGGCCCCTGATTCCGTGGACGATGGCCCTGTGTGCCGGCATGTGCATGAGCTGCGCCTTGGTGCTCAACGTGGCCGCTGATGCGCTGCTGAGGGAGCAGGCGCCGGCGGTCGGGCCGCTATGGGCCATCCCCGTCGCGGCGGCGGTATTCGTTGTGCTGGCTCAATCTTGTGCGCGGCTTGCCCCTTTGAAGCGGTGGCTGTATGCCGCGTCCGTCGGCCTCGTGGCGGGAGCGGTCGTCTCTGTGTGGTGGGCTGTGGGCGCGCTGAGCGCTTCGAAGGCGCTCGATGGTCGAGCGGCAAGCAGCCTCGAGTTTGTCGTGCAGGGTGATCCATCCATAAACGACAACGTGTATTCCTATACCTGCGAGGCACGCGCGGACGGCAAGAACTTGGCAACGGTTCGCCTATCGTGTGACCGCGAGCTCAGGGTCGGGGCGCACGCACGTGTTATCGGTCGCGTTTCACGTTTTGAGAACGATGCGTATGGACGATCGCGCGTGCTCCGAGGCGAGGTGCGCAAGGTTAAAGCCGTTCGGATTGTGTCGGTCGATGAGGGCTCTCCGGGGCCGCTGCTTCGGCTGCGAAATGGGCTGCTTGCGTCCATCGCGCCTGCGACCGACCCGGCGCGTGCGCTCATAGCCGGTGTCGTCTGCGGTCGTTCGGCCGAGCTGCGCGCCCAGCCGGCGGGCGACTGGTTTTCGGTGACGGGAACGGCGCATCTTATCGCCGTCTCGGGCAGCCATTTGGCTATCGTGGGGTTTGTAATCGAGGGCGTATTGCAAAAGACTCTGTGCTCACGTGGCTTTCAGCGGGCGATATTGGCGATAACGCTTGTGGGCTACGCTGCCTTTACGGGCGCGTCTCCCTCGGCCGTGCGCGCATGCTGCATGGTGTTCGCGACGCTTGTCGTAAACGGCGCGGGTCGTCGCCGGCACGGTGCATCGGCGCTCTTCGTAACCATGTCCATCTTTGTGCTACTGCGGCCGACGGTGCTGTTCGAGATGGGCTTTCAGCTTTCATGTGCCAGCGTCTTAGCCATTCTGTGCTTTTGCCCCTATGCGACCTACGCTTTGGGTGAGCTGGGTTTGCCATCGGGCGTTGCCAGCATGCTTTCCGTCACGCTGTGCTCGCAGTTGGCGATTCTTCCCATTACCATTCCTGCCTTCGGTACGTTCTCGCTCATTGCTTCGCTGGCAAATGCGGTCCTCGGTCCGGTGGTGAGTGTACTGCTCGTCGTGTCGATCGTGCTGGTTCCCTTTTCGCTCGTGGCGCCGTTACGGACTTGGGCGCTCGTTGTGCCCATGATTGCCGCCCGTTGCGCACTGTTCTTTGAGCAGCTGTTTGCCGCCGTGCCGGGTGCATCCGTGAGCGTGCCGCCCGATAGCATGTGGATTTACCTAGTGCCGTGTTTGCTGGCGGTTCTGCTGGTCTGGTGGCCGCGTCCCCGTGCACGTCCTATGGCGGTGGGGCTTGCATGTCTGGTGCTCTTGGCTGCGATTCCGTACGCCTACTGGGATCGATTCGCTCCGCCTTCGGTGACGGTGCTCGATGTGGGCCAGGCCGATGCGATTCTTATCCGCGAGGGCGGCGCAGTGGCGCTCGTCGACTGCGGGCTCGACGAGCGCGTGGTGGCGGCGTTGGTTCGCAATAACGTGCACCATATCGATGCCGTCTTTGTGACGCATTGGGATGAGGACCACTGGGGTGGTCTGCCTGCCGTGCTCGAACAGTTTTCGGTCGGAACGATTGCCGTGGCGGCGGATGCGCTGGAGGATGCTCCTGCCGAGGTATTGAACCGACCTGGCGTGGAGTATCGGCAGGTGTGCCGTGGGGATACGGTCGACATCGGCTCTTTTTGCGCCCGCGTGGTGTGGCCATTCGAGTCCGTGGATGGCGAGGGAAATGAGGACTCGCTTGTCCTGTTGCTCTCTTATGTTCAGGAAGGCAAGGGCCTGCGCATACTCCTCACCGGTGATGCCGAGCTTGACCAAGAACGGGAATTCGTGCAGGAGGTGGGGGATATCGATGTCCTTAAACTTGGGCATCACGGCTCTAAGGTTTCAGTTGATGGTGAGTTGCTGGACGTCCTGAAGCCCGAGCTTTCCCTCGCGAGCGCGGGCGAGGGGAATCGATACGGCCATCCGTCCGATGCCTGCATCGATGCCGTTAAGGAAGCGGGCGGCGTGTTCGCGTGCACTATCGAACACGGCGACATTACCGTCACGCCGACTGCGAATGGCTTTGCGATGCGATGCCAGCGACCGTGACGACGTCGTTGGCGTGTGGTGGGCCCCTGGGCTAGAATGGCACGGAACGAATACGAAGGCCTGCGGGAGGGGAGCGCAATGTCCGAAACCGGTCTGCTGCCGGCATATCTGATTGTCGGTACCGACGGAGTCAAGCGCGATCACGCCGTCTCGCGTATGAAAGCGCGTCTGGAAAAGTCGGGTATGGTTGAGTTCAACCTCGACGAGCGCGACATGACCAAGGACCCCGATATCGAGTCCATTATCGGATCGCTTAACACCTTTCCGATGGGCAGCGAGTTTCGCCTGGTAATCCTTGACGGCTGCTCAAAGCTCGCCAAGGCGGTCTCGGAGCCGCTCGTCGAGTATCTGGCGAGTCCCAGCCCCACAACGGTCTGCCTCATCATCGCCGACTCGCTTGCCAAGAACACGCGCCTGTATAAGGCGATCGCCAAGATCGACAAGAAGGCTGTGATCGATTGCTCCGGCACCAAGCGCTGGGAGCTACCGCGCCGCGTGCAGCAGATGGCGACGCAGCACGGCAAGTCGATCTCGACGGCGGCCGCCGAGGAGCTCGTCTCGCGTTCGGGTGAAAACACTCGCATGCTCGATAACGACTTGGCTAAGCTTGCCCAGATGGTCGAGGCGCCCCAGATTGAGCTTGCCGATGTGGAGCGCTGGATTGTGCGCACGGCCGAAGTCCAGCCCTGGGACTTTCTCAATGCGGTCTCGGCCCGTGACATGCGACGCTCGCTCGAGCTCTTCAATCTGCTGCCCGCCAAGAGCTACGTGTGGACTTACACGTTGCTGTGCGGCCGCATCCGCGAGCTAATCGTCGCCAAGGCGCTCGATGCGCGCGGTCAGGGTCGTGAGCTGGCCGCAACGCTCAAACTCCAGTCCTGGCAGGTCAAGAATCACCTGAGCTGGGCACGTCGCTTTTCGATGGCAGAGCTCGTCGCAGCGCTCGAGGGCGCGGTCGATGTGGAGCTCGCGCTCAAGGGTTCGGCCGATTCTCAGACCGCGCTTTTGCTCTGGATTACGAACATCTTGAGAAAATCGTGATGATACCTGCCTATTTGACAAATTCGTTCTATCCCTTTGAGGGGGAGCGTGCTATAGTAGGCGCTTGCATGACCTCACCGTGTCTCAGAGGTGTCATACATTTTTTGCAAGGAACTCGAAAGGAACTCCAGAAGTGGCAAACATCAAGTCTCAGAAGAAGCGTATCCGCACCAATGAGGCAGCTCGCATGCGTAACAAGGCTGTCAAGTCCGAGCTCAAGACGCTGACCAAGCACGTCCAGTCCGCCGTCGCCGAGGGCGACGCCGAGAAGGCCCAGGCTGCCCTCAAGACCGTCACCAAGCGTCTCGACATGGCTGCCGCCAAGCATGTTATCCACAAGAACCAGGCTTCCAACCGCAAGTCCGGTCTTGCCAAGCTCGTGAACAGCATCA